>CAIOJR010000254.1 GCA_903858685.1 uncultured Caulobacterales bacterium | reverse complement strand
CGTCCATGGCCAGCAAGATCGATCTGCGGAAATTGCCGCCGCTAAAATCCCTGAAGGGCTTTGAAGCCGCGACCCGGCACCAGAGCATTCGTGAAGCTGCAGACGAACTCTGCCTCACTCATCCCGCCGTCAGCCATCAGGTGCAACTGATTGAGGAGGTTCTGGGGGTCGCCCTGTTTGCTCAGGAAGGCCGCAGGATTGTGTCCACCGAAGAGGGGCGAGTGCTCTATCCCTATGTGCGCGCAGCCTTTGAATCTCTGATCGAAGGGGTTGAGGCGACCAAGCGACATGCTCTGGACAAGCCTCTGCGCGTGCAAACCTATGTCACCGCCTCCATCCGCTGGTTGGCGCGTCGCGCGCCCATGTTTCTTGCGGACAATCCCGGTGTGAAACTGGTCCTGTCCACCTGTGCCGTGGAATGGGAGTTTGACGACATCAATGCTGATGTCGGACTGGTCTATTGCGAAAAGACCCCCGACGCGCGCTATCACTGGACGCCGCTGTTCGAGTACAGCCTGTTTCCTGTCTGCTGTCCGCGCATGGCGGAAAGTCTGGGCCCCGCGCCGGAGCCCGCGGCCCTGCTCGAAAAGCCGTTGATTGTCATAAATACTGAGGTTCGAAATTGGCAGGCCTGGTTTGAATCCGCTGGCGTGGCCTTTGATCCGGGCCGCAACTATATGGCCGTTGATACATTGGCGGTTGCGCTTGAATTGGCCCTGAACGGCGAGGCGATCGCCTTGGTCAACGGACCGTTCGTCGATGGTGATCTGCTGTCCGGGCGACTAGTCAAGCCTGTCAGCCATAGATGCGTGTGCCCGGGAGAATGGGGTCTGATCTGTCGAAAAGACATGAAGGACAATCTAAGGGTGCGCAGCTTTATAGACTGGCTCAGCGCCAATGCCGCTCAGACGGCGCCCGCCCAGGCCTAGAGTTTCCGACGACATGGACACCGGTTCGTCGCAGAAAAGACTCTAATTATATAGGGTTATGAACAAAACCTGATCCAATCAGATCGGATTTTGCTCTAGGCTAGATTGAGCCATGCGGCTTTGGACTGCATATAGCCGGCCAGGCACTCCATCGACTTGTCCCGTGTGTTTCCAGACTGCTTGTAACCGCCAAAGGGCTGGGTCATGTCGCCATCGCCAAAGCAGTTGACCCAGATGACTCCCGCCTCCAGGTCCTTGATCATGCGGTGAGCGCGCTTGAGGTCGGCGGTCCAGATGCTGGCCGCGAGACCATAGGGGCTGTCATTGGCGATGCGAATGGCGTCGGCTTCGTCCTTGAAGGGGATGACGACCGCGACGGGCCCGAAGATCTCTTCCCGTCCGACGCTCATCTGCGGCGTCACGGCGGTCAACAGGGTCGGCGACACATAGGCGCCGTCTGGCCGGTTTTCGTCGGGCGCGCCGCCCATGGCCAGGCTTGCGCCGCCGCCCACGCCTGTGCCTATCCAGTCGAGGACGGTCTGCTGTTGAGCCCGGCATGCGAGCGGGCCGAGGGAGGTTTGCGGATCGAGCGGGTCGCCCGGCTGATAGAGATCCGGCGTGCGCTGAATGAATCTGGCGATGAATTCGTCATGAAGACGTTCGTGCACCAGCAGTCTGGAGCCCGCATTGCAGACCTGCCCCGCATTGTCGAAAATACCGCGGATGGCGTAGTCGACGGCTGTATCCAGGTCTTCCAGATCATCCATGAAGATTTGGGGGCTCTTGCCGCCAGTTTCCAGTGAAACGCGTTTCAGGTTCGACTGGCCGGAATAGATCATCAGCTGTTTGCCCACCGCTGTGGAGCCGGTGAAGCTGATCTTTGCTATGTCCGGATGCAGAGCCAAGGCTTTGCCGGCGTCGGCGCCGGCTCCGTTCACGACATTGAAGACTCCCGCCGGGCCGCCCGCTTCGACAAACAGCTTCGCCAGAAAGAGACAACTCAGGGGCGCCCGCTCAGAGGGTTTCAGCACCACGCAGTTCCCTGCAGCCAGCGCTGGCGCAATCTTCCAGACGGCCATAAGCAGTGGATAGTTCCAGGCCGAGATGGCGCCCACGACGCCCAGAGGCTCGCGGGAGATCATCTGCGTGGCGTCGAAAGGGCTGTTCGTGACCGCGCCTGACACCTTGTCAATGCATTCGCCGAAATATCTGATCGTCACGACCGCTTCAGGTACGTCGATCGTCAGGGCGTCAGTTATGGGCTTGCCCATGGCCAGAGTGTCGAGCAAGGCGAGTTCTGGCCCGTGCGCTTCGACAAGGTCGGCGAAGCGGCGGAAGATGTCCATCCGGCGCCGGGGCGGCAGATGACGCCAACGTCCGTCAGTCCACGCTGCCTTGGCGCTTTCGACGGCCCGGTCAATATCCGCCGCGCCGCCAAATGACACCTGCGCCACACAGGCGCCATTCGCCGGATAGAGACAGCTCATGACCTGGCCGGACTGAGCAGACACGAACGCCCCATCGATGAACAGGCCGGTATCGATGGTCAGGGTCCGGGCTTTTTCCACCCAGTCGGAGTGATCCAGAGCCGAGCCGATCATCTGTTATGCTCCTGCGATCGAGGGGGGGCGGCAGGTGCTCAGCGTCGGGCGACGACTTCGTAGCCCTGTTCTTCGGGCTCATCATCGACCATTTCCGCAGGAAAGCCCTGACCTAGCACCTTCACGCCGCAAGGCTCTTCATAGCGGCGGATGATGTTGGGTGAAAACTCCCGCGGACCATACTTTTCCGCGCTTTCCTTGAAGATGTTCAGGACGAGCGGAGAAACCTCCAACGGAACATTCAAATCCCGGGCCAGCTGGTCGAACAGGCCCACATCCTTGATCACCAGGTCCATGGTGAAATTGATGTCCCGACTGCCATTCAGGATGACCTGGGACTCCGTTTCGTGCACGAAGCTGTTGCCGGACGAAATCCGAATGGCTTCATAGGCCGTATTCATGTCCATCCCGGCCACCTTGCAGGTGGTGAGGGCCTCGGCCAGCGCGACCAGATGCACCGTGCAGAGATAGTTGGTGACGACCTTCAGGCGAGAGGCGGAGCCCAGTTCCCCTGTGTGAAGAATGCGTCGACCCATTGTCTTCAGCAGCGGGAGCACGAGGTCAAATCCAGCGCGAGGGCCGCCGGCGAATATGGAAATGTTACCGGTGTCGGCCCTGTGGCATCCCCCTGACACAGGGCATTCCATGAAGATGGCGCCGCGCTCCTGCACCCTTGCACCCAGACGGATGATCTCCTCGTGGTCGGTGGTGCTCATCTCCATCCAGATCTGGCCGGAGCGCAGAACCGACAGAAATCCATCCTCAGCCTCCGCCACAGCCGCGCTTGCGGCGGGCGAGGGCAGGCAGGTGATGATGATGTCGACCATTTCAGCGAGGCCGCGAGGAGAGGAAGCCGCCTTGGCGCCGCGCGCCACAAAGCTTTGCACCAGATCGTCATTGAGGTCTCTGACGGTCACATCATGGCCATTGCGGATCAGGCTGCCGGCCAGTTTTCCGCCCACATTGCCCAGACCTATAAAACCGATCTTCATGCGACTGTCTCTACCGTTCTGTGCGCAGGTGCGGGCCTCGGCCCGTACCGCCGAGGCTGTGATTGCAGCTTTTGGAGTCGTGACTCCCATCATCATCTAGAGAGGTCGGCAACGGCGGAACAATTGAAAAAATTGGCTGTAATGCTGAAATCTTTTGTCGGCGATTGACGCACAATATTTTTACGACCGGCTCGCCAATCTGCGAAGATCGGCATGGCGCATTTGATGCGCAGGGTCCGCTCGCTTCATTCTGTCAATGGCTTCAAAGGCTGGATATAGCCCAATGGGCGCTGGTGTAAGTCTTCCCGACACAATGGTCGCCATGGTGCTGACCGGGCATGGCGGCCTTGACCAGTTGTCGTACCGGACGGACTACCCCCTGCCGCATGTCGGGCCCGACGACGTGTTGATTGAGGTCGGCGCCGCTGGCGTGAACAATACCGATATCAACACTCGGATCGGCTGGTACGCCCAAACATCGCAGACCGGGCAGGATGGCGCCTGGACCGGGGAGGCGATGGCCTTTCCCCGGATACAGGGGGCCGATGTGTGTGGCGTGATCGTCATGGTAGGCGGCCGCGTTGATCCCGCCCGGATCGGCCAAAGGGTTCTCGTCCATCCCTGCATGCAGGCGACGTCGACCGGGGCTCAGGACCAATGGCTGGGTTCTGAACGCGACGGAGGATTCGCGCAATTTGTGTCGGCGCCCTCTGCGCATAGCTACGCTATTGATTGCGCGCTCAGTGATGTCGAACTGGCTTCATTTCCCTGTTCATACGGCACGGCGGAAAATCTTTTGACCCGCGCAAACGTCACCCCGGGCGAGCGGGTTCTGATCACTGGCGCGTCGGGCGGCCTGGGAAGCGCTGCGGTGCAACTGGCCAAGCGGCGCGGCGCAGAAGTGCTGGCCGTCGTGTCCCGTGCAAAAATGGACGCCTGCGCCGTTCTGGGGGCAGACCTGATGATCCCCCGCGACGCCGATCTCGAAGACCTGATCGTGCCTGGCAGTGTGGATGTGGTGATCGACGGGGTGGGCGGCGCAAACTGGCCGGGCTTGCTCGATCTTTTGAAACCGAAGGGTCGATACGCCGTCTCGGGCGCCATTGCCGGACCTTGGGTCGACCTCGATTTGCGCAAGCTCTATCTGAAAGATCTCACCCTCTATGGCTGCACGTCCCAGGCGCCTTCGGTCTTTCGCGCCCTTGTGGACTATATAGGGCGGGGAGAGGTGCGGCCCATCATCGCAGAGGTTTACCCGCTGAAGGACATGGCGCGGGCGCAAAGCGATTTCCTCACCAAGCGCCATATTGGCAAGATGGTCGTGGTTCCACCGACGCGGCCCTAACTGTTGGTGTAGCGGGGGTCGTGCGGTTTGCGACTGAATATGGCGCGAATGCGAGGTTCAAAAGCCTGGAGGGGGAGCGTGTCATAGGCGGGGTCAAACGAGGCCTGGTCCCATTTCTCGCAAAACGCCGCACAGGCCTCGTACCAGACATGGCCTTTGAAACGGTCGCGCATGAAGCGATCGCCGCCATTATGATGGACATAATAATAGGTCTGGAACAGGCCATGCTGCTCCACGATCCAGGTCACTTCCTCGCGAACATAGGGTCGAATAACCCCTGCGGCGATTTCGGCGTGATTATAGGGCGCCAATTCGTCGCCGATGTCATGCACTAGCGCGGCCACGATCAACTCGTCGTCGGCGCCATCGCGCAGGGCCCGGGTCGCCGTTTGCAGGCAATGGCCGAGGCGGGTCAGAGGGTAACCTTCCAGAGAGTGATCAAGCCTTTGCAGCGTCTGCAAGATACGGTCTGGCAGATGGACAGCGTGGTCGCGCTCCGCCTGGTCGAGCAGATCGTAATCCGCCTTGGTCCCGTCCTTCATCTGGGTGAAGCTGACGATTTTGCCCATGTCTGAGGCCTTTCCAGTCAGGTTTGGACGGTGCGTCGCAGAACGCGATACAGGCTGCGGGGGCCGTCAATATCGATATAGCACCCCTGCAGGTGACGAAGTCCTTCGGAGGGGTCAAAGCTGGTGCGACCATGCAGAAGGCGGCAATTGTCAAACATGACCAGCTCGCCCGCATTCAGCAGGAAGCGGATCTCGAAAGCCTTGTCCCTCAGCATGAGGTCGAATGTCTTTCGCGCCCGGTAATAGGCGTCCAGTTGGGCGGGCGGCGCCAGGGGCACAAAGTCCAGACGCGGGCTCATATGGATGTTGCGCACAGCGCCGGTGACGTCCAGCTCGATGGGCGGTGCGCTGGCCACCAGTTCGGTCGACGGGTCCTGATAACGGAATCGAACCGGCGTCTGGCTCAGGATCCTGAACGCCTCCGGGTCCTGGACGCGCAGTGCTTCCGCAGCGGCGAATCCGTCCACCAATGTCGAGAGGCCGCCGGTTGTTTCATTGATCAGGCAATGCAGCAGCTGGACCCCGGGAACCGGGGAACGATAGGGGTTGTCCGTGTGCGCGCCGAGTTCGATCGCCGTATAGGCCAGATCGGTGGCGTCGGGCACAGACCTTACGTCAAACAGGGCGCCGAAATTGGTGGTCCGCACATGGCCAAAAGTCTGGCCCACCGTCAGAACGGAACCTTCCTCGCGCGGCACGCCGCTGAAAACGATGAACCCGTAACGGAGGAAGTCCGTCACCCATCCAAAGCGCTCCGGCTCTGTTGGCGTGTCCGTCCAGGCCGCTCTGGGCAGGTCATTCAATTGGCCCGTCCACAGTCTGACCGGCGGGCAATCATGGTCGCCCAGGGGCAGGGCGATTTCCGCAAGGAGCCGTTGCGTGGAATAGACGGCCTCATGCCCATCGCTGAAAACCACGCTCACCTGTCCGCCGCCGAGGTCGGATATGGCCGCGATCGCAAGGTCCAGCGGCAGGTCGGACGGATCGTGAAGCCTCTGGCCTGTTGTCAAGTCGACCGCGCGCGGGTCTTCGCTGCGTTCCCTGAGCCAGATTGGGTGAATTGCGATGGGTTGCGCGCCATCATCATGCACGACCAGCTCTGTCGGCGAGGCGATCTGCAATCTTGGCAGGGGCTGTCCCATGGCGTGCTCCGCTGGCGAGGTCGACTGATTGGCGCCGAAGTCTTGGCAGGTCTTTTACGGCTCCCCGACACCTGTCAAGTGAAGCCATTGATTTGTATGTCTAAAGTTGATTGTCGTCAGAGCATTCTTTTTTACCGATGCCGTAAAAATGCTGAATTGATGGATTTGGGCCCGGTGTGGAACCTGAGGCATGGCGCAAGGGACTTGATGAGGCTGGCAGGCGGAGCGCGCTGTCTCAGATTGCGCGTCGCAGACCTCCGAAATGGGGACCTCATATGAGGCGCTTGATGATATCCGGCCGTCTGTTCTGATGGCATTCATTCTGACCCTGACCTGCATGGATCGGCCTGGGATTGTCTCCCGGGTCTCCACAGCGCTGTACCAGCTTGGCGCAAATATCCTGGACGCCCAACAATATGACGACATGGAAACCGCGCGCTTCTTCATGCGCGTGGTGCTGGACCCAGGCCCCGCCACGCAAGCTCAGCTGCTTGAAACCCTGACGGCGGTTGCGGCCGCGTTCGACATGCAATGGACCTTGCGTTCAAGCGATGCGCGACGAAAGGTGATGCTGCTCGCCTCGGCGGCGGATCATTGTCTTGCCGATCTGATCTATCGATGGCGTCAGGGCGAACTTGCCATGGAGATCGTGGCGATAGTCTCCAATCATCCATTGTCGACCTACAGCAATCTGGACCTGTCGGGACTGGACTTCCACTATTTGCCGGTCACCCGCGACACCAAGCTGGAGCAGGAAACAGCACTCTGGGCCCTCATTCAGAGCACGGGCGCCGAACTGGTGGTTCTGGCGCGCTACATGCAGGTCCTGTCCGACGGGTTGAGCGCCAAATTGCACGGACGCTGCATCAATATTCACCACTCGTTTCTGCCCGGCTTCAAGGGCGCCAAGCCCTATCATCAGGCTTTTGCGCGCGGCGTGAAACTGATGGGCGCCACGGCGCATTATGTGACGCCGGAACTCGATGAAGGTCCCATCATTGAACAGGGGGTGGAGCGTATTTGTCATCGCGATACGCCGACCGACCTCGTTCGCAAGGGGCGCGATATTGAGCGTCAGGTCCTGTCCCGCGCTGTGCGTTGGCATCTTGAAGGGCGCGTTCTGCTCAACGGCTCCAAGACCGTGGTCTTCACCGACTGATGGCGCGCCGCCGGCTCAAAGTCCGGGCGGCCTTGCGTCCCTGGGCGAAGACCGTCAGGCTTTCGACGACGATTTCGGCTCAATCCCACCAACCCTCGGACAAGGCGGCCAAAGTGACCCTGCAAAGACGAGCTTTCCTCACCACCGCTGCATCCATGGCCGCTGTTGGCCCAGCGCTGGGCGCGCCGAAACTGATCGAAGGCTTCTCCCCTGATCGGTTGCAGCGGATCAGGCCGTGGCTGGAAAAGGGGGTCGCTGACCACAGGATGGCGGGCGGGGTTTGGCGGATAATGCGACATGGCCGTCTTGTGGACCAGGGCGCATTTGGCTTGTCCGATGTGGCTTCCAATCGCGCCATGACGCTGGACGCCATGTTCCGAATCTTTTCCATGACCAAACCGGTCACGGTGGCGACGGCGATGTCGCTGTATGAAGAGGCGAAATTTGACCTGCACGATCCGGTCAGCAAATGGATACCGCAGTTTCGCACGATGCAGGTGCAAACGGAGGTGCAGGATGCGTCCGGCGTGAAGTCGCTGCATCTGGCGCCCCCGTCGCGTCCGGTCATGGTGCTGGACCTCATGCGGCATACGGCCGGGCTGAGCTATGCCGGGCCGAAGGATGACCAGGGGCGCAGCCAGTACAGCTTGCTGGGTGTCGATCGGCCCGACGCGCCCCTGTCCGAATGGATCAAGCGGATCACGGCGGCGCCGCTGGTTCGCGATCCTGGCACAGGCTTTGATTATGGTTATGGCATGGACGTGCTGGGCCGGTTGATTGAAATCTGGGCCGATGCGCCCTTCGATCAGGTGATGCGCGAGCGGGTGCTGGCGCCTCTGGGGATGAAGGATACCGGCTTCTGGGTTTCGCCAGACAAGGCGTCAAGGGTCGCCACCCTGTATTCGCCATCGTCTCTTGGCGACAGGTTGCCCGACGGCAGCATCGATGTTGGCGGCGCCATTATCCGCAGCCCGTTTGCGGCGCAGGACGCATGGCGCAAGGAGCCGGCGCTGAAATATGGCGGCGCGGGCCTGATCTCCACGGCGGCCGACTATTCGAGATTTCTGGAGATGCTGCGCGGCGACGGCGCCCTGGACGGGGTGCGCGTCCTGGCGCCCTCGACTGTGGCCCTGATGCATTCTGACCTGTTGGGAAGCATTCCGGCCAAGCTGTCCGATATCTGGGGCGGCTATGGATTTGGACTCGCCATGGAGGTCGATCGCGGCCTGGAGCAGGCGGCCACGCCGCTGGCGCCGGGCTCCTATGACTGGGGCGGCGCCGCTTCGACCTGGATGTGGGTTGATCCCAAAAACGAACTCACCGGCATGTTGCTGCTACAGGTTTTCCCATCTGCGCCGCGCTGGGGGCAACTGTTCAAGCAACTGGTCTATGGCGCCCTGGTCGCACCACAGTAGCGTGTCTGGCCAAGCCCGGAACACGGCGCGTTCACGCCACCGCACTGGGTGTTCTGGGCTTTTCGCGATCTTTTGGATCTAGCGGAGAACCGGTTCCGGCTCATCCAGTCCTTGGCGTCCTGTCGGACTTGAATGGTGGTGCACTTAGTCTGACAGTGCCATCGTCGGACAGCTTTGTTAGTTTTATCGGAATGTCGCTGAAGTCGCAGCGGAATCCTTCGGCTTTGTAGGGGAGAGTTGTGCCTGAATTCCGCTGGGTAAGCGCGCTGCATATTCTTGGCTGATCGTCCGGACAATCCTCTCGCACTTGCCCACTTAACTGAAAACGATATTGTTTGCAGCTAAGTGGGAATAGGGGCCCGTAGAATGGATCCAACGCGTCGCAACGTTATTGCCGCCGCCGGTGTCGCGGTAGCTCCAAGTCTTTCCGTCGCTGGCGAGCCGGCTCATGATCATGGCCATGACCACGATCATTCCGATGTGCCCTCGGATCCGGCGCTGCGGGTCAAGGCGCTGGAGTCTCTCCTCGTTGAGAAGGGTCTGGTGGATCCGGCGGCTCTGGATGTGCTGGTGGACCGGTTTGAGCATCGGGTCGGTCCGCGGGACGGCGCCAGGGTGGTCGCACGGGCCTGGGCCGATCCGGCCTTCAAGCAACGCCTGCTGAGCGATACGCCAACAGCCCTGGTGGAGATGGGGTATAACGCCGACCAGGGGGAGCATATGATGGTGGTGGAGAACACGCCTCAGGTGCACAACCTCGTGGTCTGCACCCTCTGTTCCTGTTACCCGTGGGCGATTCTGGGACTCCCCCCCGTGTGGTACAAGTCCGCCCCGTATCGGTCTCGCGCAATTATCGACCCACGAGGCGTCCTCAAGGAGTTTGGAACCGACGTGAGTCCCGATATCGAGGTTCGTGTCTGGGACAGCACGGCCGAGGTGCGTTACATCGTCCTGCCGGAACGCCCAATAGGCGCCGAGAACCTGAACGAGAGCGAGCTTGCGGCGCTGGTCACCAGAAATTCGATGATCGGCGTCGGAAAGGCTTTGGCGCCAGGAGCCACCGCATGAACGGTGTCCACGACATGGGCGGCCTGCAGGATTTCGGACCGGTGAGGGTCGAGAAGAACGAACCTGTCTTCCACGCCGACTGGGAGCGACGTATCTACGGCATCGACCGGTCCTTGCGAGCCCACGGAAAATGGAACCTCGACGCCTGGCGCTTCGAGATCGAATCCCTGCCTCCCGTCGATTATCTGCGGATGACCTATTACGAGCGCTGGCTGCAGATCAATTGTCAGCTGGCCGTGAAGCACGGCCTGCTGACGGTGTCTGAACTGGCGTCCGGCAAGTCCGATCCTGGGGCCGACAAGTATAAACCGGCCCTGACGGAGGAGATTGCGATGCGCAAGAAGGGTCGCAGCATTCCCTCCAGCTTCGATCCCTCAGTGGCGCCTCGGTTCGAGGTCGGCCAGCGCGTCCGCGCGCGCAACATCAATCCGGCCACTCATACGCGCCTGCCGCGTTACGCCAGAGGCAAGGTCGGCCTCATCGCCCTCGATCATGGTGTCTATCTGCTCCCCGACTCCAACGCCCATTTCAAGGGCGAGAAGCGGCAGCACGTCTATTCGGTGAGCTTCTCGGCGCGGGAAATCTGGGGCCAGCAGGCGCCGGAAAAGGACACTCTCCGCCTTGACCTGTGGGACGATCACCTTGAACACGCCTGACCTTGCCGCGCTCAAGCTGCCGACGGACGACAACGGCCCGATTTTCGCCGAGCCGTGGGAGGCGCAAGCCTTCGCCATGGCTGTCAAACTTCACGAAGCCGGCCATTTTGCCTGGACGGAATGGGCTTCAGCGCTGGCTGAGGAACTCAAGGGGGCCGCCGACCGCGGCGAGCCTGACGACGGCACGCATTATTACCACCACTGGTTGGCGGCGCTTGAACGGCTTGTCATGGAGAAGTCGCTTGCCGGGCAGGCCGAACTCGCGGAGCGGAAGGCGGCTTGGGTGGACGCCTATCTTCATACGCCTCACGGCCAGCCGGTTGAACTTTCTTCGGGGCCTACCTGACCGACCAGCCATTTCCGGCACACTTGGACATTCGCGAACAGGCTGACATCATTCTGACATTGATTGGAGCCGCCGTGACCAATCTGAATTCCGCATTTACCGGATCGATTCCCATCGAATACGACCAAAGGCTCGGTCCCGTCGTATTTGAAGATTTTGCAGCGCTGATGGCCGAGCGGGTCGCCGCCTGTGAGCCAACTCGCGTGCTTGAGCTGGCAGCCGGAACGGGGATCGTCACTCGCCAACTGCGCAACAGGGTAGCGTCAGGGGTCGAGTTGGTCGTCACTGACCTGAATGCGGACATGCTGGCCCTGGCGCAGTTGAAATTCCAACCATCGGAGGCGATCACATTCCAGACCGCCGACGCCATGAAGCTCCCCTTTGACGATCGGAGCTTTTCAAACCTGGCTTGCCAGTTCGGCGTGATGTTTTTTCCTGATCTGGTCGGATCGCTCGTGGAGGCGCGACGTGTCCTTGAACCCGGCGGACGGTATCTGTTCAGCGTCTGGGATTCCCACGCCTTCAACCCGTTTGCGCGGATCGCCCATACAGTCGCAGGTGAATTTTTCCCGAACGACCCTCCGCAGTTCTACCGCGTGCCGTTCAGCCTGCATGCCATCGATCCAATCAAGTCCGCGCTGTTCGCGGCGGGCTTCACGAACGTGACCATCCACATCGACCATGTGGAGAAGCGCGTAGCCAGCGCTGCCGACTTTGCGCGCGGCATGATCTTCGGCAACCCCTTGAGCGAGGAGATCCGCCAGCGCGGCGGAGTCGATCCGGAGGTCGTCGTCCAGGCGGTCACGGCGGCGCTTCACCAGGAGTTCGGCGCCGATCCGATCACGGTGCCCTTGCAGACCATCTTCTATGACGTTTGCCGAGGCTGAGCGGGTTATCGCGAACGGCCTAGGTCACGCACGCTCAAGATATCGCTCCCAAAGGTCAGCATAGAGGAAATCGGTGGGGGGAGCGTCATCGCCCCAGACCTCGCGAGCGGGAAAACGGATCGCATAGACGTGGTCGGGCTCGGCGGGCAGGGGGCTATGTCGGTCGCTGATAGCCAGGGTGATATGGGCAGTGTCAGGAAAGTCCCACGCGCCGCGATGCTTGACGACGATCCCGGTCCTGGACCTCAGATATCGAGGACATCGTGTGTGGGTGACCGGGTTGATATTGCGCACGCGAACAGGGTCCCCGACCTCGAAGTTGGGCTTCGCCGCTGTATTTGTCGATCCATCTGGCCGGCCGAGATTCGCGCGGATCGCCTGGGCCACGGAGGCGGGCGTCGAGATCATCCGCTTGTCTGGATCGGACTGGCCCCGTGCAACCTCTTCGGGCGAAACAATGCCGCATTCCACCAGGCGATTCACGAGGGAGGCAAACCACTTCTCAAAGTAGGTCATGCGCACTTGATCGACGGCCGGAATGGCTTCAATTCCCCAGCGAAGCCCTAGCGTCACCCGGGTCTTTCCGGCGAGACCGACAGATCGCGACATGGCGCAGACCCGGCCTTCCCAGGGGGAGTGGAACATGGGTTCGTCGGCCACATGACCGATCGGGCCAAAGCCCTGCATGCCACCGCAATCGTGCAGACCGTTCACATGCGCCTCCTAGCGCCCGACGCCCAGTCGGGTCACACCGATCATGGAATCCCGCGTGACCAGCGCGGCGAGTTCGGCCTCGCCCAGCGTCTCGGTTCCATCAGGCCGTTCCGGCAGGACGAGGTAGCGCTGCTGGGCGGTGCTGTCCCAGACGCGCAGTTCGATATCCTCGTCCACAACGGTCCCCATGTCTCGCAGGACGCCGCGGGGATCGATGATGGCGCGAGATCTATAGGCCATGGACTTGTACCAGGTCGGCGGCAGGCCGAGCACGGGCCACGGGTAGCAAGAGCAAAGGGTGCAGACGACGAGATTGTGGACCGTTGGCGTGTTCTCGACCACGACCATGTCTTCGCCTTGCCAGCCCGCAAAGCCAAACTCATTGATCGCGGACGTCCCGTTCTCCAGCAGTCGCGCCTTGAATGCCGGGTCGATCCAGGCGCGAGCCACGACCTTTGAGCCGTTGCGTGGACCGACCTTGTTTTCATAAATGTCGACCACCGCGTCCAAGGCAGCCGGGTCGACGACGCCCTTTTCGACCAATAGGGATTCCAGCGATTTCACTCTCAGCGCCATGTCCGACGGCACGTCGGAATGGCCATGATCGGGATCGTGGTCGTGGGAAGACGCGCTGTCCTCTGCTTGTGCTGAGTCCGTCGCGACCGATGCTCCAGTGACCACCGCCGCGCCCGCTGGAATATCCCGTCTGCTCGTGCTCATGAGGCCTCCGCCAAACTGCGCTTGCCACCCCGAAACTACCACAGCAGAGTCCGGCGCTCCATGTCGTACATGGCTGTCACGACGCGTTATTTCACAGCAACCCATCGGCATCGGCTGAAACTTAAAATGAACAAGCTGAAGACCCGTCTGACCGAGCAACTCGGGCTGGTTCATCCCGTGATCAGCGCCCCCATGGCCTTTGCGGCCGGCGGCCAATTGGCGGCGGCCGTCAGTTCAGCGGGCGGACTGGGGATGATCGGCGGGGGCTATGGCGACCCGGAATGGTTGGGCGCACAATTCAGGGCCGCCGGCAATCAACCGGTCGGGTGCGGCTTCATCACATGGTCGCTGCAGAAGGCGCCCCATCTTCTCGACCAGGCCCTGGCCGAAGGTCCGGCGGCTGTCATGCTGTCGTTTGGCGATCCTGGGCCCTTTGCCGAAAAGATCCATGCCGCTGGATCCCTGTTGATTTGCCAGTGTCAGAACCTTGAGCACGTTAAGGCTGCGCTCGACGTCGGCGCCGAGGTTATCGTAGCTCAGGGCGCAGAAGCGGGCGGACACGGGCAGGCTCGCGCCACCATGACCCTTGTCCCGGAGGTGTCCGATCTTCTCGACGCCAGGCAATCAAGCGCGTTGCTGGTGGCCGCCGGCGGCATTGCGGATGGCCGGGGGCTGGCGGCGGCCTTGATGCTGGGCGCCGATGGGGTGTTGCTTGGAACGCGCCTCTGGGCGTCCCGCGAAGCTCTGGTCGCCAAAAGCCATCACCAATCCATCCTGGGGACGGATGGAGATGGAACGATCCGAACGACTGTGGCGGATATTGCGCGGCAACTGGATTGGCCCGCAGGCTATTCAGCGCGCATTCGCCGTAATGCCTTCACCGAACGCTGGCACGGCAAGGAGGACGAGCTATCGCGGCAGGCTCTGACCGAAGGCCGGCGCTATCGACAGGCCGCTTTGGAGGCAGATTCGGAAAATGCCGCAGTCTGGTTCGGGGAGGCCGCCGGACTCATCCGCGATATCCCGTCGGCTGAGATGATCATCGCAACCATGGTTAGCCAGGCGGCCTCTCTCTTGCGCACGCGCGGAGGAGTGTTCGTGTCGGAGGACATCTGAACCGGATCATTTGGCCGGCGACCATGACAGAATTTGGATCGCGCCCGGCGAGATCTGAGCCGTGCTTGACCCTGTGTTCATTACGATTTTTACTTGCCGACTGGGGCTTGAATGCTCATGCGGGAGGTCATCGGATGAACCGTTTGGCGATAACCATTCTTGCCACAGGCATCGCGGCGACAACGGCTGTTCAGGCCGCGCCGACTTTGTCCAAGTCAGCGCTCATCGCAAGGGCGCTGTCAGCGGCGCCGCGGTCCGTCGCGCGCGGCGCGGCGGTCGTTTCGCTCGCGATGGACGGAAAGACCACCGAACTCCGACCGGGAACCAATGGCTGGACCTGCTTGCCCTACGACATGGGCACGCCGACGGAATCGCCCCTCTGTTTTGATCGCGCCGGCCTCGCCTGGGAACTGGCGGCCATGACGGGCAAAGCCCCGGACCCTGATGCAGTCGGTTTCTCCTATATGTTGAAGGGCGGATCGGTCTGGAGCAGCACCAATCCGGACGCGACAAAGCCTGACGAGGGCTCCAAGGGCTATGTGGCAGTGCCGCCGCACGTGATGATCCTCAATGCAAAGCTCGCCAAAGCGTCAGGCTACCCGTCCGGCCAATCTGAGCCCGACACGCGCCAGCCGTTCGTGATGTTCGCCGGAACGCCGGTCGCCCTCATCATCCTTCCGGTTTCGGGGAAGATCCCGAGGCCTTGAGACCTTCGAGCGGCAAGCAAGCCACATCCGCGTTGTGTTTCATGCAATGGCTGCGCTGGCCGTGTTCCGCCCCAGGATGGCGGTCACAGTCAGGTCGGCTGCGACGTTCAGGACCGTTGCAAAGCGATCGGCAATTGGGGTGACTGCAAACGGAATTGCCAAGCCTTCCACGGGTACGCCGACGGCGATGAACAATGGCATCACCGCGATCGCGGCGCCGCCCGGAATGCCTGGAACCGTGGCGTTCATGACGACGGCATACACGCCGATGAGCAGAAGCTGCGGTGGGCCCAGGTGAACGCCATAGAGGGCCGCTATGAAGACCGGCATGAATACCCAGCTGACGCCGGCGGACAGCTTGAAGGTCGAAACGGCGAGGGGAAGTACAAACCCGACCACGTCATCCGGCAATTTCCACTTCTCCAGGGCCCCCTCGATCATAGCCGGCAAGGAGGACAGAGACGAGCTCGTCCCAAACGCGATCAACATGGCCGGCGCCGCGCCGGCCAGGAAGAGGCGTGGCGTCATGCGTGTCCACGCGATGCCCAGCGCCGCGACGAACACGGTCGCGAGGTTGAAGGCGGTGACCTCTGCGACCAGGTAGAAGGCTATCGAGGAGGCCAGCAGCGAACCAAATCGCGTTGCCGCGACGAGGGTTAGCGAAAAAACGCCAATCGGCGCGAGCCGCACCACGCTGTGAACCAGGATCAGCATTACCTCGGACATGGACCGGCTGAATTCAAGGACGCGCGCGCGAATCGCTTCGGGCGCCGACCGGGACGCCAGGCCGAACGCCAGGGTGAACACGACCAACGAGAGCAGATTGCCGTCGGCTGCCGCCTTGACCGGGTTGGTGGGGATCAACGTCTTCAGCCACGTCTCGACACTGGCGTCGCCCGTCGGGAGCGGATTCGTCCCGGCGCTCCCGGTTTGCAGGGTGTGCGTGGTCGCAGGGTCGACCGAGATTTGGCCAAACAGGCTTGTCGCCACGGGAAGGGAGACGCCCGCCGCCAAGGCGAGAAGGCCGATGAACCAGATCGTGGTCCAAATGCCCAGCGCCCCAACAGACCGACCGCTCCCTGACCCGGCGACGGCGCCTACCAGCAAGGGAACGATCAGCGGTATGACCGTCATGCGGATCAAATTGATCCACATGGATCCGACGATATCCAAGGCGCTTATCACTGCGGGAACTCCGGCTTGCTTTAGGTAGGGTAGCAAACCGGTGCCCGCGGCGAGCCCAAGCAACAGACTGAAAAGGACGACATATGGCGAGTACAGGTTCACGCGCCGACCTGACTTTACCGCCGCAGTCTTTCCGTCCGTTCCCCCCAGCCGAATGTTTGGCATGACCTTTCCCCCCTCGTTCCCAACGCCACTTTAGTGTCGTCTTGTCTGCGCACAAGCTTGCGGGCGCCGTTAGGGGCCGAATGTGAATAAGGTCAGCGCTTGGGAATCCCCGGCTGGTCGCGGAAGCTCCATCCGTCGCTCTTTTTGTAGTCCCAGAACTGACGCACCGAGGGCACGTAGTCCGTGACGCCGCCCGTCGCTGACGTGGGGCCAAAGACCTGGAACCGCCAGTTCAGGACGTCCGCGACGAAGATCTTCTTGTCATCGCTGACGGCCAGGAAGTGCGCCCAGGCCAGCTGGCCTGGACGGTGCCCCGGCGATCCGAAGGCGCCCAGGATCTTTCCATGCAGGTCGAGTTCGACGATGCGGTCGAACCCTCCGTCCGCCATCCAGATGTGATCATCCGGCGTCAGAGCGAGCCCATAGGGATAGCCGATGCCCTTCCATTCCTCCAGGAACTTGCCATCGCTTGAAAACACCTGGATGCGACCATTCTCACGGTCCGCGACAATGACCCGACCTGTGCGATCAACGACAACGGAGTGGGGAAGATCGAACTCCCCGGGACCTGCGCCATAGGATCCCCAGGCCTTGATGAAGTTTCCATCGCGGTCGAATTTCACGATCCGGGAATTGCCGTAGCCATCGGCGACATAGATGTCCCCATCCCTGGAAAAGCCGACGTCCGCAGGCTTGTTGAAGACCCAGGCGCCTTCGCCGCCCGTATTGCGCCTCCCCAGCACCAGCAGGACCTGACCCGTCGGGCTGAGCTTCAGCACCGTGTTGTTGACGTCGTCCGTGGTCCAGAGATTGTCGTCATGATCGATCCGGATGCCGTGCGGGTGATCGAAGAGGGCGTTGTCGAAGCTTCGGATGAAGGCGCCGTCCTGATCGAATTCGGTGAGAAACGGCTTGGCGCGACGAAAGAGGTAGATGTGTCCCTTGGAATTGATGGCGACGCCGGACGCTTCGCCCTCGGACCAGTCCTTCGTAAGCTTGAAGAAATCCGGGATCGCCTTGTATCCCAGCGCCGGCACGGGCACGTTCGAAACCGTGACCTCGGCCTGAGTTCGGAGCGGAACCGCAGCGATTGCGAACGTGATCCACAGCAGCAAAGCTCTCCTGATGATGGCTTTAGAGGGTGAAGTCACTGCGTTTTCCTCGTTTCCACTCTAACAGGCTAAAGGCTTCGCTTGACAGTGTTGTAACTGCGCGGGTTCGCCATGGATTCAAATGCGGCCATCGACTAGCATCGTCATGCGATCACTGCTGGGTACGGTAAGACCCGTCTCATTCCAGAGGGAGATTTTCAGGATGATCAAGGCGCTGGCAGGGGTTGGACTGCTCCTGTTGGTCACGCGACCCGTCGCAGCAGCCTTGCCTGGCGGCATTGAAGACGCTGCTCTGCGTCAGGCGGCTGTCGCCAGTTTTCCAGAATATCTGGACCTCCTCGCCCTGCCGAATGAGTCGAGCCGGACAGCGGACATGGCGGCCAATGCCGACTGGCTAGTCAAGGCCTTCGAAAAACGGGGATTTCGGGCGAGCCAGTTCGAAAATCACGGAAAGCCCGTCGTGTTTGCGGACTACCCGTCGCACAGCGCCAAGGCGAAGACGGTGCTGTTCTACATGCACTTCGACGGTCAGCCGGTCATCCCCGGTCAATGGATGCAGGCCAATCCGTGGGGTCCGGTGGTCAAGAGACGCGGACCCGACGGCGCCTTTGCTGAAGTGGATCGCGCCTTGTTGCTGGATCCCAAATTTGATCCGGAGCTGCGCGTCTTTGCCCGATCGGCTTCGGACGACAAGGCGCCGATCATGATGCTGTTAGCGAGCCTCGATCTCCTGAAGCAGACGGCCATTTCGCCAGCGGTCCATCTGAAGGTCATTCTCGACAGCGAAGAGGAGGTGAACTCGCCTGGGATTGGCGCCGTGATTGCCGCTCACAAGCCAGAGCTGGCGGCCGACGCCCTGGTCATTATCGACGGGCCGACCCATCCAAGTGGGCTGCCAACGGTGGTGTTCGGCAATCGCGGGCTTTCAACGTTTCGCCTGACGGTGTTTGGGGCCAGGAGCCCGCTGCACAGCGGCCACTACGGCAACTATTCCCCAAATCCGGCCCAGCGACTGGCGGTCCTGCTGGCGTCGATGAAGGGGGACGATGGGCGCGTCACGATCCCGGGCTACTATGATCGTACCAAATTGTCCGATGCCGATCTGGCAAGTCTGCGGGAGGTCGGCGATGACGAAGTCGCCTTGCGCAAACGGCTGGGGATCGCCGAGGCGGATCATGTGGCTGGGTCCTATCAGGAGGACCTGCAATATCCGAGCCTCAATGTGCGCGGCCTGGCCTCTGGCGCGGTCGGCGAAAAGGTCACCGGGGTCGTTCCCTCAACCGCCACGGCTGAAATCGATATCCGCACCACGACCGAGGCCGACGCCGCCTACCTGCTTCCGCTCGTGCGCCATCATATCGAGGCGCAAGGGTATCACATTCTGGACCACGACCCGACCGACGAGGAACGGGCGCTGTATCCAAAGCTCATCCGCTTCACGCTAACCCAGCCCCTCCAACTGGCGGCCCGCCAGGAGATGGAGTCACCGATCGGCCAATGGGCGACCAGCGCCTTGGCATCGGCCTTTCAGGTCGGTGCAAAACCCGTGACACCGGTTCGGTTGCGGCTCATGGGCGCCACGCTGCCGACCCATGAGATCGTGGCGCCACTCCAGCAGCCGTTTGTGCTTGTGCCTGTCGTCAACGGCGACAACAACCAGCACTCCTATGACGAGAACCTTCGCATGGGGAACTATCTGACGGGCATGCGGTCCATCATCGGCCTGATCACAACGCCCTTCGCGCCGCGTTAAGCGACGGCTTGGGCTGCATCCGGCACGATGGATTGGTGATGGGCGACACGCGTCAGGTCAGCGATTGGCCTTCAGGAAATCAATAAGCGCCGCGTTGACCTCCTGCGGCCGCTCCTGCTGGATGAAATGGCCGGCGCCGGGTATGAGTAGCAGGCGTTGCAAATGCGGCACGTTGACCTTCAAGTCTTCCAGATACTTCTTGCCGGTCGGTCCTCTGAGGATGTGATCCTCGGCGCCGTCGACGAAGAGCGCGGGTTGTTGAATCTTCGCGCCGTTCCAGGCTCCGGTGAGCTCCCAATTGCGGTCAAGATTGCGATAATAGTTCAACCCGCCGCGAAACCCGGTCCGGGTGACGTCTGCTGTCATGTAGTCCAGATCTGCTTCCGTAAGCCACGCGGGCAGCTGGCCTGGATCTGTGAGGCTGTCGAGGGCCCCCTTGCCCGGCTCCAACATTCGGACGTTTCGGTCGGTATGGGGAGCGTCCCCGGATAGGCTGTAGAAGGTCATTCGAAGCGTGCGCCTCGGGTCGCGGTCGTATTCGGCGTCCGCCACACCCGGATCCTGGTAGTAGAGCCAGTAATAGGTGTTCAGTCCCTGCGCCCGAAGGCTTCGCAACGGTGGGACCGGTCCGCGTATGCGATAAGGCACGCTCATCGCAGCGATGGCGCGAAACATGTCCGGCCGCATGAGTGCGGCATTCCAGGCGATGGTCGCTCCGAAATCGTGACCGACAATGATGGCGTGCTTCTCGCCAAGGGCATCAACGAGGCCTGTCACATCTCCGACCACATGCAGGATGGAATAGGATGCAATCTCAGGCGGAATCTCGGTCTTGCCATAGCCCCGCATGTCGGGTGCGACGACGTGAAACCCGGCGGCGGCGATCGCCGGTATCTGATGGCGCCAGGAATACCAACTTTCTGGAAACCCATGAATCAGGACGACCAGCGGCCCGGTTCCCTGTTCGACATAATGCATCTTGATACCGTTCACCTGAGCGAACCGGTCATGCATCTCCTCAGCTTGCAACGATACCGGCGTGAGGAGCGCGAAAAAGGCGATCAGGGTCAACAATCCGGATTTCAGCACTGTCTGACTCCCGCAAGTACTCAAGGCGTACTATGCAAGGGTCTGGAACATCGTAAAGTGATTTCTCTACTCAAACGGGAGGCCTTGAAGCTCAGGCGACGCCGCTCTTACGTTGTTTCCACCTTGCCGACGCAGCAATGGCCCAATAGGCTGAACGATCCAATCGTCATTGCTGACGGCGCATTCCGATGAATCCGTTGAGTCCGGTTCGTCGAATTGGGAGGTTGAAATGCGGGCCATAACGGCGACAGTCATGCTCATCCTGTCGCAGGCCATGCTGGCCATGGCTGCGTTCCCGACCCAGGCCGCGGCACCCGATACCAAGCTTCTGACGGCGATAAAATCCTGCGACCACGACGCACGCGGGTTGCTGGAGCGTCTGGTGGCGATCGACAGCGGCACGGGCGACGCCGACGGACTGGCGGCTGTCGCCGCCATCAATGCCACGGAGCTCAAGCTTCTGGGCGCAACCTTGAGCCGCGTGCCGCCGCCCTTTGGCGCCCCCGCCGGCGACAATCTAGTGGCGACCCTGACCGGCTCAGGCAAGGGGCGCATCCTCCTGATTTCGCACATGGATACTGTATTCAACCGCGGCGATGTGGACCGGCTGAAGCCTCACTGGGAGGGTGATCGCTATGTCGGTCCGGGCGCAAATGACGACAAGGCCGGCGCGGTCACCGCCATCTGCGCGTTGAAGGCGCTCAAGGCTATCGGGTTCAAGGACTTTGCCCGTATCGACATCCTGCTGAACGCGAGTGAGGAAGTCGGTTCTCCCGGCTCGCGGGATCTGATCCGCTCCATGGCTCGCAACAGCGATCTGGTGATCAACCAGGAGCGGGGCATCCCGGGCGACAAGGTCCTTGTGGCCCGAAAGGGCTCTGCGGTGCTGACCGTGGATTTTGCCGGACGTGCCGCCCATTCCGGACTGGAGCCCGAAAAGGGCCGCAACGCCGCGCTGGAGGCGGCGCGGGTGGCGCTGGCCTTGGGCGGGCTCTCTGATCCGACGAAGGAAACGACGGTGACAGTCGACATCATATCTGGCGGAGACAAGATCAATGTCGTCCCCGACCGCGCTGTGGTGAAGGCCGATGTGCGCGCCTTCACCCCCGAAGAGTTCGACCGCGTGGAAGCCGCCGCCGCCGCACTGGCCGCCCATCCGTCCATCGACGGGGTGACAATCAAGAGCGAGCTGAAGCGGAACTTCCCGGCTTGGCCCCATCTTCCGTCCACCGACGCAACCGTCGCCAAGGCGCAGAAGATCTATGCCGAGCTTGGCCGGAGCCTGACGACCACCAGGGTGGGCTCATCAGCCGACATCAACTTCGCCGCGGAGTCCGGCACGCCGGGGATCGATGGGTTCAGCGTGGAGGGCGACGGCGCCCATACGATTCATGACACTGCGGATCTCTCGACCCTGACGCCCCGCGCCTACCTTCTGGCGCGGCTGATCATGGTCGTAGGTCATGATCCGAAGGGGAAATGACGCTCGGCTACGGCTTGACCGGCGCCCAGACGAATCCTTCGTCCGTCGCTTTTATCCGACCGATGCTCGGAAAGGGCAGGTGACCGCTAAAGACCAGTTCACCTGAGGCGGCAAGCTGGGTCACCATGGCGAGCCGGGTTTGAGCGCCCAGTTTCGGATCGAAGTCAAAGGCATTGGTCCAAAGGGGCTTCGCCAGCGAGATGATGTGATTGTGCAGCAGGTCCCCGACGACCATCAGGCGTTGCCCTCGCGATGAGATTTCGTAGCCGACATGGCCTGGCGTGTGGCCAGGGATCGGAACGGACTTGAGGCCGGGAAAGATCTCGTCTCCGGGGGCAAATGTTGTCACCTGGCCTTTGATGGGGTCGACGACTGTCTTGGAGTCCAGGACATAGTCCCGGCCCTGGAACGTCCGCTTCGACGGTCTGGGGCCAGATTGAAAATAGGCCCACTCGGGAGCCGAGATGTGGATCTTCGCGCTGGGAAATTCGGACCGGCCATCCTTGTCCACAAGTCCGCCGACGTGATCATAGTGACTGTGGGTAATGAGTATGTCTGTGATGTCTGAAGCCGCGACCTTTGCTGCGGCGAGACTTTGCAGCAGCACGCCGCCGACAATCGTGCCCTCACCGGTATCAATCAGAATGGTTCTTGGGCCGAGCTTCACGAGCAGCACGGAGTAGCTGCTGGTGCGTTGATCGACAGGCGCTCCGGCTGCCTTCATCAGCGCATGGACACCCTCGACGCCGCCATCGATGCCGACAGCGGTCGCGTCATTCGGCGCAATACCGTTCCCGTCGTGCAGGGACACTATGGACAACTCGCCCAGTTGGAACGTCACAGCCTGGGGCGGAACGATCAGTGTTTCGGTCGCTCTTGCGAGCGAACCCGCACAGAGGAGCAGGCCGGCCAGCACTGATCCCAAGGCGCGCAGATTGAAATGCATTGGCGATGATCCCCTGTATCGAGCCTGCTTTGGCTGTGTTTTTCGCCTTCAAGCGCTCAAAGCTCAAAAGTCCTGACGTGGGGCTGGACGGCGTATCGCGCCGCCATCCCCGGATCCATATGGTCGCTTACATGGCAGTGCTTCAGCCACCCTGCGAGCGTAGCTCAATGGAACCGAGATCGTAACCTACGGGCTTGATTTGGAAGAGACAGATTGACGGCGCACCAGATCATTGTGGGCGAGGTCAACTCGGTCTTCTCGACCTGTCCCGACGCCAATTCGGAATTGCCCTGCATTTTGCGTTGCGATAGCTTCTCAAGAAAAGATGTAAAGCTGGGCTTCGATGTCGACCATCAACTCTCCGAACGTTCCTGCCGCCAAGCCCGGACTCGTTATTTTCGCTGCATCCCTTGGCACTGTCTTTGAGTGGTATGATTTCTTCCTCTATGGAACGCTTGCGGTATTCTTCGGCCCGAAGTTCTTCCCAAGCGGCAACGAGACAGCGTCGGTGCTCGCCAATCTGGCGGTGTTTGGCGTTGGGTTTTGCATAAGACCGCTCGGGGCTGTTCTGTTCGGTCACCTCGGCGATCTCTGGGGCCGAAAGCACACCTTCCTGGTGACGATCGTGATCATGGGCGTATCGACCACCCTGATCGGGCTCGCGCCGACCTATGCCCAGATCGGCGTCTGGGCGCCCATTCTGTTGGTCGGACTTCGGATGGCGCAGGGCCTGGCCCTCGGTGGGGAATCCGGGGGAGCCTCGACCTATGTGGCGGAGCACGCGCCGAGCGGCCGTCGTGGGCTCTACACGTCGTGGATCAACACAACAGCCACCGTCGGTCTGATCCTGGCGCTGCTGATGGTTTTCGTCTGTCGTAGTTTCCTGACGGACAGCGATTTCAGGGCGTTCGGCTGGCGCATCCCTTTCCTGGGATCGGTCGCGCTTCTGGCGGTGTCGGTCTGGATCCGGCTTTCGCTGCAGGAGAGCCCGCTGTTCGCAGCTATGAAGACAGCCGGCCTCGGATCGAATAATCCGGTCGGAGACGCCTTCGGTCGTTGGTCAAACCTGCAACACATGCTGTTAGTGGTTCCCGGCCTCGTCATGGGCTGCTCGGTGGTCTGGTACACGGGCGAATTTCAGTCTCTCTTTTTCCTGCAAAATGCCCTTCGCATGGAGCCGGGCGCGGCCTACCTCCTGATGATCCTCGTCCTGTCGTTGGCGACGCCCTTCTTTGTGGTGTTCGGATGGATGTCCGATAAGGTCGGTCGAAAACGCATCATGCTGTGCGGCTGCCTTTGGCGGCGGCGACCACTTTCCTCCTGTTTCACAGCCTTTCCGAGGCGATCAATCCGGCCTTGGTCCGCGCCCAGGCGCAGTCTCCGGTGACGGTTGCTGCAGCGCGCTGTGAGACCAACTTCCTGAGAAAGGCGCTATTCCCGCCGGCCTCGGCTTGTGACCAGACCATGGAGGCGCTCTATCGGCTCGGCATCAACTACCACCGCGCCGCCGTCCCGACCGGGGGCCCGGAATTGACCGTTCAGTTCGGCAAGGCTGCAAAGATGACCTATGAGGGGCCAGGCGGCAGTTACCGTGTGACCGGACAGGGACTGAGCCCCAAAACACCGGGCGATGCTCTTTTGCCGGCGCTGAAGCGGGCTGCAGGGGCGGCAGGCTATCCGGATCACGCCGCTCTGGACGAGGTCAACTGGCCAACCGCCATCGCCAGCCTGTTTGGGCTCACCCTCTTCGCCGCCATGACCTTCGGCCCGCTGGCCGCCTATCTCGTTGAGCTCTTTCCCACCCAGGTCCGTTATATCGCTTCCTCGACGCCTTATCACATTGGAAACGCGGTCTTTGGCGGCTTCCTGCCGTTCTTCACCCTCGCGATCGCCGTCTTCCGAGGCGATATTTTCGCCGGCCTGATCTATCCGACCGCGATCGCAGGCGCGACGGTCATCATCGGGGCCCTGTTCTTGCCGGAGACACACGGGCGGGATTTGACGTGAACCGGTTCCGCCCTTTGCCGGCGGCTTGAGCCGTCCTGGGGCATCAGAGGTAGGTGCAATGGGTCAAACACAGGGCGGTCCTTCGTGAAGTGATCGCCATTGCGCAGGTAGACGCCGAAGCCATGCATGCGCCCGATGAGCTTCATGGGCAGCAGTGAGCAGATGGCCACAGACTTCATGGCGCCAAAGCGGACGCGTCAAACTTCCGGATCGGGGGGCGGACGCTCTCAAACCAACGCCTCGACCTATGAGATGCGGCGCAGGTTGCGATGGCTCGCCTTGTCGCCCTCGGCGTTTGCAAAATCGGGTTTTGACCTTTTCTTGGCGTGCAGGAGGCGTCAATCTGGGGCGTTCGAATTGCTATCGCGGGGCAAATCCGGTCGGCGCGGTCATCGCGTTCCAACCTGTTGGAGGCCTTCACGCGACCTGTAGAGAGGGCCCACTCGTGAAACGCAGAACTCTGATTGGCGCCGCGGGCGCCGCGACCGTTTCCGCCATGTCTGGCAAAGTCGCCGCCAAAAGTCAGTCCAACGGTCCGCCAATCGCGAGCACGCTTTATGGAAAGGTGCGCGGCGAGACGGTCGACGACATCCACATCTTCAAGGGCATCCCCTATGGCGCGTCGACCGCGGGCGCCAACCGTTTTGCCCCGCCCAAACCGCCCACGCCCTGGGCCGGCGTGCGGGACGCGCAGACCTTCGCGCCGATGGCGCCGCAACAGCTTCGCATCAACCCGACCCTGTTGGCATCATGGACGTTCCAGAAGGAGATCAGCGAGGACTGTCTGGCGATCAATATCTGGACGCCGGCCGTGCGCGACGGCGTCAAGCGACCGGTCATGGTCTGGCTCCATGGCGGGGGGTATTACGGCCTGTCCGGCGCGCGCAACGTCTTCGATGGCAAACGGTTGTGCAAGAAGGGCGACGTCGTCGTGGTCACCCTCAATCATCGGCTGAACGCCTTTGGTTTCCTCTATCTCGCGGACATTGCGCCCGCGCTCGCGGACGGCGCCAATGCGGGCATGCAGGATCTCGTGGCGGCGCTGCGGTGGGTCCGGGACAATATCGCCGCGTTCGGTGGCGACCCGGACAATGTCACGATCTTTGGTCAGTCCGGCGGCGGCGGAAAGGTCTCGACCCTGATGGCGATGCCGTCGGCGGCCGGCCTGTTCCACCGCGCGATCGTGCAGAGCGGGTCCTACGCCCGCAAGGCCCATCTGGAGGCGGTCAAGCCGGCTGAAGCGACCGAGAATGCGCGGGCGTATCTGGCGGCGCTCGGGATCGAACCGGCGCTGGCGGGCCAGAAACTGCGGGAGCTTCCCATGGAGGCTCTGGTGGCGGGCCTGAAGACGGTGAACCGAACCACGTGGATGCCTGTCGCTGACGGCCGGGTTCTGCCGTCCGGCCCCTGGTGGCCGGAGGGGCCTTCGATTTCCGCCAATATTCCCCTGATGATCGGCAGCACCGAAACCGAATTGACCGCGTTCGCTGATACCAGTGATCCGACGGCCTTTGCGCTGGATGAGGCTGCATTGCGGAAGCGGCTCAGCCCCTTTCTGTCGCCCGCCGATATCGAGCCCGTGATCAAGACGTTCAGGGCGTCCCGCCCGAATGCAACGCCTACGGATCTCTTCTTTGAGATTATGACGGCAATCCCTTTCCGCCTCGGTGTCTGGCGGCAGGCCGACGCCAAGGCCGCCCAGAACGCCGCGCCCGTCTATGTCTACGAACTGGACTGGCGAACGCCGGTCGACGGCGGAAAATGGGGTAGCCCGCACTCCCTCGACACCCCGATGGTGTTCGACAACGTCGCCATGTCGGCATCCATGGTGGGCAACGGCCCAGAGCCGCAACAGGTCGCCGACCAGATGAGCTCGGCCTGGCTTGCCTTTGCCCGCACCGGAAACCCGAACACGGCGGGCGTCCCAATCTGGCCCGCCTACACCACCAAAGACCGCACCATCATGGTCTTCAACGTCACGTCAAAGGCCGTGAAGGGGTTTCGTGACGATGAGCGGAAAGCTCTCTCCGATTTGAAGGCCAAGGGGTTCTTTGACTAGAGGAAGCCGGTTACACGGGAGAGACAGACCGTTGACGGCACACTCATCACGGGCCAGCCCGACAGCCGCGGCGCGGCTGAGATCACGGGCCCGATTCGGTTCGTATCCCGGCCCCCGCGCGGCGCCGTGAAGCTGCTGTTGGTGGGGCAGCCGCGCGCGGCATCCCGAAGCGGACTTAGCCAAGGTCAGCGTTGGGGGGTTAGTTGCCAGTGCGAGCCCGCAGCTGTAACGGTGAGGCATTCGCGATGCTAGGACATCGGTCATGATTTCAGCCTCGTCATGGATTGCTGCCGCATTGGTGATGGCGACATCCCCGCCGCCGATCGTCGAAGGGCTCGACCACATCCCGGTCGCTGTCACGGATCTTGACCG
>CAIOJR010000253.1 GCA_903858685.1 uncultured Caulobacterales bacterium | reverse complement strand
GGGCTCGACCAACATCACCATGCGCGGCGTGGCGTCGGGCGAGAACTCGAACCACTCCGGCCCGCTGCCGACGGTGGGCCTCTATCTCGACGAGCAGTCGGTGACCACCATCGGCGGCGCGCTGGACGTGCACGTCTATGACGTCGCCCGAATCGAGTCGCTGGCGGGCCCGCAGGGCACCCTTTGGGGCGCCAGCGCTGAATCTGGCGTCGTGCGGATCATCACCAACAAGCCCACCACCGCAGGCTTCCAGGCCGGATATGACGTGTCCGGAAACACGATGCATGGCGACCAGGGCTACACGGCCGAGGGCTTCGTCAACGTGCCCGTGACCGAAAAGGCGGCGATCCGCCTGGTCGGCTGGGCGACCCATGACGGCGGCTATATCGACAACGTTCTGGGCAAGCGCACCTTTGCGACCTCGGGCGCCACCGTCGACAACGCCAGCCAGGTGAAGAAGAACTTCAACCCCGTCGATACGGTCGGCGGCCGCGCCGCACTCAAAGTCGACCTGAATGACGTCTGGACCGTCAACGCCCAGGTCCTGGGACAGGACCAGTGGCAGCAAGGCGTGTTCGGCTATGAGCCTTCCGTTGGAGACCTGCAGGTCAACCAGTTCCAGCCGGACCGCGCGCACGACCGGTTCTATCAGGCGGCGATGACTGTGACCGGCAAGGTGGCGAAGTACGACGTCACCTATACCAGCGGGTATTTCCAGCGCGCGATCGACACCTTGTCTGACTACACCGACTACTCATTCTGGTATGACCAGATCCATGGCTCAGGCGCCTACTGGACGGACAGCACCGGCGCCGTTCTCCCCAAGCCGCTGCAAGCCATCACCGGGCATGACCGGTTCGACAAGTCGAGCAACGAAATCCGGATCGCCTCGCCCAAGACCGATCGCTTCCGTTTTGTGGCGGGTCTCTTTGAACAACGTCAGTCGCACTGGATCATCCAGGACTATACGATCCATAACTTCGACCCGGGTCTGTCGCCGACGGGATGGCCGGGCACGATCTGGTTGACCGACCAGATGCGCGTGGACCGGGACCAGGCGGCCTTCGGCGAAGCATCCTTTGACGTCACCGACAAGCTGACGATCACGGGCGGCATTCGCGCCTATCACTACAAGAACTCGCTGAAGGGCTTCTTCGGCTATGGTTCGGGCTTCTCGTCGCACACGGGCGAAGCCGCGTGCTTCATCCAGACCGCCTATCGCGGCGCGCCCTGCATCAATCTGAACAAGGCGGTGTCGGACAGCGGCGACACCTACAAGGCCGACGCCACCTACAAACTGACGGACACCAAGCTGGTCTACGCGACCTATGCGACAGGTTACCGCCCGGGCGGCATCAACCGCGCCGGCAACCTGCCCCCGTACAATGCGGAAAACCTGACCAGCTATGAAATCGGCTGGAAGACCAGCTGGTTCGACAAGCGGGTGAGATTTAACGGCGCCATCTACGAAGAGAACTGGAAGAACTTCCAGTTCTCGTTCCTGGGCGCCAACAGCCTGACCCAGGTCGCCAACGCGGGGCAGGCCAAGATCTACGGCTTTGAAGGCGACGTGGCCTGGGTCGTGACGCCTCACCTGACCCTGTCCGCCGCTGGTGCGTACAACGATGGCTCTTTGACCAAGCCCTATTGCGGCGATTTGACCGTCGCTGCCTGTCCGGGCGTCGGCAATCCGATCCTCGCACCCAAGGGCCAGCAACTGCCGGTCACGCCGAAGATCAAGGCAAACGCTACAGCGCGTTACACCTTCGATCTGATGACTTGGGACGCCCACGCTCAGGGGTCGCTGGTCTATTCCGACTCAAGCTGGTCCGAGCTTCGCACAGTTGAGCGGAACATCATCGGTCAGCTTCCAGCCTACACGCTGATGGATCTGTCCTTCGGCGCGGACAAGGACGGTAAGAGCATCGAGATCTACGTCAAGAACCTGGGCGACGAGCGGGCGAACCTCACCCGCTACGCCGAATGCACCACTCAGGTCTGTGGCGGCTCGACCTATGTCGTGCCTGAGCGGCCACGCCAGTTCGGCGTGCGCTTCGGTCAGAAGTTCTAATCGTCCAATGCAGGTGCGCCTGGGGGAATAAACGTCCCCCAGGCGCATCTGTTCCTAAAATTCCGCCCATTCCCGCGAAGGACTTCCTCCCGTCGAACGTTCAACCCCATGCGGGTCGAAGGGGAACGGACGAGGAGCGGGACATGGTCTCGAATGCGTTGACGTTGCTGCGTTTCGTGAGTGTTGTCACAGCCCTTTACGTCGCCGCCTTTCCTCACCGTCAGGTCATCAGGAAGGCGTTTAGCTTGTTCCCGTCCGGATCGCGGAAGTAAGCGGCATAGAACTGGTCCCCGCGCGGACCAGGCGGCCCCTCACAGGTTCCTCCATTGGCCAGAGCGATCTCGTGCAGCTTGTGCACCTGGTCCTTGCTCTTCGCTTCCAGCGCCACCATCACGCCGTTGCCGACCGTCGCCGCTTCGCCGTTGAAGGGCTTTGTCAGGCCGATCCCCGCCGCGCCGCCAGGAACGCCCCAGGCGATGAAGGTGTCGAAATCCATCATCCGCCCCACGCCAAGCTCCTTGGCCAGAGCGTCGTAGAACCTGGCGCCGCGCGCCAGATCGTTGGTCCCCAAAGTCACGTAGCCGATCATCTTGTCCTCCCTGACAAATCTGGTTTACTAGAACATAACAAGAACATTTATATTGTAAAGAGGCCGGCGGCTGTGGCTCATCTTGGCGTTGACCGGCGCACCCCGTCTGGATGACCATGCTCCCCCGTTCAACCGTATCGGATCTTCCGATGCGCGCGCCAACCCTCGCTGGCCTCAGCCTCATTGTCCTGCTCGCAGGCGCAGCAAAGGCCCAGCCTCGGGGCGACTATGATCGGGGATCAGAACCCTAAGTCGTTGACGGGCCAAAGATCATCCTGTTTGACCGCCCGAACTTTCAGGGCAAGTCGCGTCGCTGGACGGACGACATCGCAGACCTGTCTGACAAGGACTTCAACGACAAGGCCCAGAGCGTGCATGTCCGCGGGCGCTGGCGCGTATGCTCCGAAAGCGACAACCGGGGGCGTTTGCGAGGTGCTGACCCGGGATGTGGCCTACCTGCGCAGCTTGCGCCTTGACCGGACCCTGTCCTAGTTCAGCTATGTCGGACGCCGCCCGGAACCGCCGCACCCTCCCCCGCCGCCCCCGGTCTATGGAGCTCAAGGCGACGCGCTGCGGGGCGGGACGGTCGGACTGTTCCTGAAGCCCACGGGGGATGGAGCGCCGCTGCCCCCGTCGCCGGAGGCCGCCGCGCCGGTTACGGCGGCGCGCTCTATGCCGACTATTCAGCGCCCGCGCTGCGCGACCTGGTCTGCCAGCGCTGATGCTCAGGGCTTGGTCGGCAGGCTCTGCAGATAGTTGATGACGAGGCTTTCCAGCGTAAGCCGCTTGTCGCTCCAGCTATGATCGGTGTCCTCATACGCGGTCAGAAACTGAGTTCCCCCAGCCTTCGTGAGCGCCGCGATCAGCCCCTCTGAGTGGGCCTTCACGAAGTCGTTGGAATAGAGGACCATGAGGCGTCGGCCCGTGAGGCGCGGCGCGACAGCGGCGAAGGACCACGCCTGCGCATGGGGCGCCAGCTCCGCGGCCATGGTCTCGCCGGTCACGTCCGCGAGGCTCTCACGACTATCGTCCAGAAACTGAGCCGCCGCTTTCGGATTGACCTTCGCCAGCGTACCGAGCAGGCCCATATCGCCCGCCGAGATCATCACAGCGCCTAGCAGATCCGGATCCGCAGCCGCCGTTTCCGCCGTCACCCAGCCACCCAGGCTGTGTCCCACCAGGGCGATGCGCCTGGGGTCGAACCCATAGGTCTTGGCGTTGGCGGGGTCGCGAACAAAGGCCAGGAAGGCCTTGGCGTCTTCCAGGTCCTGCGCGAACCGGTAGGACCCCGGGCTGCCCCAGGAGCCGCGATAGTTCGCCGCCAGAACGTTCCAGCCCGCCCGCCGGATCGCCTGGGCGAGATCGAGATTACGCTCATTGCCCGGCAAGCCATGGAACAGGACGACTGTCGGATGCGGGCCCGGGCCCGAGGCCACCAGAACGACGCCGTTCACCTTCACCCCGCCGGTCGGGATATGCACGACCTCAAGCCGCGCCGGATAGGCCTTGTCGGGCGCGGGTTCCGTCGAGATGGCCGGCGGCGGCGTCCGGGACACCACCTGCGCTGAAGCGCCTCCCGCAATGGCGATGGACATGGCCAGGGCGATGGAGAGACGTTTCATGACAAGGGCTCCGGACGTGGTCGTACAGACTAG
>CAIOJR010000252.1 GCA_903858685.1 uncultured Caulobacterales bacterium | reverse complement strand
CGAACTGGCTTTGGCTCACCTTCGGCCTGATCCCGACCCTGGCCATCCTCCCCCTGTTTGTCCCGCGCATGCCATTGTTCGTGCTGCTCACGCTCCTCATTTCGCCCGCCTATATGGTCCACCAGATCGAGGAGCATTGGCGAGATCGGTTTCGCGTCTTTGTAAATCGACGCGTGTTCGGCGGGGTTGAGGCGCTGACGTCTGGAGCGGTGTTCTGGATAAATGCGCCGATCGTCTGGGGCGTAAATTTTGCGGCCTTCGTCAGCGCAGCGGCCGGACGGGACGACCTCGCCCTCATCGCCGCCTATCTGATGCTCACAAATGCTGCGGTTCACACCCTTGGCGGTTTTCGGTCCGGATATAATCCGGGGCTGGTCTCCAGCCTCGTCCTGTTCTTCCCGTTAGGCGGCGCCTGCCTCACCGCTTCGTCCGAACGCCTCTCCGCGCACCTGATCGCGCTGGCCATCGCCGTGAGCGGACACATGATGATCTTGGGATATGCGCTGTTGCGAGTTCGGCGCTCGCTGAGACTTTCCGCATAGATACCGCCCCGGCGTGCAGTCCCCCTTCGCGGCGCACGCTCATGCGCCTGATACGAGGACGTTGACGAGCAGGCCATGGCGCCCCCAATGTGGGCGGGTGAAAGGCGTCGCCAATTCCCCCTCCGTCGAGACGCCAAGGAGACCGCGATGGTCCGTCTGTTCGCTCGTCATCTGGTCAAGGATTATGGCGTATGGCGCCAGGCTTTTGACGCCTTTGCCCCCACTCAGGCCGACATGGGCGTGGTGGCGTCCGGCGTCTATCGCGCCGACGACAACCCCAACGACGTCACCGTCTGGCACGACTTCGCCACGGTCGTCGAGGCGAACAATCTGGCTCAGTCGGACGCGCTAAAGACAACCATGATGAAGGCCGGAGTCGAGGGCCCGCCCCAGATCTGGATCACCCACGCGGCCTGACGGTCTGGCGCAGACATGAAGAGGCCGACGCCAGGGACCTGACGTCGGCCTACTCACCGCAATTGAGATCAGATCTGCCTGGGGCAGACCTTAGTTGGTACCGGTGAATCGAACCGGAATCTTGATGTCTCCGACCTTCGACCCCATCGGCAATGCGTCTGCTACGCATAGAGCGGCCTTGTCAAAGCCACGGCCGGGCGCGGTGTTGTCGACGACCTTGCAATCCGACAGTTTGCCGCCCTGCGCCGTGCATTGAAGCGTTACGCTCGCGGCGTCATGAGTATTCGCGTGCTTTTCCAGGCACTGATCCACGTGTTCCTGAAAAGCGGAACCTGCAGACGCGGCGCCGGCACAGCCAAGCGAGGCGACAACGCTGAAAACCAGCGTGATATTCTTAAACATTTGGACCCACCACCAAAGTTGCGATGAGGGCACCATCTCGTAACTTCGTAAATTTTCTCGATATATTTTCGAGTCTAAATGCAATTTACAGTTAACGTAAAGTTTTCAGACCACAACAGCTAAGCATGTAGTGTGCCGTTACGGCATAATTAAGCAATTTGGATCAAGCTGCGATTATCCAATGCGTTGATTCTGCGGTGTGGAGCCCAGGGGGAAGTATGAAAATCGCTCGATTCACGGATCTTCCTATTGCCGTGAAAATGGGAGTAGCGCCCGCATGCGCGGCCCTGATGGTCGCGGTGTCGGCAATCGCGATGATTTCTATTGAGTCTCATCAGGCGAACGAACTGAAACAGGTCGTCCAGATTGACCTGCCGGTGAGCTTGCGGCTGAAGAGCGTGTCGGAGCGGATCACCGCAGTTCACGGCAAGCTCTACATGCTCATGACGCACCAGGCGGCGGATATCGACACCGCCAAGATCAATGACGAGATGCAGGCCCTGCTGGCTGAGATCGACAAGATCTCCGATGAGGTCAAGAGCATCGAGGCCGTGGCCGATGTTGACGAGCGCCCTGCTCTCGCATCGCTTCGCAAGGATCTGAGCGAAACCCGCAGCGCCATGGACGCCGTCGGCGCGATGGTCGGGGTGGACTTCAAGACCGCCGCAGGTTTCGTGGCGCCATTCGAAGACACTTATCAGAAAATGTCAGGCCGGTTGAGCCAGATCGTGGATCAACAGACAGTGGCGTCGTCCAAGCGCGCTGACGCCAGTTACGCCGCCGCACAGGCTGCACAGGCTGCCATGGCGCTGGGCGCAGGCGTGCTTCTTCTGTTGCTCGTCGGTGCGGGTCTGGCCTCGATCATGCCGCTGCGCCGCGACATTTCCCGCATCGCCGGCGCGACGGAAAAGCTGGCCAATGGCGATAACAATGTCGATCTGGACAGCCTGAAGCGCGGTGACGAACTGGGCGCGGTTGTGCGCTCCCTCAACATCTTCCGCGACAATCAGCGCGCCATCGCCCAGATGCGCGACGAACAGGCCCGCGCCAGCCTGATGACGGAGGACGAACGCCGGCGCGCTGAAGCCGCCCGGGCTGAAGCCGCGGCTAACCAGGCCCTGGTGGTCAATAGTCTGGCAAAGGGGCTGGAGCACCTGTCGTCCGGCGACCTGACCTTCCGCCTGAACGACGCCTTCTCGGGTGAATACGAAAAACTGCGCACCGATTTCAACAACGCCATGTCCCAGCTGCAGGACGCGCTGAAAGTCGTGATCGCAAACACCGAAGCCATTCAGTCCGGCACGGTGGAAATCAGCAGCGCCGCCGACGATCTGTCCCGCCGCACGGAACAAACCGCCGCCAGCCTTGAAGAAACAGCCGCTGCTGTGGAGGAAATCTCCGCCACAGTGAACAAGACCGCCGAAGGCGCGACCCACGCCAAGGCTGTCGTCCAATCCGCCCAGGCCAAGGCTGATCGTTCCAGCGAAGTCGTCCGCGACGCCGTCAAGGCCATGAGCGAGATTGCTGGATCCGCCCGCCAGATCAGCCAGATCATCGGCGTCATCGACGAAATTGCGTTCCAGACCAACCTGCTGGCCCTGAATGCGGGCGTTGAAGCGGCGCGGGCGGGAGATGCAGGTCGTGGCTTTGCGGTCGTCGCATCGGAAGTGCGGGCCCTGGCCCAGCGCTCCGCAGACGCGGCAAAGGAGATCAAGTCGCTCATCTCCGCATCGACCCGTCAGGTGGACGTCGGCGTCGAACTGGTCGGCCAGACAGGCGAAGCCCTGACGGGAATCGCCGTCAATGTGACCGAAGTCACCCAACTGGTGAACGAGATCGCCGCCTCCGCCCAAGAACAGGCGACAGGGTTGCATCAGGTGAACTCCACTGTCAGCCAGATGGATCACGTCACCCAGCAAAACGCCGCCATGGTGGAGCAAACCACCGCCGCCATGCGGTCGCTGAGTGACGAGGCTGCGGAACTGGCGCGGCTGTTCACGCGCTTCAATGTCGGCGCTCGCCCCTCGCATCGCGTCGCGGCGCCCACCTCACGCTCACAACCCCCGCCCCAACGCGCGGTGGCGATGAAGACGACTGGAACCGGCGGCGCGGCGCGCAAGCCGCAACCGTCAGCGGCGCAGCAGGCTGAGGACTGGGAAGAGTTCTGATCGACCCGACACAGATCGGATTCTAAAAAAAGCCCCGCATGACGCCATCATGCGGGGCTTTCCAATTGGATCAGCGCCATTCCGCTCAAGCGGCGGCGGACGCCCTGGCCAGGACCTGCTCATGCGCCAGAGCCTGGGCGATGGTCAGGATGGCGCGACGCGTCTCGGACGTATCGACCGAGGCATAGGCCTTCAGCAGGTCTTCCGCACCCGGAACCATCAGAAGCTGCAACAGGGGCTCCGACGCTGCGGCCTGCTCGGACTCGCCCAGCAGCGCCGCCACCGGACAGCCCAAAGACTGGGCCGTGCGCACCAGCGTCGAAGCGGAGATGCGGTTGGCGCCCTTTTCATATTTTTGAATCTGTTGAAATGTGACGCCCAGGGTCTCGGCCAGTCGCGTCTGGCTCATGCCCAGGGCCTTGCGGCGCAGACGCACCCGGCTTCCTACCGCCACATCGATCGGATCCGGGCCTTCCGGCGCATCTCGTCCCACAATTGACCCCCAAACGACTCTGAAAACGCCTAGGGATAATGGGGGCTGAAACGCACGGAATGCAAGAACTTACATTCACCAGAATGTTAGTATGCATTGCACTGATGGGGTGCAACACGACCAGGGCGACAGCAGAACGGACCAATTAGCGCATAAAATCAATGCACCCGACAGGTGAACCCTGATCTTGCGTCTTGAATGCATATCGGCGCGCAATCACCGATTTCAGCGCGTGGCCGCTTGAATATGTCAGATTTTCGGCCCCGCACATCTATGGCCGCGCCTCGTCAATCATGGGTGATTTGACCGCTCCTGAGGGGCTGACCGGACCCTTTACCGCCGCCGGCCCTGATCGTCTGGCGCTTCATCGCAGAGTTTGTGTGGATGAATATGGGCGACACAACCGGCGAACCTTGACTTGTCCAACGCTGTCATCAATGCCATAAGAGGGATGGAACTCTTGCTGTCTGGCGCCGCACGCATGGCGATCAGCACGCTGCAGGCTCGACAAGGGCCGAAGGGCGGGCTGGACCGGTCAGCGTTCGGTTACAGGGCGTTCAGGATCCGGGTCGGTCACGACAACAGCATGACGAAGTCCCGGCTCCCACAAAGCGCAATGCCTCCGATGCAAGGTTCACCAGTGTCCTCTTCATATGCGCGATGGCGCGCCGACCCGGAACTGAGATGGAAAACCACGAAATGACCGGCGCGACACGTCGTGCAATCGTTATCTTTGGCGCAACGGGCGACCTCGCCCTGCGCATGCTGTTTCCATCTCTCTATTTTCTGGAGCTGGATGGTCTGTTGACGCCGGACCTGATGGTCGTCGGCTCAGCCCGCACCGAACTCACTGATGAGGCCTTCGCCCTGCGCATCAAGGAGGCGGTAAAGCTGCGCGCCGGAGGCGATTTCGACGCCGCTGTCTGGGAGCGCCTGCACGACCGCTTGTACTATTCCTGTGTCGATGCGGCGCAAGGCGCGGGCTTCGACCATCTCGCCAACGTGCTCGATGGCCGCAAGGAAATTGTCTACTATCTGTCGACCTCGCCCAGCCTCTATGGGGCCCTTTGCGACAACCTGAAAAAAGCCGGACTGGCGCACGCTCACAGCCGCATCGTCGTGGAAAAGCCGATCGGGAAGGACCTGGCGAGTTGCAACGAGATCAACGACGCCCTTGCGGCCACCTTCTCTGAAGATCGCACGTTCCGCATCGACCATTATCTGGGCAAGGAAGCGGTGCAGAACCTGCTTGTGCTGCGCTTCGCCAACACCCTCTTTGAACCGCTCTGGAACAAGGTGACCATCGAACAGGTCCAGATCACGGTTTCAGAGACCGTCGGCGTGGAAGGGCGTTGGTCCTATTACAACGACTATGGCGCGATCCGCGACATGGTGCAGAACCATCTGATCCAGCTTCTCTGTCTGGTCGCGATGGAGCCGCCGACCAGCCTGGATCCGGATTCGGTGCGCGACGAAAAGGTCAAGGTCCTGCGCTCGCTGAGGCCGATCAAGGGCGTGGACGTCAAGCGCCTGACCGTTCGCGGCCAGTATAGCGAAGGCGTGGCGGAAGGCAGAACGGCGCCGGGCTATCTTGATGAATCCGGCGGCGGCCCATCGTCGACGGAGACCTTTGTCGCCATCAATGCCCATGTGGAGAACTGGCGCTGGGCCGGCGTGCCCTTCTATCTGCGCACGGGCAAGCGTTTGCCGGTCCGCTCATCCCAGATCGTGATCCAGTTCCGACCGGTCCCCCACTCCATCTTCCCGGGAACGGAGCTGTTGGCCAACCGACTGACCATCCGGCTTCAGCCCGATGAAAACATTTCCATGACCCTGATGAACAAGACCCCCAGCCTGGCCGACGGAGGGATGCAGCTCAAGCCTCTGGCCCTCAATCTCAGTCTGGACAACGCGTTCAAGGAGACCCGGCGCAGAATCGCCTATGAGCGTCTCCTGCTCGAAGCGCTGAACAACAACCAGACCCTGTTTGTACGCCGCGACGAAGCGGAGGCGGCCTGGACCTGGATTGACTCCATCATTGACGGCTGGAAGACGCAGTCCATGCAGCCAAAGCCCTATCCGGCGGGCAGTTGGGGGCCGTCTGACGCCTTCACCCTGATCGGCATGAACGGACATCGCTGGTATGACTGACACTGCGCCCCCGACACTGCGCCTGTTCCCCAATGCCGTCGAAATGGCGCAAGGTCTTGCGGAAGCCATCGCCGCCCGGCTTGACACCGCGATTCAGGCGCGCGGCGTCGCATCGTTTGTCACGTCAGGCGGATCCACGCCTGGGGATATGTATGATGTGCTGAGCCGCGCCGACATCGCCTGGGACAGGGTGGTGGTGACCGTATCAGACGAACGTTGGGTGTCGCGAGGGGCCGAGGGCTCCAACGAAAAACGCCTCCGCGACCGGCTTTTGCAAAACAAGGCCGCCGCCGCGAGCTATGTCGGTCTGCGCACAGATCACGACACACCCGCTCTGGGCGCCCAGGCGGCGGAAGAGCGGATCGCCGCCCTGCCCCGACCGTTTGACGTGACCCTGGTGGGCATGGGCCCGGACAGCCACACCGCCTCGCTCTATCCGCTGGCGTCGGGTCTGGCCGAAGCGCTCGACACCAGCCGTCCGAACATGACCGCCGCCGTCAATCCGGTGGAAGCTGTCGGCTCGAACCAGCGGCTGTCCCTTTCCCTTCGCGCCCTTTTGGACAGCCGCATCATCATCATCCTGTTTCGCGGTGAAGAAAAGCTGGCCGTCTATCGCGCCGCGCTCGCTGGCGCCAATGTCCATGAGGCCCCGGTTCGTGCTTTGATTCACCAGTCGCAAACCCCAGTTGAAGTCTGGTGGGCGCCTTGAACGCCTGCTGTCACTGCTACGTCCGGCTAGAGGAGACCCGAAGATGAACCCCGTCATCGCCGAGACCACCCAGCGCATCATCGAGCGCAGCCGCGACACGCGCGCCGACTATCTGGCCCGGATGCAGGCGGCCAAGGATCAGGGACCCGGCCGTTCGCGCCTGTCCTGCGGCAACCTGGCCCACGCCTTCGCCGCCTCGCCGATCGCCGACAAGCTGCGGCTGAAAAGCCCGACGGGGCGCAATCTGGGCATTGTCACGTCGTATAATGACATGCTGTCGGCCCATCAGCCGTTCGAGGCCTTTCCCGAACTGATGAAGCAGGCGGCGCGCGAGGTGGGTTGCACGGCGCAGGTGGCTGGCGGCGTGCCGGCCATGTGCGACGGCGTGACACAGGGCCAGCCGGGCATGGAGCTGTCGCTGTTCTCCCGCGACGTGATCGCCATGTCCACAGCCATAGCCCTGTCTCACAACATGTTCGACGCAGCGGTCATGCTGGGCGTTTGCGACAAGATCGTGCCGGGCCTGTTCATCGGGGCCATGTCATTTGGCCATCTCCCCACGATTTTCGCACCGGCCGGCCCAATGACCACAGGCATCTCCAACAAGGAAAAGGCCAAGGTGCGGGAGGCCTACGCCAAGGGTGAAGTCGGTCGTGAAGCGCTTCTGGAGAGCGAATCCGCCGCCTATCATGGGGCAGGCACCTGCACCTTCTATGGCACCGCCAATTCCAACCAGATGCTGATGGAGGTGATGGGCCTGCATCTGCCCGGCTCGGCCTTTGTCACACCGGGCACTGAACTGCGCGACGCCCTGACCAGAGCCGCCACGCAACAGGCGCTGAAACTGGACCACAGCCTGTGCGACGTGATCGACGAAAAGGCGATTGTGAACGCCATTGTCGGGCTGATGGCGACCGGCGGGTCAACCAATCATACGCTGCATCTGATCGCCATGGCGCGCGCCGCAGGCATCCTGATCGACTGGGATGATTTCGACGCGATTTCCAGAGCGACCCCGCTGCTGACCCGTATCTATCCCAATGGCTCTGCCGACGTGAACCACTTCCACGCTGCAGGCGGCATGGGCTTTCTGATCCGCGAACTGCTCGACGCCGGCATCCTTCACGAGGACGTCAAGACCGCCACAGGCGGCGGCCTGCGCGATTACGCCCAGGAGCCCTGGCTGGACAATTCCGGCCTGACCTGGCGCGACGCCCCGGCCATGAGCCTCGATCTGGACGTGCTGCGTCCCGCCGCCGATCCATTCGACGCCGAAGGCGGGTTGCGCGTTCTGACAGGGCCGCTGGGCCGTTCGGTCATCAAGATCTCGGCCGTCGCCAGCCCGTACCGACATGTGACGGCTCCGGCGATCGTCTTCCACGACCAGAACGACTTTCTGGCGGCCTTCAAGCGTGGCGAACTGAACCGCGACTTCATCGCCGTGGTGCGCTTCCAGGGCCCGAAGGCCAATGGCATGCCCGAACTGCACAGCCTGTCGCCATCCCTGTCCATCCTGCAGGAAAAAGGCTTCAAGGTCGCGCTGGTGACTGACGGCCGCATGTCGGGCGCCAGCGGCAAGACGCCCGCCGCCATTCACCTGACGCCCGAAGCCGCCGACGGCGGACCTATTGCGCGCATTCAGGACGCAGATCTGATCACTCTGGATGCAGAAGCCGGTCGGCTGGAGATCGCCGTCGATCCGGCTGTCTTCAACGCCCGTCCCACAGCCCATATGACCCAGGAACAGTACGGCATGGGCCGCGAGCTGTTTGCAGGTTTTCGTCATCGCGTCGGCGCCGCTGAAACCGGCGCGGCCTCATTCTTCTAAAGGATCAATCCATGCGCCCCATCGTCGAGGTCATGAAACTCTGCCCGGTGATTCCCGTTCTGGTGATCGACCGTCTGGAAGACGCAGCCCCCATGGCCCGGGCTCTGGTGGCGGGCGGCCTGACCGTGCTGGAAGTGACGCTGCGGACGCCGGTCGCGCTGGCCGCCATCGCCGCCATGAAGGAAGCTGCGCCGGAAGCGATTGTGGGCGCGGGCACGGTCAACAACGCAGCCCTTCTGGCCGACGCCGCCAAGGCTGGAGCGGAGTTCATCGTGGCGCCGGGCCTGACGGAGTCTCTGGCGAATGCAGCCAGGGCGCATGATCTGCCCCTGCTGCCGGGCGTGTCCAGCGCGGGCGACATCATGCGGGGACTGGATCTGGGCCTGACCGCCTTCAAGTTCTTTCCCGCTGAAACCAGCGGCGGGGCGCCGGCGATCAAGGCGCTGGAAGGACCGTTTGCGGGTCTCAACATCTGCCCCACAGGCGGGGTGACGCTGGCCAATGCGCCCAGCTATCTGGCGCTGGACAGCGTCCGCTGCGTCGGCGGCAGCTGGGTCGTGCCGAAGGACGCGGTAAAGGCGGGCGACTGGGCGCGCGTAACGGAACTGGCGGCGGAAGCCGCCGCGCTCAAGCGATAGCCATATCGGCTGATCCGACTGGCCGACCGGCTGGAGAATTGAGCGCTATGTCCCTTTCCAGCTATTGACGTAGTCCGGATTTTCCACGGCCTGCGCGCCCTCGCCGACTTCGAGAGGATCGCGCGTATCGATCATCACGGCATATTCGTCTGTCGCCGGCTTTTTCTGCACCAGCATGTTCTGCAAGGCCTTGGGATGGGGGCCGTGGGTGAAACCTGACGGGTGGAAGGTCATCATCCCCGCATCGATATTGTCGCGGCTGAAAAAGTCGCCTGCGTGGTAGAACAGCACCTCGTCGAAATCGTCGTTATTGTGGAAGAACGGGATCTTGATCGCGCCGGGATCGGTCTCGAACGGACGCGGCGCAAAGGTGCAGACCACAAAGCGGTCTGACAGAAACGTCGTGTGGGCCGAAGGCGGCACATGATAGCGATGGCTCATGATGGGCCGGATATGGCGCACATTCAGCCGCGCCGGCGCCAGTTCCCCATGCCAGCCCACAGCGTCCAGGGGATTATAGTCATAGGTCGCCACAGAGACCTGTCCGCGCTTCTTGATCTGAACCGCAACCTCGCCCGCCATGTCCTGATGCGTCCGAAAAGCTTCATCCATTTGGGGCGTATCCAGAAGCGCAGGATCGAACACGGCGTGAGGACCCAGCAGTCCCTTGTCCGGCAGGGAGTAGTGGGCGTTGGTCGCCTCGATCATCAAAAGCCGCGCTGCACCGTTCGGATGCAGTCGCCACATGGTCCCACGCGGCAGGTACAGATAGTCGCCAGCCTCGAAACCGATCCGGCCAAAGTCACAGAACAGATCGCCCGCGCCCTCATGCACAAACAGAAGCTGGTCGCCGTCGGCGTTGCGCGCCAGCCCCGTCATGGCCTGTGGCAGCGTCCAGAACCGGATCTCGGTCGCAGCGTTGCGCAGCACGACCGGCGCCGCCCAGGGGCTGTCCGTCCCCGGCGCCAACCGGTTCAGGTCAAAGGCGCGCGGACGCAGCGGCCCTTCAAAGCGGCTCCAACCCGTCGGCGGCCGCTTGTGATAGAGAAAGGCGGCGGGGCCGAAAAAACCCTCCTTCGACATTTCCCGCTCAAAGGTTCCCTCTGGCAGGTCGGCATGAGCCTGTCGGCTGTGAAGCCCCTGTGCGCCCCTGACAGGCAACCAGTTTTTCGGCGCCACGACCTCAGGCTCCAACGGCGGGCTTGAGCACCCCGCGCCGGATCTGGTCCAGCTCCAGACTCTCGAACAGGGCCTTGAAATTACCCTCGCCAAAGCCCTCATTGCCCTTGCGCTCGATGATCTCGAAAAAGATCGGGCCGACCGCGTTTTCGGTGAAGATCTGCAACAGCAGACCCTGCCCTTCTGTCGGCGCGCCATCAACAAGGATGCGATTGGCCCTAAGTCGCGCCAGATCCTCTCCGTGGCCCGGCACCCGGGCGTCCACGCCGTCAAAATAGGCGTCCAGCGTATCCTGGAAGGTCACGCCACGTTCGCGCATCGCTTCCACAGAGGTGAAAATATTCCGGGCGCCCAGAGCGATATGCTGGATTCCTTCGCCATTATAGAGCTTGAGGAATTCCTCGATCTGGCTGTGATCGTCCTGGCTTTCGTTGAGCGGAATGCGGATCTTTCCACAGGGACTGGTCATGGCCTTGGAGAAAAGACCGGACTGCTTGCCCTCGATGTCGAAATAGCGGATTTCGCGGAAATTGAAGATCTGCTCGTAGAAGTCGGCCCAGGTCTTCATGTTTCCACGGAAAACATTGTGAGTCAGATGGTCCAGATAGGTCAGGCCGCAACTATTGGCGGCCTCGATCCCGGCGGAGTTTTCAAACGGCAGAAAGTCCACATCGTAGATTTCCTGCGCCCCATAACGGTCAACCAGATAGATGTGCGCCCCGCCAATACCCACAATGCCGGGTATGTTCAGCTCCATCGGACCCGCACGGGTCTCGATGGGCGTGGCGCCGCGTGCAACGGCCTCGGCTATGGCGCTGGCCGCGTCCTTGACGCGAAACGCCATGGCGTTCGCAGACGGACCGCGCTGGGCGCGAAAGTCCGACACCTGTCCGACAGGCTCGTTGTTCAGCAGGAAATTGATATCGCCCTGCTTGTAGCGCGTCACGTCCTTCGACCGATGCCGCGCCACAGCTGAAAAACCCATTCGCTCAAACTGCCTGGCCATGGCCGCTGGATCGGGGCTGGTGAACTCCACAAACTCAAATCCATCCGTCCCCAGCGGGTTCTCAAACAGATCGGTCATGGCGGGCGTCCTCCGGAAGGGCTGTCAGCGCCCCAGGCGCTTATAAGTATCATTTGAAACTATCTTCGGCAAGCTGGGCCGCCTTTTGCTCCAGCCTGATCAGCACTGATTTCAGGGCCTCGATCTCGGCGCGGGACAGGCCGTCCAGAACCCGTTGCTCATAGTCGAGCGCCAGGGGCGCGACATCGACATGCAATTGCCGACCAATCTCGGTCAGCTCCAGATGATGGGAGCGTCCATCTGCGGCGTTTGGCCTTCGCTGGATCAGGTGGCGAAGCGACAGGGCCTGAGCCGCCCGGCTGACCATCACCTTGTCCATGGCGGTGCGCTTGACCATCGCCTGCGGCGTCGCCGACCCGTCCTCCGCCAGCACGCAGATCAGCCGCCACTGCGGCACCGTCAACCCGAAGCGATCCTCATAGGCCCGGCTGATGAGACGCGACACCTCATTGGACGCGACCGACAGGCGGTAAGGCAGATAGTTGTCGAGCTTCAGGGCGCTGTTCGGCATGGGCGGTTTTCCCCAAAGACATTCAAGCCACGCGATACGTTAACGCGATTTCAGGCGTGATGAACTAGACATCGGGCCAAGTTGAGAGAGTTGATGGTTCAATTGCCCTCCCATTTCGACAAAAGAGCCTCCCGGGTCCCGGATGGCGCCGCGTGCTGTGCGGGCAGGTCCGAGGGCGTGGTCCAGCGCGGCCCGCTACGACCTGACCTGTTGAGCCCAAGTCGGGATAGGCTGTCAGGCGCCACGATCGTCAGAACGCTGCGCTCTATTGATCGGGCGGCGCTGTTGATCGCGGCCATGGTGATGATGTTCTTGCACCACCAGCTGGTCCATGATGCGGACGCAGCCACCGTCACGGCGCCGGCGCTGGCCGGTGCAGCAGGAACAATCTGGGCGCTGGAGCATGTCCACGCCTATGGCTTTCGCCTCCGCGAACAGGTCGTCATGCATCTGGGCCGTATTGCAGCGGCGGCGGGCATAGGCGCAATCGCGAGCGGCGCCGTCAGCCTGTTTCTCAACGGCGACCTGCCGTCCTCCTTCGGCATGTGGGTTGCAGGCGCGTCCCTGGCCCTGTTTGCAACCCATCTCGGCGCTCTGAACTGGATCTCGCGCGCACGGGCGGATGGCAGAATGACGCCCAACCTTGTCATTGTGGGGGCGACTCCAAGCGCTGCGTCCTTGATCCAGCAGGCTCTGGCCGCACGCCACGTCAATATTCTGGGGATTTTCGACGACCGGGCGGCGCGCATTCCGGACCGGATCGAAGGCGTTCCCGTTCTTGGCGCGCCGCGCGATCTGTCACATCATCCCATACTGCCCTTTGTCGACCGGATTGTGCTGGCGGTTCCGCCACACGCCAAGGTGCGGATCGGTCAATTGCTGGAAGAGCTTCGCCTTCTGCCCAATCCCGTCACCCTGTTTGTCGATGATGGAGAGGCGACGACCCAGTCGACGATTCAGCGCCTGTCCGACACCCCGTTGACGGAACAGGTCGGGCCAGACCTGGATGCGCCCGGCGCCGTCGTGAAGCGGCTTGCCGACCTTGTCTTGTCAGCCCTCGGACTGGTGGCGGCGGCGCCCATCCTGCTCGCCATCGCGGTCGCCATCCGACTGGACAGCCCCGGTCCGATCCTGTTTCGCCAGCGTCGCCACGGCTTTAACAATGAGCAGATCATGGTTCTGAAGTTTCGCTCCATGCGCCATGAAACCGCAGACGCCCAGGCGCGCCAGCAGGTGCAGGCCAATGACAACCGCGTCACGCGCGTCGGCCGCTTCATCCGCAGGACCAGCCTTGATGAGTTGCCACAGTTGTTCAACGTTCTGACGGGCGAAATGTCGCTGGTCGGTCCAAGACCCCACGCCATCGGCATGCGCTCCGGCGACCGCGAAAGCGCACGACTGGTCGACGAATATGCGTGGCGCCATCGCATGAAGCCCGGCATCACCGGCTGGGCTCAGGTCAATGGCAGCCGCGGGCCGGTCGATACGCCCGAACAGGTGCGGGAACGCGTGAGGTTGGACGTGGAATATATCGAGCGCCAGTCGCTCTGGTTTGATGTCTACATCCTGGCGATCACCCTGCCCCGTCTGCTGGGCGACAAAGCCGCGGTGCGCTGAGATGTTCTGGCGCGGGGTCCTGGGCTATCTGCCGGTCAACATCGTCCAGGCCCTGGCTGGCTTTGGAACCATTATCGTATTCACCCGGCTTCTGACGCCTGCCCAGTATGGCGACTATGCGCTGGGCTTTTCCGTCGCCAGTCTGGCCTCGACCTGTCTGTTCACCTGGATCGAAGCCGCCATGGCGCGCTTCTATGCTGCGGAACAGGGAGACGAGGCGCGCAAGTCTCTGTTTGCCACCCTCTATGGCGCCTTCGCCACCATGGCTGTGCTGGCGCCGCTCATCACCGCCATTGTGGTGATGTCGCTGAACGTGTCCCCGGGGCTCAAGCTCGCCATCGGCGCTGGTCTTGCATCCACGGTGGTGCGCAGCCTGTTGCGCATGGCCCAGGAGCGCAGACGTGCAGCAGGTCAGGTGGCGGGTTTCGCGGTTTTCGACATGGCCCAGACCGGAGGCGCGTTTCTCATCGGGATCGTGCTGATCCTGGTCGGGCTGGGCGGAGCAGCGCCCCTGGCGGGCGCAGGCGCCGCGAGCGCGCTATGCCTGATCTACGCCCTGCCCGGCGAACTTCGCACCGCCGCCAGTGGACGTTTCGACAAGGCGCGCCTCAGGCGGTACGCCGCCTATGGCCTGCCCGTCACCCTGTCCCTGGTGATGAGCCTGGCCATCGCCACCACCGACCGCTTCGTCATCGCAGCCGTCATGGGCGAAGGCGCCGTGGGCGCCTATCATGCGGGCTATAGTCTGGCCAATCGCACGCTGGACGTCATGTTCATCTGGCTGGGCATGGCGGGCGGTCCTGCCGCCATCGCGGCCTTTGAGCGCGGCGGCGAGGCGGAGCTCAAGCGCGTGGCCGCTGCACAAAGCGCCTTCATGGTGGCCCTCGCCCTGCCCGCGGCCGCTGGACTGGCGCTGGTGGCCAAGCCACTGGCCCAGGTGATGGTGGGACCGTCGCTATCTAAAGAGGCCGCCGCCGTCACGGTCTGGATCGCCGCCAGCGCCGTCTTTTCAGGCCTGACCACCTACTACTTCCACTCTGCCTTCACCCTGTCGCGGCGTACAACGCGTCTGCTGGCGGCGATGGCGATCCCGGCCCTGCTCAATCTGGCCCTGGTCCTGACGCTCGTCCCGCGCTTTGGATTGCCGGGCGCAATGTGGGCGACAACAGCGGCCTATTTCATCGGCATGTGCACCTCGATCATTCTGGGCAGGACCTGCATCGCCCTGCCGATACCCTGGGGCACGCTGGCGAGAGCGGGAGCCGCGACGGTGCTGATGGGGCTGGCCGTGTCGCGGGTTCCAGCGATCGGCGGCATTGTCGAACTGGGCGCAAAGAGCCTCATCGGCGCACTCGTCTATGGCGGCGTCAGCCTTGCCATGAACACGGGCGGCCTGCGCCTTCAACTGGGCCGACTGATCCGGCGCGAGCGACTGGAGTTTGGCCTTTGACCACAACTGAAAGCGTCTTTGACAATCTGGCGCACCCGGGCGCCAGGCCACGCCTGTCGGTGCTGACGCCCTACTACCATTATGACCCCTGTCCGCTGATCGAGCTTCTGGCCAGAGAGGCCGCAGATCTGAACGGCGCGGTGGAGCTGGTTCTGCTGGATGACGGCGGCGGCGACGCCGCGCTGAACGCCCGCGTGCAGGCTTGTCTTGCACAAAGCGCCATGCCGGCCCGCCTGGTGGTCCTGAGCGCCAATCAGGGACGGGCGCGTGGGCGCAACCTCCTGTTTTCTCATGCGCGATGCGACTACGGCCTGTTTCTGGATTGCGACATGGCGCCGGACAGCCCGGACTTCCTGCGCATCTGGCTTGATCTGCTTGAAGCCGAGCGTCCCGTCGCGGCCTTTGGCGGCTTTTCGCTCAACCAGATCAGGCCCAAAGACGATCAACAACTGCATTACGCGCTGCAAATCCGGGGCGAATGCATCAATGCGCAGATGCGGCGACGGGCGCCCGAAAAATATGTCTACACGTCCAATCTCCTCGTCCACAGGTCCGCGCTGGCGGGCGAGCCCTTCGACGAAGGTTTCACGGGCTGGGGTTGGGAAGATGTGGAATGGGGCATGCGGGTCGCCCAAAGGTGGGGGGTCACCCATCTGGACAACACCGCCACCCATATGGGGCTGGACGCTGCGCCCGCGCTTCTGGCCAAATACGAGCAGTCCGGCGTCAACTTCGCCCGGATTCTTCAAAAGCATCCGCAGGTCGTGCGAGACTATCCCAGCTATCGGGTGTCACGGCTGTTTCGCCGCCTGCCGGCGCGCGCGATCTGGCGTCCCTGGCTCAAGGCCGTGGCCCTGTCCGCTGCGCCCCTATCGTTGCGCGTGCTGTGCGCCAAGCTCTACCGCGCCGCCCTCTATGCCGAGGCCAGAGGATGAGCGAGGGAGATTACCACGCTGACCCGTCCCTATACGGCAAGCTTCGCCGGCGTCTGTCGCGTCTCGTGATCCGCAGACCGGCAAGGTCGGGCCCCGCGCGCCCCATGATCAGCTTCGCCTTTGACGATGCGCCGGTCAGCGCGTCGACGACCGCCGCCGCCATCCTCGAAGCTCATGGCGCGCGAGGTTCCTATTTCACCTGCGCCGGACTGGCGGGCGAGGTCTATACGACGGGTCTGATGACCTCCCGCGAAGGCCTGTTGGATCTGTCCGCGCGAGGACATGAGATCGGCTGCCATACGATGCGACACCTGGACTGCGGTCGGTCGGATGCTGAGACCATAGCCCGCGCGATTGACGACAACTGCGCAACCCTGGCCAGTTGGGGCCTGCCAAGACCGACCAGCTTCGCCTATCCCTATGGGGATGTGTCGCCGGCGGCCAAGCGCGTGGTCGATCGCCGCTTCGCCATTGCGCGCGGCCTGCATCCCGGCGTGATGCACTGTGGCGATGATCTCAATCAAGCGCCCGCCATCGCCGTAGAGGGCGAAAAGGGCTTGGAGAACGCGCTGAAATGGATGGACCGGGCGATGGGAGAAGGCGGCTGGCTGATCCTGTTCACCCACGGGGTCAGCGACAGGCCGGGACGGTATGACTGCCACGCCGCCGCATTTCAGATGCTGGTCTCGACAGCAGATGTCTGCGGTTTCGACATGGTCACGGTCGGCCAGGGCGCGCAACGCATGATGGGACTGTCGGCATGAAGCCTGTGGCGGTCATGATCCCGACCCTGCGCCGCCCGGCGGGCCTGACCCGGGCGCTGCAATCTCTGTTTCGCCAGACCGGCGCGGTGGATCTGCTGGCCGAGATCGTGGTGGTGGACAATGCGCCAGAAGGCTCCGCATGGTCGGTCATCGAAACACTGCGCCATGAAAGCCCTTGGCCGCTGGTCTATGTTCACATGCCGCAGCCAGGCGTGGCCAATGCCCGCAACGCCGGCGTCTGCGCGACCCAGGCCCGCTTCATCGCGTTTCTGGACGATGACGAGATGGCCGCGCCTGACTGGCTGTCGCGCCTCTACGCCGCCCATGTCGGGCTGGGCTGCGATGTGACCTTCGGGCCGATTGACGGCGTAGCGGACGGCGCGCCGCCAAAGGCCCGCGCCTGGCTCGACTCTTTCTTTTCCCGCCATGGGCCGAAGGAAACCGGCCTCATCAGCCAATCGTTCGGCTGTGGCAATTCGATCATGACCCGTGCGACCGCCCTGCCCGGTCACGCCCCCTTCGACCCCGCATCCAATAGGGGCGGCGGAGAGGATGACCGTCTGTTTCAGGCGTTGTCCCAGTCTGGCGGTCGATTTGGCTGGGCCTGTGATGCGTGGGTCAAGGAATATGCGCCGCCACGTCGGGCCACTCCGGCCTACGCCCTCACGCGCGCCGTGGCCTATGGCCAGGGTCCCGCCAAGGCCTGCGCACGCGCCAACCCCTGCGACTGGCTGGGCGTGGGGCGATGGATGCTGATTGGAGCGGCGCAAGCCGCGCTGTTTGCGCCCGCTTTTCTCATTCTGTGGCTATTGCAGCGTCCCGGCGCCTGGCCGATGGCGGATCGGGCGGCGCGTGGACTGGGCAAGATCATCTGGATGCGGCCGCTTGAGTTCTATGGAACCGCCTCGCCCGACTAAGCCGTGGCGGCGGGCCTCTCTCCCAAGGCCAACCGCACGGCGATCATGGTAAAGACCACCCACACATAATCATTGTACACAAAAGCCACGCTCTCGGTCAGGGTCGTGAGGCCGAAGACCATCAGGAATGGCAGGACCAGAATGCCGCCTCGGCCGACATAGGCGCTATGGACGCCGCGCATCCAGGTGAAGGCGAAAATAGCCGCCCAGAGCGCCAGCCCGCCATAGCCCAGTCCCAGCCACGCCTCCAGCCAGCTATTATGGGCATGGTGTGCGACAAAGCCCGCATCCTTGGAAATCCAGGCCATGGGCGACCAGACTGATTTGTCGTCCCACACCGCCGCATAGCCAAAGCCAGTCCAGGGCCGTGTCTGGACCTGTCGCGTCAGGGCCGTCCAGATCTGGGTGCGGCCGGTCAGGGTGGCGTCCTTGCCCAACAAGGCGAAAAGGGCGTCTGACGCGAACCACACTGTCCCGCCCAGCAAGGCCAGGCCGCATAGCGCCGCCCAGCTTCCGGCAATGGCCGCCACCGGTCCGCGACGAACGACCCAGACAAAGCCCATGGCGCCCAGCCCCATGATCAGGGTCACGAGCGAGGTCTTGGACGTCGACATCACCACCAGCCCAAGGCAGACGAGCGCGACTCCGGCCCAGATCCTGCGCCAGCGCGCATCCAGCGCCATCGCGGCAAGGGCGAAGATCACCGCCTGAGCCATATGGTCGCCCAGGAGATTTTTCTCATACCAGACGCCGCGCCAGGCGCCCGGAAACAGGGTGTGCATGACGCCGTAGCTGGGGACCGCAACGGCCAGGACAAGGCTGCAAAAGGCGGTGACCGCGGATGTGGCCGCCAAAATCCGAGCAATTCCCAGCCAGTCGTAACGCGCGCCAATCACCAGCCCGCCAAGGGTTGTGAAGAGCACCGCCACGGCCCGCCTTTGCGTGGTGGACGGATCGGTCGACCACAGCACGGACAGAAAGATATATGCCATCAGCGTCCAGATCAGCGGCGTCCTGACAAAGCCGTTCGCCGCCTCCCTAAGGTGCAGCACGATCAGGCCCAGCGTCACGCCATAGGCCGGAAAATAGAGGCTGCGGATGATCGCCGACGCCTCGGCGTCTCCCTCGGGGCCCGTCAGCGGCATGAGCCACATCTGGGTGAAGGTCAGGGTGATCAGAAGGCAGGCGACAAAGCCCGAAATCTCTGCGCCCGTGCTGGAAACGCCGGGCCGTGGCCGAACCCCGGCCGCCAGACCCCAGCTCACCGCCGCTTCCTGACGGGTTCGCACAAGGCGCGCGATGCGCGGTTCAGGACCGCGCCGGTCACCGGCCCGCCCACCTTGCGCACGAGGTCGCGCAGGGTGGCGTCCGCGTCAATATCGCCGCGCGAGGCGTCAAGCACCAGAATATTGGCGTCCATTCGTCGCGCCGTCACAAGCGCAGCGTCAGAGCGCTCCACCGCCGGGGCATCCACCACGATCCAGTCGAAACGCGACCTCATCTGCCGCCAATAGGGCTCTGCATCCACCACCTGCACGGTCTGGCCCGGCCTGAGCGCTTCGCCAATGAAGCGCGTCACCCAAAGATTGCGGTCCTGCGCCCCATAGGCCGCCAACAGGGCGGCGGCTGGCGGCGCGCCTTCCGGTTGCGCAGGGTCGAGACGGTAGAATGTGGAGCCGTCAGGACTTCCGCGCACGGCGGCGCCGAGACGTCCATATATTTCGGGATCAGAGTCGATCACGTCATATTGGGCATTGGCCGCCAGATCGAGCTCGACCAGCCAAACGCCACGCCGCGACGTCTCCGCCACCGCACAGGCGAAGGCGCGCGCAAGCGTCGAAACGCCGTCGCCGTTGCGCAGGCCCACAAACTGTACGGCGCGACCCAGCCTTCCGGGACGCGGGCCAAGCCGTGTCGCCAGTTCAGCCATTTCGGTCAACAGGTCAGCCATCTGGAACGAATCAATCCGCGCTCGCACATATGCAGGGCTCAGGATCGCACGTTTAACGCTGAGGCGTCAGGCCTGAACCGGCGTAGCCGCCAGAACCGGCAAACCCAGAGCGCGCTCCACAGCCTCCCGACTCGGATAGGCCTTTCCGCGCACAAGGCTGATCAGGCCGACCGAGATTGCACTGACACCGCCGAGGAAGATGCACAGGGCCAGCACAGGCGCCTTCAAACTGACGCCTCTGGCGGGAACATAGGCGCGCTCCGCCACCCGGATATTGTCGGCGCCGCGCGCAGACAGGGCCTGCTGGGATGACATTTCCTCAGCCCGCGCCGCCAGAGCCCGAACATTGTTACTGAGAATGTCGCGGTCGCGGCTCAGGGCCTGATATTGAGGCTCCAGAGCGGCCAGTTTCTGACGGCGGGCCGTCAACGCCTCCAGATCCCGTGTGATGGCGACAGCGCGACTGCGCAGCGAGGCCGCGCGCGCTTCATTCTGAAACCGCTCCGTTTGCAGGGTCTGCCAGATCGGATTGACGCCGACGCGCCGACTGCCGCCCGCGCCATTGCCGGCGGACGCGGCCAGTCCCTCCAGCGCAGCGATCTGCGCATCCTTGTCGCGCAGGGGCTGGGCCCCGGGTTGGTAGCGCGACGCCATTTCCTGGCGCTCCAGCTTCAACTGGCTGAGGCGATCCGCCGCGGTGTGGTCAAGATCGTGATAGAGGCCGATTTCAGGCGGAGCAGCGCGTGCAAGCCGCTCCGAAGCAGAGGCGCCGCCCACGGCCTCCGCCAACTGGGCCTGCACCGCATAGCTTTCAGACACAAGCTGACCATAGCTGGCCGCAACGGAGGCCTTTTCCGTCTCCATATCGCCGATATGGTTGTCCGCCAGAAACTGGTCATAGGCCTGATCTGCGGCGTGCAGGCGCTGCTCCAGCGCCCGCTTCTGGTCCAAAACCGCCGCGCCCTGCCCGCCCGCCAGAACGCTTCTGCGATAGACCAGATATTCATCCACCAGCGTATTCAGCACCAGGGCGGACATTTCAGGGTCTGAGTTCACATAGGTCAGGCGCACGACCGAGGTGTCCGGGGCGCTGGCGAATTTCAAGCCAGACTCGATGCTCTTGATGGCGGCGGCCTCCATCCTGTGGCGTTGCGGCTCGCCAGCCCGCGCATAGGCGCCAGCCTGCTTGGGAAACATCCGTCCGTAGCCGATGTCATGGATCACGCGATCCTTGAGCACGGAACTCGACAGAATCTCCAGTTCAGACTGCACGATCTGGTCATTGTCCGGCGTCGCGCCGCGCGCGGCGTCTCCCACGCCCGGCTGATAGACATATTCCTGACCCAGGCGAACCAGAAGACTGGAATGGGCCTGATAGGTCGGCTTGATCATGAGGGCAGCGAACAGGCCGATCAGCACAAACGCCCCGAATATGGCGCCCATCAACAGCGCCTGACGGCGCAGATGGGCCAGCACCTCGCCCGGGCCAAGCAGAGACAGACGCGAGGTCTGGGATTGACCCGACGCAGGAACTGCTGAACTCCACTCGCCGCTGGCCATGACGGGGCCGAATCTCCTTAGGTCTGATCAGGCAAACTCACAGGCCCTCGTTAACCGATCGTTACGCGTTGTCAGTGAAAATAAACCAACTGTTCACCATTTCGACCTGATGGGCGTGTTTCACATGAACTGGCGTCAACATCTTCTGATCTTGGCCTCTGTTCCCCTGCTGGCCCTGAGCGGCTGCGCCAGCCAACCGCGTCCCACGGAAGGCGGCTTCGCCAATATTGGTTACGCCAACTGGACGGACATGGAGCCCGCCTACCGGCTCTATCCGGGCGACACGCTCGACATCAGCGCTGCGTCCGCACCCGAACTGAACCGAACTGTGACAGTGCAGCCGGACGGCCGCATATCTCTTCCGCTGGTGGCGCCGGTCATGGTCGCAGACCGCACGGCGCAGGAAGCTCAGCTGGCGGTGTCGTCGGCCTATGGCGCGGTTCTCGTCCACCCCGATGTGGAGGTGACGATCCATTCAGCCACGCCTTTGAAAGTCTTTGTCGGGGGCGAGGTGGACAAGCCGGGCGTCTATGACATGCCCGGCGACATCAACGCCCTTCAGGCGGTGCTCATGGCGGGCGGCCTGCGGATCAGCGCCAATGCCGACAGGGTCGTCATCCTTCGACGCGGCCCCGACGGCTCGGCCATGATGCGAACGCTCGATCTCAGTCGGGCGATGCGAGATCCCGTCCATACGGACGCCATACCTCTTCGCCGTTTCGATATCATCTTCGTGCCGCGTTCGGGGATCAGCAAGGCGGGCCTGTTCATGCAACAGTACATCCGCGACCTTGTGCCCGTGCAGTTCAGCTATGCGGTCAATCAGAAGACCTATCTGACGACACGCTGACCTCGTCGGTCAGACCGTCTGGGACAGCCATTCCCGAGCGGAGCGCTGAGCTTCCGCCACCATGTCGCGATCCATTTCCGCGCTCAGTTCGCGCCTGTAGCGTTTGGCCTCTTCCGAGCCGCGCATGGCCGCCAGATTGAACATCATGTGCGCCGACACCAGATCCAGAGGCGCGCCGCCCTGACCCGTGGAATAGAGCAGTCCGATCCGCAGAAGCTCCTCGCCGGTCGAGTCAATTTGCGGCAGTGGGATCAGGGACTCGGTCAGGTTTTCGAACGAATGTTGCATCTTATGTTTCTCTCCATACCAGGCCGCATTCGGCGACCGGTCAGGTGCTTCAAACGACCTGCAAATGGAGAAAACGACGCCCTGACTAAAAATGAAGTTAACAGCATCGAATACTCTATTTTTCTTCAAATATAAACATAAGGTATACACAAGAAACGCGTTAACCGTCTGAAAATGACAAATAACAATTCAATAATTTTCCCGGTCTGGCTCAAGAACACATTCACAGCCAGGCTCTGGATTGACGAATTCCAGAGCGACGCGAAACACAAACCGCAAGGACGCCTGACCTGGCATTGGCTGAACCTCTCGTTCAGGATCAGTTCAGACACGATCATCGATAGGTGATCCATCAACACGGCAGGCGAGGCCTGCATGTCCCTCTTGGAGGCATCATCATGAAGTCCAGACTAACGCCCATCCTGGCTGTCGCCGTGCTCGCCCTGACCGCTGGCGCGGCGTCGGCGCAGGAACAGGATCACCACGACGGCGAGGGGCGTCCCCAACGTCAGGACAAGCCTCCAGCCCAGGCGCCCGCCCAGAATCGCGGCGCGGCGCCTGCGTCAGGACCTCATGGACCAGCCCCTGGCCCGGCGCGCACAGCGGGAAGCCCGCCAGCGGCGGGCGCCGCAGCAACGCAGCAAGCGGGCGGCGCCGCAGCGCCTCCCCAGGGACATTATCAACAAGGCTCGCCGCGTCCCGGCTCCGCTCCGACGACCAACCCCGGTCCCGGCTCCCATCCCGGCACCGGCCCCGGCCCAGGTCCCGGCCAGGCCTATGGCTGGCGCCCCGAGGAGCACAGGGGCGCAGGCAATGACGACCGCCGTGAATGGCGGCCGGACGATCATCGCGCATGGCGATCCGACGACCGACATGGGGATCGGCAGGATGATCACCGCGGATGGCGACCTGAGGATCGCCGCACCTGGAACTATCGCGGCCGTGATTTCGAGAGCTATCGCGTGAGACCCTTCATCTATCCCAGAGGGTTTGGCTATCGCGAATGGGGTCTGGGAGAGCGTCTGCCGATGTTCTTCCTGTCCGGTTCATACATTTTGACCGATTATTATGATTACCAACTTCCCCCGCCGCCCTATGGCTGTGTTTGGGTGCGCTATGGGCCTGACGCCTTGCTGGTCAACAGCTATACGGGCGAAATCATCGACGAGATCTATGGCATCTTCTACTGGTGACGACAGCGCAGAGCGAGTTTGATGAGGTTGGCCAAGGCTCTTCTTTCACTGTTGTTCGCCGCCCTGGCGCTGGCTCCGGCCAGCCCCAGCGTGGCCCGGGACAGGCATGAGCAGGACTATGGCCAGCCTCATCGCGGCAGTCGCACGATCGTACCCAGACAGACGCCGCGAAACGACGCGCCGCCCGTCCAGCGCTACCCGACGCCGCCCTATGCGCCTGAGCGCTATGCGGCGCCCTATGCCGCGCCCAACCCAAATGGGCGAGACGATCTTTATGAGCCGCGGCGGGACCTCCCTCCCACGGACCCCAATGCTCATCCCGTGCGCGGACGCATTCTACAGCAACAACATATGGGCAATGTGGTGGCGGACCCGTCCCGCTACCGCCTGCGCCGGCCGCCGCCAGGCTACCACTGGGTCTATGTGGGGCGAGACATCTACCTGGTGCAAAACACCACGGGCATGATTGTCGACCAGATCGAGGGCGGCCGTTTCTGACCGCCCTCGATCTTGATGATTGTCAGAGGCCGAGCCTGGCCTTCAGGATTTCATTGACCGACGCCGGATTGGCCTTGCCGCCGGTCGCCTTCATGACCTGCCCGACGAACCAGCCGATCGCCTGAGGCTTGTCCTTCACCGCCGCCGCCTTGTCGGGGTTGGCGGAGATGATTTCGTCAATCGCGGCTTCGATGGCGCCGGTATCGGTCACCTGACGCAGGCCCTGCTTCTCGACGATATCGGCAGGCTTGCCCTCGCCCGCCCACATTCGCTCAAAGACATCCTTGGCGATCTTGGAAGAGATGACGTCTGTTTCGATCAGTTCGACCAGGCCGGCAATGTCCTGCGGCGGGATCGGGCTCTCGTCGAACTCCTTGCCGTCCGCCGACAGCCGCGACAAGAGCTCATTGGTCGTGAAATTGGAGACAAGCTTGGCGTCGCGCCCCTGGGCGGCGGTTTCGAAGAAGGCTGCACGGGCGGCGTCCGTCACCAGAACGCCCGCGTCATAGTTCGACAGGCCGTACTGGGTCTGGAAACGCGCGCGCTTGGCGTCGGGCAGTTCGGGCAGGCTGTCCTCGATCTCCTTGACCCAGGCGGGGTCAAGCACCAGGGGCAACAGGTCCGGATCGGGAAAATAGCGGTAATCGTGCGCGTCTTCCTTGGATCGCATGGAGCGGGTCTCGCCCTTCGCCGAATCGAAGAGCCGCGTTTCCTGATGGATCGAGCCGCCCTCTTCGATGATCTCCACCTGGCGTTTCGCCTCATAGACGATGGCCTGCTGGATGAAGCGCAAGGAGTTGACGTTCTTGATCTCGCAACGCGTGCCAAGCTCCGCCCCCGGACGGCGCACGGACACGTTCACATCGGCGCGCAGATTGCCCTTTTCCATATCGCCGTCGCAGGTGCCAAGATAGCGCACCATCTGGCGCAGCGTCTTCACATAGGCGGCGGCGTCTTCGGGGCTTCGCATATCCGGCTTGGAGACGATCTCCATCAGGGCCACGCCGGACCGGTTCAGGTCGACATAGGTCAGGTTGGGGTCCTGATCATGCAGGGACTTGCCCGCGTCCTGCTCCAGATGAAGCCGCTCGATTCCGACCTCGAAGGTGGAGCCATCATTGCGCTCGACGGTCAGAACGCCTTCGCCCACCACCGGGTCCTTGAACTGGCTGATCTGATAGCCCTGCGGCAGGTCGGGGTAGAAATAGTTCTTGCGGTCAAACCGCGACACCAGATGGATCTGGGCCCGCAGGCCAAGACCGGTGCGGATCGCCTGCTCCACACAGTGACGATTGATCACAGGCAACATGCCGGGGAAGCCCGCATCGACCAGGCTGACCTGGTGATTCGGCTCCGCCCCAAAGCCGACCCCCGCACCGGAGAACAGTTTGGCGTGAGAGGCCACCTGCGCATGAACCTCCAGGCCCAGCACAACTTCCCATTCGCCGGTCCGTCCGGTGATGCGGTAAGGCGCGCGCTCAGTCATGTCTCAATCCCGTCTCGTCATCAAAGCGGTCCATATCGGAATATAGGGTCTGGTTACGCATCCGCTTCAATTCGCGCAACCATCCGCCTTGTCGCGGCGCTGTTTTCGGGGTTCTATTCGCGCATTCACGGGTCAAAGACCCGGATTCCTCGAGGAAACATCCATGTCCAAATTGTTTGCCGCCGTTCTGGCCGGCGCCGCGCTCAGCCTCGCGACCGTTTCGGTCGTCTCCGCGCAAACCGCCGCTCCCGCTGCCAAGGCTCCCGCTGCGACCGCTCCCTCCGCGTCTACCACTACGGCGACCGCCGCCACCCCGCCTGCCGCTGCTGCCGCAGATGTTCCCGCCAAATACAACATCGACACGCCGATTGAGACGATTGTGGCCAATACTGACGCCAAGGCCGTGCTCGACAAGGTCGTGCCAGGCCTGACCAGCCATCCTCAATACGAAGCCTTCAAAGGCCTCAGCCTGACCCAGCTCGCCCCCTATTCGGAAGGCAAGATCACCGAAGACGTGCTGAAAGCCGCCAAGGCCGCCCTGGCCGCCGTCAAGAGCTGAATCCGGTCCTCTTGAGGTTGACGCGATCAACCCCTCTCCCCTGCGGGAGAGGGGTTTTTCATGTCACCACCACCGCGCTGGCCTGGCGGTGAAGCCCGCAGCCTGTTCCATGACGCTGGCGATGGAGAACAGGGTTCCCTCGTCCAGCGCCTTGCCGATCAGTTGCAGGCCCAGAGGCAGCCCGGTCTTGTCCAACCCCGCGGGCAGGGACAGGCCCGGCAGGCCGGCCAGATTGGTCGTCACGGTGAACACGTCATTCAGATACATGGCTACAGGATCGTCCTGCTTCTCCCCGATCGGAAAGGCGGCGGACGGCGCTGTGGGCGTCAGGATGGCGTCCACCTCGCCAAAGGCGTTGGCGAAGTCTTCCGCAATGCGTGTGCGCACCTTCAGCGCCTTCAGATAATAGGCGTCATAATAGCCCGCCGAGAGCACATAGGTGCCGATCAGGATGCGACGCTTCACCTCCGGACCAAAGCCTTCGGCGCGCGTGTTTTCATAGACCTCGGTCAAGGACCCGCCCTGCCCGCGATAACCGAACCGCATCCCGTCATAGCGCGCGAGATTGGAGGAGGCCTCCGCCGGCGCTACGATATAATAGGCGGGCAACGCATATTTGGTGTGCGGCAGGCTGACGGACTTGATCTCGCATCCTGCCGCCTTGAGCCATTCCACGCCTTCGTCCCAAAGCCTGCCGATCTCTTCGGGCATGCCGTCGATCCGGTATTCTTCAGGCACGCCGATCCGCAGTCCCTTGATCGATTTGCCCAGAAAGCTGGTGAAATCGGGAACGGAAATGTCCAGGCTGGTCGAGTCCCGGGCGTCATGACCGCACATGGAGGTCAGCATCAGGGCCGAATCCTCCACGGTCTTGGTGATCGGTCCGGCCTGATCGAGCGACGAAGCGAACGCCACCATGCCAAACCGCGAACAGCGGCCATAGGTCGGCTTGATCCCCACGGTGCCGGTGAAGGCCGCCGGCTGGCGGATGGAGCCGCCGGTGTCAGACGCCGTCGCCGCCAGGCACAGGTCGGCCGACACGGCGCAGGCCGATCCGCCCGACGATCCGCCCGGCGTCAGGGCGCGGTCAGAGCCGTTCGCGCGCCAGGGACTGGTCACGGGTCCGAACGCCGAGGTCTCGTTGGAGGAGCCCATGGCGAACTCGTCCATGTTCAGCTTGCCCAGCATCACCGCGCCGTCGCGCCAGAGGTGGGCGGTGACGGTTGATTCGTAGGGCGGTATGAAATTGCCGAGAATCTTCGAGCCCGCGGTCGTTCTCACGCCGTCGGTGCAGAACAGGTCCTTGACCCCGATCACGGCCCCGTCCAGCGGCCCCGCCGCGCCGCTGGCGCGCCGGGCGTCAGAGGCTTTCGCGTCGGAAATGGCGCGCTCCGGCGTGGTCAGCACATAGGCGTTCAGGGCAGGGTTGGCGGCGTCGATCGCGTCCAGATGGGCGCGAGCCAGCTCCTCGGCCGAAAAGCTTCCGGCGGCCAGACCGTCGAGCGCGCCTTTCAGGGTCAGCTTGGTCAGTTCGGACATGCTATTCCACCACCTTGGGCACAACAAAGAAGCCGTGCGCGGACTTTGGCGCATTGGCCAGAACCTGATCGGGCTTGCCGCCGTCGGTCACAATATCCTCGCGCATGGGCAAGGCCTGATGCACGGCGGACGTCATGGGCTCAACCCCGTTGGTGTCCACTTCACCCAACTGTTCGATCCAGTTCATGATGCCGTTCAGTTCAAGAGCCAATGGCTCCAGCCGGTCGTCCGGCTCTGCGATGCGGGCAAGCTTGGCGACCTTTCTGACAGTCGCTGCGTCGATGGCCATGAGGCCCTCCCGGTCTGGGGCGGATGAGGTTCGAACGAAAATGTCCGTTGCGCGTGGGTTAGACGCGACAGGCGGCGTTTGACAAGGGCGCCTGTGATGCTGCACCCCCTTTAACATGGCCATTGTCGATATCCTTGAACTGAAAGCCGCCCTTCCACCCCGCACGCCGGTCGTCGGACTGGATCCGGGCGAGAAGACGATTGGCGTGGCGGTATCGGACCTGACCCTGACCATCGCCTCGTCGCTCGCCCTGATCCGCCGCACCAAGTTCACGGTGGAGGCGGCTGAACTCTTCAGGCTGATGGAGACGCGCGGCGCGGGCGGCGTTGTCATCGGCCTGCCGCGCAATATGGACGGCAGCGAAGGCGCGAGATGCCAGTCCAACCGCGCTCTGGCGCGCAACATTCTGCGCCTGAGAGACCTGCCCATCGCTTTCTGGGACGAGCGCCTGTCCACCGCCGCGGTGGAACGCATTCTGATCGGCGAGGCCGACATGACCCGCGCCCGCCGCGCCGAGGTGGTCGACCAGACGGCAGCCGCCTATATCCTGCAAGGCGCGCTGGACAGGCTTCGGACCTCGTGAGCAGATCCAGGCGGTAAATCGCGGGAGTGTCGTGGGATGAGATTCGCCAGCTGGGCCTTGGCCGCCCTCACCGTTCTGACCGCCGGGTCGAGCATCGGGCTTTCGGCTCTTGCCGCCTCGCCCGCCAATGTGCCCGCTGCAATCTATATGGATCCGCCGGTTGATCCGGCCCATCCCGCCTATGGACTGGGCGTGCAGATCACCAATCATGGCGAGGTGATGAACGGCATGTTCTACGCCCCGTCCGGCGCCGGCCCCCACCCTGTCGTGGTCCTGATTCACGGCCTGCCTGGCAATGAGCAGAACCTCGATCTGGCCCAGGTGCTTCGGCGCGCGGGCTGGGCGGTGGTTTCCTATCACTATCGCGGCTCATGGGGCTCGCAGGGGCGGTTCAGCATTGACGGCGTGCTCGACGACGCCGACGCCGTGGTCGCCGAACTGCACAGGCCCGAGATCATCAAGCGCTGGAACATTGACCCCAAGCGCATCGTCGTGATCGGCCACAGCCTTGGCGGATTCGCAGCGGCCCACGCAGGCGCCACGGCCAAGGACGTGCTCGGCACAGCCCTGATCGCCCCCTGGGATCCCAGTATTGACGCCGCCGCCCTCTCCAGGCTCGACAAGGCCACCCAGGACAAGGTGGCCGAGACACAGTTCGACGATATTGACGGCCGTCTGACCGGCGCCACTGGCAAGGATATCGTCGCGGCCCTGGCCGTGCGCGGCGCGGGCTGGAAGCTGAGCGACAATGCGCAGGCCCTCGCCACCCGTCCTCTGTTCATCGCGGTCGCCGAGCGCGACAGCGAAAGCTGCAAGGTTCCGCGCCTGTTGCCAGCGGTCGAGGCCAGCCATCCCGTCTCGCTGCAGATCCTGAAATTCAACACTGACCATGGCTTCAACGATCACCGGATCGCCCTGGAAACTCACCTGCTGAACTGGATTTCCAGCCTTCCCGGCGCCCCGTCCGTGCAATGATCAGTGGATGAGATGAAGCGCGGTTGCGCACGAACGCGACCGCGCCTATAGCCTCGGCTTTCATGACCAGCGCCGCAGACCTCGAAGCCCCGATCCGAGAGCGGATATTTCCGTTCCCAACCCCCCATTTCCTCAGCGCCAGCAGCCTGAACCGCCCTGACGCCGAACGCCTGCTTGATCTTGCGGACGCCTTTGTGGCGGTGAACCGGCGCGACGAGAAAAAACTTGGCATCCTGCGCGGCCGAACGCTGGTCAATCTCTTCTTTGAAAACTCCACACGCACCCAGATGAGCTTCGAGCTGGCGGGCAAGCGGCTGGGCGCAGACACCATGAACATGGCGCCGCGCAACTCTTCCATGGCCAAGGGCGAGACGCTGATCGACACTGCCGTCACCATCAACGCCATGAAGCCTGATCTCCTGGTGGTGCGTCACGCCGCCAGCGGCGCGGCGGACCTGCTGGCCCAGAAGGTCGGCTGCAATGTGATCAATGCGGGCGACGGCTGGCACGAACATCCCACCCAGGCCCTGCTCGACGCCCTGACTTTGAAGCGCGCCTTTCCCAGGATCGAAGGCCTGACCGTCGCCATCTGCGGCGACGTGCTCCACAGCCGCGTGGCCCGGTCCAATGTGTCGCTGTTGCAGACGCTGGGCGCGCGCGTGCGTCTGGTGGGCCCGCCAACCCTGATGCCGGCGGGCGTCGATCAATGGGGCGCTGACGTCTTTCACGATATGCGCAAGGGCGTGGCCGGCGTCGACGTGGTGATGATGTTGCGCCTGCAGCTGGAGCGGATGGACGGCGCGTTTGTGCCCTCGACCCGTGAGTATTTCCGGTTCTATGGTCTGGACGCTGAAAAGCTGGCCCTGGCCAAACCCAATGTGCGCGTCATGCATCCGGGGCCGATGAACAGGGGCGTGGAGATCGATTCCGACGTGGCGGACGATCCTGGCGTCAGCCTGATCCGAGATCAGGTGGAGATGGGCGTGGCCGCCCGCATGGCGGTTCTGGCTTCTCTGGCCGCTCGTCTTGGCGCAGGGAACTGACCATGCCCAATTCCCAGCCCATCGCCTTCATCAACGCCCGCCTGATCGACCCGGAAAGCCGCTTCGACGGCCTGGGATCTCTGGTCGTGTCAGAGGGCGTCATCTGCGACGTATCGCGCCGCGCCACATTCGCGAACCTGTCCAGCGACGTGCGGGTGATTGACTGCAACGGCGCCATGCTGGCGCCCGGCCTGATCGACCTGCGCGTCAAGACCGGCGAGCCAGGCGCCGAGCCGAAAGAGACCCTGAAGTCCGCCAGTCGCGCGGCGGCGGCGGGCGGCGTCACATCCATTGTGGTGCAGCCAGACACCGACCCGGCGGTGGATGATCCGGCCATGGTCGACTTCATCCTGCGCAGAGCGCGCGATATCGAGCTGGTTCATGTCTATCCCGCCGGGGCCGCCACGCGCGAGTGCAAGGGCGATCGGATGACCGAGATCGGCCTGATGTCGGAAGCGGGCGCGGTCTATTTTACCGACGGCGACCACTCCATCGTCAATTCCAAGGTCTTCCGGCGTATCCTGTCCTATGCCCGCGCCTATGACGCCCTTGTGTCGCACAGGCCGGCCGATCCCTGGCTGAGCGCGGGCGCCTGCGCGACAGAGGGCGAGTTCGCCGCACGGCTGGGCCTGCCGTCCGCCCCCGCCATTGCAGAACGCATCATGCTGGAGCGCGACCTGGCGATTGCCGAAGTGACCGGCGGTCGTTTGCTGGTGGACCAGATCACGACAGCGGACGCCCTGACCTGTCTGGAACGCGCCACGGCCAAGGGCGTGCGTGTCAGCGCCACCGCCTCGATCAATCATCTGAGCTTCAATGAGATCGACACGGGCGACTATCGCACCTTCTATCACCTGGACCCGCCGCTTCGGCCCGAAAGCGACCGTCAGGCCCTGATTGACGCGGTCAGTTCGGGCCTTGTGCCCATCATCGTGTCGGCGCACACGCCCCTGCCCGCCGAGGACAAGCGCCTGCCGTTTTCCGAATCCCTGCCCGGCGCCATGGGCCTTGAAACCCTGCTCCCGTCGCTGCTCAGCCTGCACCACGACGGCCGTGTCCCGCTGATCGACCTGATCCGCGCAGTGACCCTGGCGCCTGCGGAACTGCTGGGACTGCAGACAGGGCGGCTATCGGCAGGCGCGCCGGCCGACCTGGTGCTGTGCGACGTGGATGCGCCCCTGATCGTGGACGCCGACCGGCTGATCTCCAAATCCAAGAACTCGCCCTTTGACGGCCGCAGACTTCAGGGCCAGGTTCTGATGACCCTTGTCGACGGCAAGATCGTGCATCAGGTCAGCGGGTGAACCTCGTCTCGACCGCCTTTCATCAAGCTCGCCAACATCCAGTGAGAGCCAAGCCTCATGTTGAAGTCCCTTAGCCTGATCGCCGCGGTCGCCCTGTATCTCGCCGCGCCCATCGCCGTCAGCGCCGCAGACTCCGCCGCCAAGGGCCTGGACGGCGTCTTCTATGACGAGGTCTATGTTATCGGATCGCCAAAGGCCAAGGTGACGATCACGGAATACGCCTCTGTCACCTGCCCCCACTGCGCCCGGTTCGACGCCGCGATCTATCCGGAAATCAAGGCCAGATATGTCGACACAGGCAAGGCGCGTTACGAGTTCCGAGAGTTTCTGACCCCGCCCGAAGGCATAGCCGCGTCGGGATTTGTCGTCGCACGGTGCGCTGGAAAAGATAATTACTTCAAGGTCGTGGAAGCGATCTTCCGCGCTCAGCCGGAAATGTTCTCCGGCAAGGCGGGCAGCGAGCCTGCGGTCGTTCTGGGCCAGATCGCGCGCGCCAATGGCGTTACGGATGAACGGTTCCACGCCTGTCTGACCGATTCCAAGGCCGTCGACACGCTTAATGCGCGCATGGACCACGCCATCAATCAGGAAAAGATCGACTCGACGCCTACGATCCTGGTGAACGGCAAGAAGGTTGATCCCGGTCTGGGCGAATGGTCGATCGACAAGATCGCCCCCGCCATGGACGCGGCCCTGCGCACTTCGCACTGACCCTCTACCCCCCGTCGTCATCACCCGATAAATTGCAAGTGCGCAATTCGCCGCCTTGCAACAAGGCGCAGGCTGGTGAAGCTAGCGCGGGAAGTTGCAGCGACGCTCATGGGCGCGACTGCGCGGACATAGGGGCCAAGGCGCATGTTTATGTTTGGAATGCCGGTTGTGGCGCTCGCGGCGGCGCTGGTCGGCGGTTATCTTCTCGGCTCCATTCCATTTGGCGTGCTGATCACCCGCTTTGCCGGCGTTGGCGACGTGCGCGCCATCGGGTCTGGCAATATCGGGGCGACCAATGTGTTGCGCACGGGTCGAAAGGACCTTGCCCTGGCCACTCTGGTCTGTGACGCGGGCAAGGCCATGGTCGCTGTCGCTGTGCTGCGCGCGGTCTATGGCGAAGATGCGGGCGCAGTGGCCGGCGCCGCCGCCTTCATGGGCCACCTCTTCCCGGTCTGGCTCGGCTTCAAGGGCGGTAAGGGCGTGGCGACCTTTTTCGGCGTCTTTCTCGTCATCGACTGGCCGATCGGTCTGATGGCGGGCGCGACCTGGATTGCCAGCGCCGCCATCTGGCGCATTTCCTCTCAGGCGGCTTTGACAGCGGTCGCGCTGACGCCGCTCTATCTTTTAGCGCTTTCACAGCCGAAAGCCTTCCTCGTCGCCGCGCTGTTCATGGGCGTGCTGATCTATTATCGCCACATCCCCAATATTCAGCGCCTGCTGAAGCATGAGGAACCGCGAATCGGGGGCGCCAAGACCGCAGCCGCCGACCCGGCTTCCGCCAATTGAGTGGATTGACTGTCCTGGAGCGCCGCGACCGTTTGAGGCTGGCGCGCACGGATCAGGTTGGGCCCGTCACTTTCGCCGCCCTGATATCCCGCTTCGGCTCCGCCACGCGAGCGATCGAGGCCCTGCCGGAGCTTTCAAGGCGAGGGGGTCGCGCCCTGCCCTTGCGCGCTGTCAGCATTGCCGAGGCTGAGCGCGAGCTTGAGGCGGGCGAAAAGCTGGGCGCCAGACTGCTGGTCGTGGGGGAGGCGGAATATCCGCCTCAACTGGCCGCCGTCGACCCACCGCCGCCGGTCCTGTGGACCCTCGGCTGTGAAAACCTCCTGGACCGACCGGCGGTGGGCATAGTGGGGGCGCGAATCGCCTCCGCCTCGGGGCAGAGATTCGCCCGGTCATTGGCTCAGGATCTTGGGGCGCACGGCTATCTGGTGGTTTCGGGTTTGGCGCGCGGGATCGACGGCGCCGCCCATGAAGGGGCCATGGCCACGGGAACGGCCGCCGTCCTGGCGGGCGGCGTCGATGACATCTACCCGCCGGAACACACCGCGCTCTACGAAAAAATCGCCGCCCAGGGCTGCATCGTTTCAGAAAACCTGATCGGCCGCCGCGCGCAGGCGCGGGACTTTCCGCGCCGCAACCGCATTATTTCGGGACTGTCTCTGGGCGTCGTCGTGGTCGAGGCCGAACTGCGCTCCGGCTCGCTGATCACGGCCCGACTGGCTGCCGAACAGGGACGCGACGTGTTCGCCGTGCCGGGTTCGCCCCTCGACCCCCGCGCCAGAGGCGTAAACGATCTGATCCGGCAAGGCGCGACCCTGTGCGAAGGGGTGGAGGATGTGCTGCGCGCCCTTGCGCGACCGCATCGGATCACGGAGCCGACGCGAGACCTGTTCAATTCCGGCGCCCTGGACGATGCCGCGCTCAACGCCGCCGCCGACGCTTTGCGCGATCAGGTTGAGGCGCTCCTGTCCCCAACCCCGGTTCCCCGTGACGAGATTGTGCGGGCCCTGAACGCGCCTGCGCCTGCCGTCCTGGCCGCATTGGTCGAACTGGCCCTGGCGGGTCGCGCCGATCTGTCCCCGGGGGGACTGGTGTGCCAAAGCGCGCCCTAGTTCGCGCTCTTTCCAGACAGATCGCTGCGCATCCCTGCAATGCGAATCGCACGGGCCAGTTCCTCGTCATCCGCGCGCGACGCGAGGTCGGCCAGGGCCTTCAGCATGTCATAGACATAGTCGATGATGTCTGATGCTGCGCCTTCAATGGGAAAGGCGGTTTTTGCGGAAGGCGACATGGCGACAATCTCCAAAAGAGGGGCGGTCAAAACGCCGCGAATTCCCCTATAAAGTGAATAGATACACAATTCACGCCTAGCGTGCAATCCTGCCTGTTGCAGGGCGCGTCAGCAAAGCCTATGCACGCCGGGCGTTGACATGGACCTCTTGCGGTCCCCACTTTTGCAGCCCGTCCGACGTCCTACCGCGTCGGCGTCAGCAACTCACTCTGCAGGTCGAATGAACGTCGTCGTCGTCGAAAGCCCGGCCAAGGCAAAGACCATCAACAAGTACCTCGGCTCCAACTACACGGTGCTGGCGTCCTATGGTCACGTGCGTGATCTCCCGTCCAAGGACGGATCGGTGAAGCCTGATGAGGACTTCGCCATGATCTGGGATGCTGATCCCAAGGCGAAGAAGCGCATCGCAGACATCGCCGCCGCCATGAAGGGCGCAGACTGCCTGATTCTGGCCACCGACCCGGATCGTGAGGGCGAAGCGATTTCCTGGCACGTGCTGGACGAACTGAACCGCAAAAAGGCCATCAAGGGCGCCGAGGTGCAGCGCGTCGTATTCAACGCCATCACCAAGTCCGCCGTGACCGAGGCGATGAAACACCCGCGCAAGATCGATCAGGAACTGGTCGACGCCTATCTGGCGCGCCGTGCCCTGGACTATCTGGTGGGCTTCACCCTCTCGCCGGTCCTCTGGCGCAAGCTGCCCGGCGCAAGGTCCGCAGGACGGGTGCAGTCTGTGGCCCTGCGCCTGATCGTCGAGCGCGAACGCGAAATCGACGCGTTTCGCAGCCAGGAATACTGGACGGTGGACGCCGACGTCTCCGCCGGTTCCGACCCCTTCCTCGCCCGCCTGGTCAAGCATGAGGGCAAAAAGCTCGGCAAGTTCGATCTGCCGGACGACGCGTCGGCCAATGCGGCGCGCAAGGCCGTGCTGGAGGCTGCCCTCACTATCACCGCCGTTGAAAAGAAGCCCGGCAAGCGCACCCCGCCCCCGCCCTTCACCACCTCCACCCTGCAACAGGAAGCCTCCCGAAAGCTCGGCTTCAACGCCCAGCGCACCATGCAGGCGGCGCAGAAGCTCTATGAGGGCGTCGACGATCAGGGCGGTCTGATCACCTATATGCGGACCGACGGCGTCCAGACCGCGCCGGAAGCCATTCAGGAAGCGCGCAGCGTCATCGCTGACCGGTTCGGCAAGGACTATGTCCCTGACCAGCCGCGCTTCTACAAGACCAAGGCCAAGAACGCCCAGGAGGCGCACGAAGCTATTCGCCCGACGAGTCTTGCGCGTCGCCCCGAGCATGTGCGCCTCGACGGCGATCTTGGCCGCCTTTACGAACTGATCTGGAAGCGCATGGCCGCCAGCCAGATGGAAGCGGCGAGGATAGAGCGCACGACCATAGATCTGGACAGCGCTGATGGCCGCACGGGCCTGAGAGCCAGTGGTCAGGTCATCCTGTTTGACGGCTATCTGGCGGTCTATGAAGAAGGCCGCGACGACGCCGACGACGAGGACGGCGGACGCCTGCCTCTGGTCGCCCAGGGGGCCTCGGCCAGGGTAATCGAGGCTCGCGCCGACCAGCACCATACCGAACCGCCGCCGCGCTATTCCGAAGCCAGCCTAGTCAAGAAGATGGAAGAGCTGGGAATCGGGCGCCCATCGACCTACGCCTCCATCCTGACCGTGCTGCGCGACCGGGCCTATGTGGTCATGGACAAGAACCGCTTTGTGCCAGAGGACAAGGGACGGCTGTTGACCGCCTTCCTCGAGCAGTTCTTCCTGCGCTATGTCGAGTACGACTTTACGGCGGGGCTGGAAGAAAAGCTCGACCTCGTCTCATCCGGCGATCTGGAATACAAGGCGCTGCTGCGCGACTTCTGGAAGGACTTTCAGGAGGCCATTGCAGGTGTGGGCGATCTGCGGGTCACTCAGGTTCTCGATGCGCTGAACACCTCGCTCGGTCCACATATCTTTCCCGTCAAGCCGGACGGCTCCGATCCGCGCATCTGCCCCACCTGCGGCAATGGTCAGCTCAGCCTGAAGCTGGGCAAGTTCGGCGCCTTTGTCGGCTGTTCGAACTATCCCGAATGCCGCTTCACGCGCCAGCTCGCCACCTCCGAAAATGGCGATGCGCAAGCCGAAGCCAGCGAGCGCGAATTGGGCGTCGACCCGGTGACGGGGGCCGCCGTCTGGCTCAAGGTCGGCCGGTTCGGTCCCTATGTGGAGACCGCTGCGGCCACGCAAGGCGACAAACCCCGCCGCTCCAGCCTGCCCAAGGGCTGGACGCCTGCGACCATCGACCTCCCCGCCGCAGTCAAGCTGCTGTCCCTGCCGCGTGAGATCGGCGTCCACCCTGATGACGGCAAGATGGTCACAGCCGGTCTTGGCCGCTTTGGTCCCTATGTGGCGCACTCCGGCGCTTTCGCCAGTCTGGAAAACATCGACGAGGCGTTCGAGGTCGGCCTGAACCGCGCCATGACCCTGTTGGCGGAAAAGCGCGCAGGCGGCGGACGTCCACAGCGCGGTCAGGCGGCGGCGCTCAAGGACCTGGGCGCCCACCCCACAACCGGCGAGCCGGTCAAGGTGCTGGCGGGCCGCTACGGCCCCTATATCGCCAGCGGCGGGGTCAACGCCAATGTGCCCAAGTCCAAGGACCCTGCGGAAGTGACGCTGGAGGAAGCCGTGGCCCTGCTGGCCGAACGCGAAGCCAAGGGCGGAACAAAGAAGCCAGCGCGTAAGGCGGCGCCCGCCAAGACGGCGACGTCAGCGAAAAAGGCTCAAGGCGCAAAGCCCGCCACCGCCAAGACGGCCGCAGCGAAGAAGGCCGCCGCCAAAAAACCAGCAGCCAAAAAAGCTGCGGCGAAATCGTGAAGCGCCCGCGCAAGCCGCAGAGCGACAAGAAGGCTCCCAGGGGTGCGGGCGCAATCAGGTCCGCCATGCCTCGGCGGGCTGCGACGCCGGGTCTTCCTGACCATCAGGCTCTGGCCCGGTATATCTCCGAGGCGGGCGAGACCGATCTGGGCGAGATCGCCAAGCATTTCGGGCTGAAGGGCGGCGAACGCCGCGCGCTGCGCGAAATGCTGAAAAGCATGAAATCCTCGGGCGCTCTGGGCAAGCGCGGCCGCAAGAGCCTGGCCATTGCGGGCGAACTGCCCCCGGTCGGCGTGGTCGACGTCACCGAGCGCGACACAGACGGGGATCTTTATGTCCAGCTCGTCCGTGGAGGCGAGGACCTGAAGCCGGTGCGACTGGCGCCGGACCGCGCTGAAAAGGCGACCGGCGCGCCCGCGCTGGGCGACCGCCTGCTGGTGCGCTTCACCCGTCTGGAAAATGGCGAGATCGAAGCGCGGCTGGTCAAGAAGCTTGGCCAGAGCGCTCATAAGGTTCTGGGCGTCGTCCGCAAGAGCAAGGGCGAAATCAGGGTCGAGCCTGTCGACCGCAAGTCTCGCGACATATTGCAACTCATCCCGTCAGAGGCGCCGGACGTGCGCGACGGCGATCTGGTGCAGGTCAGCCTGACGCCCAATCCCGACCACCGCTACGGGATGAAGCGGGCCAAACTCCTGGAAGTGATCGGACGCGAGGATGATCCGCGGGCCTTCTCGCTTCTGGCCATCCACGCCCACGGCATCCCGACGGGCTTTCCGGAGGAGGCCGAGCAGGAAGCCGCCGCCGCCAAGGCGCCGACGCTTGAGGGTCGCGAAGACCTGCGCAGTCTGGCGCTGGTCACCATCGACCCTGCGGATGCACGCGACCATGACGACGCTGTCTTCGCCCATGCTGACGAAGACCCCAACAATATTGGCGGCTGGATCGTGTGGGTCGCCATAGCGGACGTCTCGGCCTATGTGCGCACCGGTTCGGCTCTGGACCGACAGGCCTGGAACAAGGCCAATTCGGTCTATTTCCCGGACCGGGTCGAGCCCATGTTGCCGGAAAAGCTGTCGGCGGGATTGTGCTCGCTACTGCCGAATGTCGACCGGGCCTGCATGGCCGTGCGGATGGTCTTTGACAAGACAGGACGCAAGACCAGCCACCGCTTCACACGCGGCCTTATGCGCTCCGCCGCCAAGCTATCCTATGAGGCGGCCCAGGCGGCGATCGACGGCGAAACGGATGATCTGACCGGCGTCCTTCTGGAGCCGGTCCTGCTGCCGCTCTGGGCCGCCTATGCCTGCATGGGCAAGGGCCGCGATGCGCGCTCCCCGCTCGACATTGAAAGCACGGAACGACGCGTCCACATCACCCGCGACGGCGTGATCGGCTCCATCGAGCCGCGGGCGCGACTGGATGCGCACCGTCTGATCGAAGAGATGATGATCCAGGCCAATGTCTGCGCGGCAGAAGCGCTGGAGCAGAAGAAGTCGCCGCTGATCTATCGCGTGCACGAGGAGCCCAGTCAGGAAAAACTGTTCAATCTGGCGGACTTTCTCTCCACCATCGACATCGCGTGGACCAAGGGCGAACCGGCCCAGACTCACCGCTTCAACCGCCTTTTGACCGAGACGCGCGGCGGCCCTCATGCCGATATCGTCAATGAGGTGGTGTTGCGCACCCAGATGCAGGCCCATTACTCGCCGGACAATCTGGGACATTTCGGCCTGCACCTGTCGCGCTACGCCCACTTCACCTCTCCCATCCGGCGCTATGCTGACCTTGTGGTCCACCGGGCGTTGATCCGAGCGCTGAAACTGGGTCTGGACGGACTGAGCGATCAGGAAATGGTGCGGCTACAGGAAACGGCTGAACATATTACGGCGGCGGAACGACGCGCCATGTCCGCCGAGCGCGACGCGACAGACCGCTATGTTGCAGCCTTCCTCGCTGATCGGGTGGGCGCAAGCTTTGCGGGCCGCGTGACCGGCGTCACCCGGTTTGGCCTGTTCATCCGCCTTGCCGAAACCGGTGCAGACGGCCTCGTCCCGGTCTCCAATCTGGGAGACGAGTATTTTGTCCATGATGACCGCACCCATTCGCTGGTCGGCGAACGCTCGGGCGCGCGCTGGCGGCTTGGGGCTGTGGTCGAGGTGCGGTTGAAGGAGGCCACGCCCCTGACCGGCGGCCTGCTGTTCGAAATGCTCAGTGAGCCAGACCCCCGCGACCCCAAGGCGCCGCGACCCAAGCTGAGCGTGCGACGACGAAACCCGCCGGTCGGCGTCAAGCGCGGCAAACGACGCTAGACTTTAACGCTCCGCGCCCACTTCCGAACGCTCAGAGCAGACCTCTTCCACCGCCGACAAGAGCCGGGCCAGATCGACGTCGCGAGACAGACGGTGGTCCCCGTCACGGATCAGACTGAAAACCAGATCACGACTGTCCAGCGCCTCAGCCAGGGCCAGGGCGTGGCGCCATGGCACGTCTGGATCATCTCCGCCCTGAAGGATCCGCACCCGCGCAGCCATCGCGATGGGACCGGGCAGAACGCACCAGTTCGCCCCCTCCTCCAGCAATTGCTGCGAAATGGGGTAGGCGCCGTCTTCATAGGGCGAAGGGCGACGCCACACTCCGTCCCGCGCCAGAGCCGCAAAAGCTTCCGGCGGCAGGCCGGGCTTCATCAGGGCTTCGGTAAAGTCTGCAGCGGGCGCCACCAGCACCAGAGCTTGTATCCGCTCCGCTCGGGCCAGGGCCGCCAGAACCGCCAGCCATCCGCCCATGGACGACCCCACCAGCACCAGCGGGCCCTGGGTCAACTGATCAATCACGGCCAGTACATCGGCGCGCCAGCGGCCAATCGTGCCGTCCACAAAGGCGCCTGACGACTGGCCGTGGCCGAAATAGTCAAACCGCAGACAGGCCCTGCCATTGGCCCTGGCCCAATCCGCCAGAAACTGCGCCTTGGTCCCGCTCATGTCCGAATGAAACCCGCCGAGCCAGACAAGGGTTGGCCCCGAACCGTCGACCCGCTTCCAGGCGATCGTCTGACCGTCCTCGCGCACAAGACGGCCTTCGGTATCGGAAGCCTGCGTCATCATCAGGCGCGCAGCACGCCGCCACAGCCCTTGGCCACCGCCGCCACGATCCGGGCCGACACCGCATCAATATCGGCATCCGTCAGGGTCTTGTCCGTCGGTTGCAACGTGACCTCGATCGCGACGGACTTGGCGCCTTCGGCCACGCCGGCGCCGCGATACACGTCGAACACATGCACCCCCGAGATCAGGGCCTTATCCGCCCCCAGAGCCGCACGCGCCACATCGCCCGCCGTCCTGGCCTCATCGACCACAAAGGCGAAGTCGCGCGACAGCGGCATCAGCGACGACAGGGGCAGAGCCGGCTTTGTCTTCGTCGCCTTGCGCTTGGGTTCCGGCACCGCTTCCAGCCACACTTCAAACCCAAAGACCGGACCGGCGACATCCAGCGACTTCAGGACGGAAGGGTGCAACGCGCCAAACTCTGCGATCACGGTCTTTGGACCGAGTTGCAGCCGCGCCGACTGACCCGGATGCCACCAGCCGGCGGCGGCGCCCTGCGCGAGTTGCAGGGAGGAGACCGGCGCGCCGATCTCTTCCAGCAAGCCAAACAATGCGCCCTTGATCCAATAGACATCGGCGTCGGCTGCGCCATCCCAGCGACGGGCGGCGTGGGGCGCGATCACCGCAGAGATCGCCGTGCGTTGATCCCCTGGCTGATCGCCAAAAAAGACCGGACCGATCTCGAACAGGGCGGCGTCGGCAAAGCCGCGCGCAGCATTGCGGCCCAACGCCTCCACCAGCCCGGGAAGCGCGGAGGGCCTCATGCAGTCCAGATCGGACGCCATCGGATTGGCCAGAACAAGCCTTGCATCGCCGCCGCCAAACAGCCGGGCATTGGCCTGGGAGGTGAACGACCAGCCGATTGTCTCCGCAAAGCCCGCCGCCGCCAGTGCGCGACGGGCAGCGCGGACGCGCGCCTGACGGGGCGACAGGACGCCGCCGGGCTTGGGCTCGACCAGCGGCAGGGGCGTGGACGGCAAGGCGCCATAGCCCGCTATGCGCGCCACCTCTTCGACCAGATCCGCCTTGCCCTGTACGTCGCGACGCCAGGTCGGCGGTGTGACGGACAGGCGCGCGCCGTGCAACTCGACCTTGAAGCCAAGTCGGGTCAGAATTTCGACCACGCCTTCACGCCCGATGGACAGGCCGGAAAGCTTGTGGACATAGGCCGGATCAAAATCGAAGGCCTGAGGCGCGGCCGGGATGGCGCCCGCCAACCTGATCTCTGATGGCTCTCCCCCGCACAGGTCCAGCACCAGTTGCGTCGCCAGTTCGAGGCCTGACACGACAAAGCCCGTATCAACCCCACGCGCAAAGCGATATTGGGCGTCGGATGTAATGCCCGTATCGCGCCCGGTCTGGGCGGTGCGGATCGGATCGAACAGGGCGGCTTCGATGAAGACGTCCGTCGTCTGGTCCGAACAGCCCGTGCTCTCGCCACCCATGACGCCGCCAAAGCCCAGCACGCCGGAATCGTCGGCAATGACGCACTGGTCCGGCGTCACCGCATAGTCCTTGCCGTCCAGAGCGCGGAAGGTCTCGCCCTCACGCCCCAGACGCGCCTCGACATAGCCGCCGCTCAGCCGGGCCGCATCATAGACGTGCAGAGGACGATCGCGGTCATAGGACAGGAAATTGGTGATATCGACCAGCGCGCTGATCGGGCGCAGGCCGATGGCCTTCAACCTGTCCTGCAGCCAGGCGGGCGAAGGGCCGTTCTTCACGCCGCGCACCAGACGACCGGCAAAGACTGGACAGGCGTCCGGCGCGGATATGCGGATATCGACCGGGGATGAAAAGGCGCCCGCCACCGGCGTGACCGGGTTGGGCTTGAAACGGCCAAGGCCGGTCGCCGCCAGATCGCGGGCAATACCCTGAACGCCCAGCCAGTCGGGCCGGTTCGGCGTGACTTCAAAATCAATCACCGGCTCCAGCGAAAAGACCATTGCGGCGGGCGCGCCCACGGCCCAGCTGTCGGCCAGGTCAAGAATGCCCTCATGCTCGCTGGACAGTTCAAGCTCCGCAGCTGAGCAGAGCATGCCGTTGGAGATGACGCCACGTACCGGCTTTTCCACCAGCGTCACGCCCAGACCCGGCACAAAGGCGCCGATGGGGGCGTAGATGGTCACCAGACCTGCACGCGCATTGGGCGCGCCACAGACAATTTCCTTGCGTCCATCGACCGTATCCACCTGACAGACGCGCAACCGGTCAGCATTGGGGTGCTGCACAGCCTCCACGATCCTGGCCACTGAAAAGGGCGCAAGCCTGGCGGCGGGATTGTGAACATCCTCCACCTCCAGCCCGGCCATGGTCATGGCGTCGGTGATGGCCTCGACCGAGGCGTCGGTTTCCAGGTGGTCCTTCAGCCAGGAAAGGGTGAACTTCATGGGTCTAGCTCAATCCGCTGGCTGGGTTGGGCGCGGCGAACGCGGAGAAGCCATAATGGCCCAGCCACCGAACGTCGCTCGCGAACATGTCGCGCAAATCCGGCATGCCGTATTTGAGGCTGCCAAGGCGATCCACACCCATGCCGAAGGCAAAGCCCTGATAAGCGTCCGGGTCGATGCCGCAATTTCGCAGCACATTGGGATGAACCATGCCGCAGCCCAGGATTTCGAGCCAGCTGTCGCCCTGCCCGATCTTCACCTCGCCGCCGGACCGGTCGCACTGCACGTCCATCTCCGCCGACGGCTCCGTGAAGGGGAAGTGGTGCGGGCGAAATCTTGTGGTGACGTTGCTGGTCTCGAAGAAGCGGGAAATGAAGGTTTCCAGCGTCCATTTCAGATGGCCCATATGGATGTCGCGATCGATCACCAGACCTTCGATCTGGTGGAACATCGGCGTGTGGGTCTGGTCTGAATCGCAGCGATAGGTGCGCCCCGGCGAAATGATCCGG
>CAIOJR010000251.1 GCA_903858685.1 uncultured Caulobacterales bacterium | reverse complement strand
CAGAACCGAGCGCCGCAAGCAGGTCCGCCAATAGCGCCGCCGTCACGGCAACGGGAGGGCGGGGCGCCTCAGAACCGAGCGCCTCAAGCAGGTCCGCCAATGGCGCCGCCGTCACGGCAACGGGAGGGCGGGGCGCCGCAGAACCGAGCGCCTCAAGCAGGTCCGCCAATGGCGCAGCCGTCACGGCAACGAGAGGGCGGGGCGCCGCATGCCGGTCGAGCTATCGCTCAGCCGCAGAAATCGCAAAGCACACCGCCGGTCAGTCGCGAGGGGCCTGCCGGCCAGAGCCCGCCGGGACAACTTCACGTTCGGATGTCGCCTGCGCCGGTTGACCGTCCGCCCGCGCGCCCGGCTGCGGCCGCCGCCAACGCCTGGAGCCACAAGCCGACCGGAGCGGCGCGCGATGTTCAGGGACGCACCTGGCGTGGCGCTCATCAGGGGCTGGACCAGTCTTCGCCCTGGAGTCGCGACAGATCCTGGTGGCGCTCCGACCCTGGGTTTCACGGCTATGGCGGCCTTCGGCCCGGGTTCTTTTTCATCCCGGACATCGGCTATCGGTCGGTTCCGTCTGGCTATGAGCGTCGGCAGTGGCGGGTCGGGCAATTGGCGCCGCGCTGGTTCTGGCAATATTCCATTGAGAATTACGTCTATTACGGCCTGCCGTCGCCCCCGTATGGCTGCCTGTGGATCTGGCTGGATCACGACATCGCTCTGATCGACGCTGAAGACGGCTATATTATCGACATCGTCTCCGGCGTCTGGTGAGACTGCAAAGCGGGTCTTGCCAATGTCAGATCGCGCCACAAACCGGCTCGACAGCGCGTTCGGGTTTGCCGATTCAGCCATTCAATTCAGGATATTGCCGGGGTTTGACCATCAGCCCAGCTAGGGGCGTAATCAGAAAGTTTGGATTGTTCAGCACCCTGCTTTGGCCTGACATTGCCAGATGCGAGCATGGGCGGTGCGATTTTGTCGACAAATCAACAGACGATTGGGCAAGGCGGCGTCCTTTTTCCTGAACTGAGGTCTGTCGTTGCGCAGTTACGGCACGCACGAGAGGCCTGGCGGGCGTCGCAGGCATGGCACGTGGAGCATGGCGCGGCCGGGTTTCCCGCGCGCGCCGCCATCGCCGCCATCGTGGAGGACCTGAGCGCCGCCCTCTATCCGCTGCGGCTCGGTCCAGACCATGTCGGGCCGCACAATGAAGACGACTATGTAACCATCAGCCTGGAATCAGCCCTGTCGCGTCTGGCCGAGCAGGTGGGGCTTGAGCTGGCCTATGCCCGGCGGACAGGGCGGGACGGGGCGGAGGGGCTGAGCGCCCTGGAAATTGTGCGCCAGTTCGCCCTTGGCCTGCCGCGCATCCGGACCCTGATCGACATTGATGTCGAGGCGGCCTATCTGGGCGATCCGGCGGCGAGTTCGGTCGACGAGGTGCTGATCTGCTATCCCGGTATATTCGCCGTGACCCATCACCGCATCGCCCATTCGCTCTATCTGCTGGGCGCCAAGCTGGTGGCGCGGATTATTTCGGAGGTCGCCAATTCCAAGACCGGGATCGACATCCATCCGGGCGCCCAGTTGGGCGAAGGATTTTTTATTGATCACGGGACCGGCGTCGTGATCGGCGAGACGGCCATCATCGGCCGTCGTGTCCGGCTCTATCAGGCCGTGACCCTGGGCGCGCGAAGCTTTCCGACAGACCCGAGCGGCGCACTGCGCAAAGGTGAGGCGCGCCATCCGGTCGTGGAGGATGATGTCGTAATCTATGCTGGCGCAACGCTTCTGGGTCGTATTACGATCGGGCGCGGCTCGACAATCGGCGGCAATGTGTGGCTGACAGACAGCGTGCCGCCACATAGTCGCGTGCATCAGGCCCAGAACGAGACCATCGTCCGTCCGGGAGCATCGCTTTCCGCGGCATTGACTGGAGCAGAGGCATGAGCCTGCATATCCGCCCGCTTCCGGGCGTCGGCGCCGAGATCGAGGGGGTCAGTCTCGCCCAAGGTCTGAGCGACGCTGAGTTCGCCACGATCAAGGACGCCTTCGCCCAGCACGGCTTGGTGTTTTTTCGCGACCAGAGCCTGGATGAGGAGCAGCATCTGGCCTTTGCGCGGCGCTGGGCGCCGGTCAATGTGAACCGCTTCTTCGCAGCTCATCCCAAATATCCGGAGATTGCCCTGGTGCTGAAGGAGGAGGGGCAAAAGGACAATGTCGGCGGTGGCTGGCATACCGATCACTCCTATGATCAAAACCCGGCGCTCGGCTCCATCCTTGTCGCGCGAGAGCTTCCGCCCAAGGGTGGCGATACGGTGTTCGCCTCCATGTACGCCGCCTATGACGCCCTGTCGGAAGGCTTCCAGAGAATGCTGCTCGGTCTGCGGGCGGTCCATTCCGCGCGCCATGTCTTCGGCGAAAACGCCAAGCCTGATATCCTTCAGAGCGACACGCGCGGCTCCCGTTATGTCAACGCCAAGGCGGCGGATGCGCTGGACGACGTCGTCCACCCGGTCGTGATCACCCACCCCCTCAGCGGTCGCAAGGCCATCTATGTGAACCCAGGCTTCACCACGCATTTCGAAGGCTGGACAGAGGAGGAGTCAAAGCCGCTGCTGCAGCAGATCTACGCCCACTGCCTCCAGCCCCAGTTCACCTATAATTTCCAGTGGCGTCCCGGCTCCATCGCCTTTTGGGACAATCGGGCCACCTGGCATTTTGCGCGCAACGACTATCATGGTCACCGGCGTGAAATGCACCGGATCACCCTGGAGGGCGGGCCACTGTCCTGATCCGGACGGCAAATGGCCAAAGGGGCGCCGATTGGCTCGTCGAGTTCAAATTCGAGTCTGAAGTGGCGCGGTAAGATGCATTTCCCGCATGAGGCTGAGAAATCGTGATCTAGAGGTCCGGTTCCGCTCGGCAGACTCCAGATCAGGGCTTACCGTTTGTTCGACTTCGGGCCTTTTTTCTCAAATGGCGAGTTCCAATGTTTCGAACCTTGGTCATATCCGGCCTGTTGGCGACGTCTCTGGCGTGCGGCGCAGCTCTTCCAGCGGTCGCCGCCCCGGTTAGCGAAGCGCAGGCGCGCGCGGTGCAGCAGCGTCTGGTGGCGCTCGACACCCACCTCGATACGCCCGCATTTTTCAGCCGTCCGGGCTGGGACATCATGGATCGTCACAGCGTTGAGGCCGACGGATCACAGATCGACTATCCCCGTATGGTCGAGGGCGGGCTGAGCGGCGGCTTCTTCGCCGTCTTTACTCCGCAAGGCCCCAGAACCCGGGCCGGCGACATTGCGGCGCGCGACGCCGCCCTGGTGCGAGCGGCGGAAATTCACGAGATGCTGGCGCGCCATTCGGACCATTTTCGGCAGGCGCTGAAGGCTGACGATGCGGCTGGCATCGCGGCGTCAGGCAAGCGGGTCGTTTTTCTGAGCATGGAAAATGGCTATCCGGTGGAGGGTGATGTCAGCCTCTTGTCGGCCTTCTACGCCCTGGGCGTGCGCATTGCCGGGCCTGTCCATTTCAAGGACAACGACCTGGGCGACAGCGCCACGGACAAGCCTGAATGGAACGGGCTGAGCGACAAGGGCAAGGCCTTTGTCGCCCAGGCCAATCGGCTCGGCATGGTGCTGGACGGGTCTCACGCTTCGGCCCAGGTGCTGGAACAGTTGATTGCGCTGTCGAAGACGCCAGTAATCCTGTCCCACTCCGGCTGCACCGCTGTCTTCGATCACCCGCGCAACATCGACGATGCGCATCTGAAGGCCTTGGCCGACAGCGGCGGCGTGATTCAGGTCTACGCCTTCACCAGCTATCTGATCCCGGTCCCGAAAAATCCGGAGCGTCAGGCGGCGCTGGAGGCCTTGTTCGCCCGGTTGGGCGACCGTTCAAAGCTTGACCCCGCCGCGATCAAGGCTCTTCAGGCGGAGCGAAAGGCGATTGAAGCCAAATACCCCGCGCCGCGAGCGAAGTTTCAGGACTTCCTCAACCAGTTGAACCATGCGCTGAAAGTGGCGGGTGTCGATCATGTCGGCATCGGACTTGATTTCGATGGCGGCGGCGGAATTGAAGGGCTGGAAGATGCTTCCGACTATTGGAAGATCACCCAGGCGCTTCTATCCGAAGGCTATAGTGAGCAGGACCTGGCCAAGATCTGGAGCGGCAATGTGCTGCGTCTGTTGCGTCAGGCGGAAGCCTATAGCCGGTCCGCCCAGGCATCGCCTGCAACCCTGGCGCCCTGAGGCCGTCTGGGCGTTAGGCCTCCGGATCCGCCCCATGCGCCGGGCCTGTTTGATCCGTCCGGCGTGAGCGCGGAGTCCAGTCGCCCTTGCAGGCGACCGTCGCGGTTGAAGTCGGTCTGGCCATGATGGATCAGGAAAATCAGGGGGCTCGCTCCACTCTAGAGGCTCACGCACCATTGTCCCTGCCCACTTCAAGGCCAGGTCAGCCGCCTCTCCTGGGGCTCGACGGGACGCGCTCAACTTGGCGAAGGTGACACATCCAGTCCGTCCAGAAAGGCTTGCGCTTCAGCCACAATGTCCGCCTTGCGCTCGGCCGACCAGTTCTGCAGCGTGCGGTAGGGCATGGCCAGGCGCGGATTGCCGCCAAGACGCGGCTGCTGCCGGATCAGGAAAGCCCAGTAGAGATAGTTGAACGGGCAGGCCTTGGGGCCAGTCTTCTGCTTGACGTCAAAGGCGCAGCCGGCGCAATAGTCCGACATCTTGTCTATATAGGCGCCTGAAGCAGCGTAGGGCTTGGACGCCATCTGTCCGCCGTCCGCATAGACCGCCATGCCCAGCGTATTGGGCATCTCCACCCATTCCAGCGCATCGGCATAGACGATCAGATACCAGCGCTCGATCTCGTCTGGCCTTACGCCCGCCAGAAGCGCGAAATTGCCGGTGATCATCAGGCGCTGAATATGGTGCGCATAGGCATATTCTGCCGTCGCGCTGATGGTCTCGCTCAGGCAGCGCAGATCGGTTCGGCCTGTCCAGTACAGGTCGGGCAGACGGCGCGTCGCCTGCAAGGCGTTGCTGTGCGCATAGTCCGGCATCAGGGTCTGATAGACGCCGCGCACGTATTCGCGCCAGCCCAGTATCTGACGAATAAAGCCCTCGACCGCATTCAGCGGCGCCTGGCCCGCGCGCCAGGCCTGTTCGGCGGCTCTACAAACCTCTCGCGGACCTAACAGGCCATAGTTCATGGCGGGCGCCAGCAGCGCGTGGAACAGAAACGGCGCACCGGCCTTCATGGCGTCCTGATAGTCGCCAAAGCTCGGCAGAGCGTGGGTGATGAAATCATCCAGCGCCGCCAAGGCGTCGGAACGTGTGACCGGCCATCCGAAAGCGTCGAGGCGTCCGAAATGGTTCGAAAACCTTCGTTCTACCAGCGCCATGACCTCGCGCGTGGTCGCGTCTGGCTCAAAGCGCCGCCGCGACGGCGGGACAATGCGCGGTGGCAGTCGCTTGCGGTTGTCCGGGTCGTAGTTCCATTGGCCGCCTGCGGGTTCGTTTGCGTCCATCAGCACGTCGTGCTCACGACGCATCTCGCGGTAGAAGGTCTCCATTCGCCAGCCGCATCGCCCCTTCGCCCAGGCCGCAAATCGGGCGTGACTGGCGAAGAATCGGTCGTCCTCGCGCACCTCCACATTGACAGCGCAGGCGTCGGCCCATTGCCGCACCTCGTTGCGCACGCGCCATTCGGACGGGGAGGTGAGGATCACGCGTGACGGTGCGCCGCGCGCGACAGCCCGCTCAAGCTCACCGGTCAGGCTGCCGGTATTGTCCTCATCCTCCAGCGACACATAGTCGACCTGAACGCCCGACTGGCGCAGTTCCTCGGCGAAGTGGCGCATGGCCGACAGCACGAGCACGATCTTCTGCTTGTGGTGCGGCGCCTGGGTGTTTTCCGAGATGACCTCCATCATGAGGACCCGGTCCGCCAGGCGATCCATGTCTTTCAGGGCGGCTATGTCGTGAGACAGCTGGTCGCCAAACACCACCCGGAGCGCGCTCATCGCGGCGTCTTCGCACATGTGTTTCGGCGACAGCGTTCGGAGCAGTATTTGACCTGGTCCCAGTCGCGCGCCCACTTCTTGCGCCATGCATAGGCGCGACCGCACACGACGCAGAGCTTTGTCGGCAAGTCAGATTTCAGATGTCGCGCCATGTTCGCGTGGTCCTGGATGACGCAAGCTGCTCATTGGCAGGAGGATATGGATATGGATCGGGCTCGCCGAAAGAGCGTTTGTTCAGAAGATGTCGGGGCACTGCGGCTCCGGCAGGCCCTGTATGTCCAGGTCGAACACGAAAAGGTCGCCCGCATGGGGCTGCCCGGCCAGAGCCGTCGCATCCAGTTCGTCGCGTGCAGAGGTGACGAAGGCGGTGGTCAGGTCCGGCCCGCCAAAGGCGATGCTGGTCGGCTGCGAAGCCGGGACCGCCAGCGCCCCGATGGCGCGTCCGTCCGGCGCATAACGAACAACGCGACCTGCGCCCCAGCACGCGCTCCACACGCAGCCTTCTGCGTCCACTGTCGCGCCGTCGGGATAGCCTTGCGCGACCTCGGCGAACAGGCGCTCGCCCGAAATGTCGCCGGTCTCGATGTCCAGATCGAATGCCAGGATGATCTGGCGCGGCGAGTCGGCGAAATACAGGATGCGTCCGTCCGGACTGAAGCAGATTCCGTTGGAAATGCCGATGCCGGACCTGTGGGCGCTCACGCGACCATCAAGGCCCACGCGCCAGAGTTGAGCGGTGTTCGGGCCGGCGAGGGCTTCTTCTTCCACCATGGTTCCCGCCCAGAAGCGCCCCTGACGGTCCACACGGCCGTCGTTGAAGCGTCGTCCGGTCCGGCCGATTTCCGGCTGGTGCAGCCAGTGGACCGCGCCGTGCTCCAGATCAAACACGCCAAAGCCGGTCTCGAACGCCGCCAGCACCCGATCCGGCGCGCTGTTAATCAGGGCCAGGGCGCCCAGCCGCTCCGGCGTCTCCATGCTGCGTGTCGCGCCGGTGGCGGGATCGAGGCTGTAGAGGCGACGCGCCTGAATGTCGGTCCACAGCAGGCGTCCTCGAGCCGAGTCCCAAACCGGTCCCTCGCCCAGAAGATTGGCGTAGGGGAGGATCTGGTCAGGTGCGCGCAAGGTTGTCGCCTTTGCTAGTGATTGTTGCGGGGGATGCCCATGGTCTGGGCGATCCGTTGATACTTCTCCGCCGGTTCGAGTATGGCGCCGGTCTGCAGTTGTCCAACCATGCTGCGCTGGATTTCCTGCCAAGGCGTCTGACTGGCGGGATAGGCATAACCGCCAGACACTTTGAGCGCCTGTTCGCGCGCTGCGATTTCGGCGGCGTCAAGCAGAAGATCGACCCGCCCCTTGCGCAGGTCGATGCGGATACGGTCCCCGCTCCGGACCAGGGCGAGGCGTCCGTCCGCCGCCGCCTCGGGCGAGGCGTTGAGGATGGAGGGCGAGCCCGAGGTGCCGGACTGGCGACCATCGCCCAGACAGGGCAGGGCGTGCACGCCGCTGGACAAGAGGTAGGCGGGCGGGCGCATGTTCACCACCTCCGCCGCGCCCGGATAGCCGATGGGTCCGGCGCCGCGCATGATCAGGATGGAGGCCGGGGTGACGCCATGGGCCGGGTCGTCGATGCGGTGGTGATAATCTTCTGGTCCATCGAACACGACCGCTTCGCCCTCGAAGGCCTCTGGGTCGTCGGGGTTGTTGAGGTAACGCTGGCGGAACTCGTCGGAGATCACGCTCAGCTTCATGATGGCGCTGTCGAACAGATTGCCGCGCAGCACCATGAAGCCTGCATCGGTCTTCATCGGCGCATCGAACGGCCAGATGACCCTGGCGTCTTCCACGGTCGTTTTTCGGCAGTTGTCGCCGATGGTGCGGCCATTCACGGTCATGGCGTCTTCGTGGATCAGCCCCTGCTTCATCAAGGTGTTGATCACAGCGGGCGCGCCGCCTGCGCGATAGAAATCCTCGCCCAGATATTCGCCGGCGGGCTGAAGATTGACCAGCAGGGGCACGTTCAGGCCGGTGTCCTGCCAGTCCTGAATGTCCAGTTCCACGCCTGCGTGGCGCGCCAGCGCGTTCAGATGGATGGGCGCATTGGTCGACCCGCCGATGGCCGAATTGACCACAATCGCATTGAGAAAGGCGTTGCGCGTCAGGATGTCCGACGGCTTGAGGTCTTCAGCCACCATTTCGACAATGCGCAGGCCGGTGCGGTAGGCGGCTTCCTGCCGGTCGCGATAGGGAGCGGGAATAGCGGCGGAGCCGGGCAGGGACATGCCCAACGTCTCCGCCAGGGTGTTCATGGTCGAGGCTGTGCCCATCGTGTTGCAAAAACCGGTCGAGGGCGCTGAAGAGGACACCAGTTCGATAAAGCCCTGATAGTCGATCTCTCCCGACGCCAGGAGTTCGCGCGCCTTCCAGACGATGGAGCCGGACCCGGTGCGCTCTCCCTTGAACCAGCCGTTCAGCATGGGGCCGACCGACAGGGAGATGGCGGGGATATTGACCGTCGCCGCCGCCATCAGACAGGCGGGCGTGGTCTTGTCGCAGCCTGTGGTCAGCACAACCCCGTCCAGCGGATAGCCATATAGGACCTCCACCAGCCCCAGATAGGCCAGATTGCGGTCCAGCCCTGCTGTGGGCCGCTTGCCGGTTTCCTGAATCGGGTGGACCGGGAACTCCAGCGCGATCCCGCCAGCAGTGCGAACGCCCTCGCGAATTCGTTCGGCCAGCACCAGATGGTGACGGTTGCAGGGGCTAAGGTCTGAACCGGTCTGGGCGATGCCGATGATGGGTTTGCCAGACTGAAGTTCCTCCAGCGAGAGGCCGAAGTTCAGGTAGCGCTCAATATAGAGCGCCGTCATGTCCGGATTGGTCGGATCGTCGAACCAGGCGCGCGAGCGGAGTTTGCGGGCTGGGGCGTCGGAAGGCTGGGTCATGGGGCACGCAAGCTGATTTATACTCAGACAAATATCGAGACGCAGGCACGAGGCGCAACTAAAATCGGACCGGACGCCAAGGTTCTCAAAGGTTGTTTAGCGGTTCCGAAACGACCCGGCGGCCCCTCAAAAACGCATCTGCGACATGGCGCAGGGGAGCCACGTCGACGTCTGACTGACCGTGACGGATCAGTTCGGCAAAATGTTTGTACAGGCCAGGATATTCCGCTTCGGCGCCCTCCGTGGTCACCTGGCCGTCAATCGCCAGAACGCAGCCGCCCTGGCTCAGCAGCAACTGGCCCTGATCGGTCTCGACGCGAATGTCCCAAGTTTGGGGCCCGGTTTGCAGGAAGTCAAAGCCTGCAACGATTTCAACGCCGGTCACGTCGTGGAAGCGCAGATCGGCGGCGACTGGCGCGTCGAGATTGGAGGGAAAACGCAACTCGGCTTCAGACAGAAAGAACGGGTGCGGCAGGATGGATGTTGCGATGGACAGGGCGTTGATGCCCGGATCGAACACGCCCAGACCGCCCGCCTGCCAAATCCACATCTGACCGGGGTGCCATTTGCGCACATCCTCTCGCCAGTCGATCTGGACCCGGCGAATCTGACGGTCCGCCAGCCAAGCGCGGGCGGCGCCGACGGCGGGGGCGAAGCGCGAGTGCCAGCTGGCCAACAATGTGCGCCCTGTCTGAAGCGCTTGCCCGCTAAGCGCCTCAACCTCGCTCAGGGTGGCGCCGGGCGGCTTTTCCAGAAACACATGTAGTCCACGCGCGAGGGCTTCCGCCGCCAGGCCGTATCGCACCTGTGGCGGGGTGCAGATCGACACCGCCTCAATATCCGGATCGGCGTCCAGCATCCGGGCCAGTGTCGCGTAGGTGGGCGCCATGGCCGTGTGGTCTTCATGGCTGACCAGGGCCGTGAGGGCGAAGTCCGCAGAGCCCCGGAGCGCCGGAAGATGCTGATCCCTGGCGATCTTGCCCACGCCGACGAGGCCGATGCGGATAGGTGGGGTCATGGGCGCCGTTGTCACAGGAGGGGGCGGAATCTGGAACCGGATCAGCTGGGCTCGTTAATACTCAGACAAAATCTAGTCCGCAATATGATAGCTCAAGTCGCCCTGTCTGGCCCGCTCCATTTGTCGCAACTGTGAACCTCGTCTGATGCTGAGGGCAAGGCGGTCAATCCAATATCCGTCCCATCTGTCCGTGCATCTTTAGGTAAGCGGCAATTTGCGTATTTGTAACGCTTTGAGTTTAACAAGGTGAATGGACGTAGCTCTTCATGAATTGATTGAGACTGGCGAATGACACAACTGAAGCCGCATATTCGCCAGATACGGGACTCCGTGCAGGGTCGCGAAGAGACGCTGAAGTCGATCTGGCAAAATCCGCCGCGGTTAGACCAGCATCAGCTCGATCAATTTCTTCTAGCGCATCAATACTATGTCGAGCGCCGCCCGCGCGGGCGGCGAATGATCATGCGCTTCCTGCAACTTCATACCCTGTCCATGCGCGGCCGAAACCTCACCGAGTCTGAACTGACTGGCGCCTGCCTCTATTCATGTGATCTGAGAGAAGCCAATTTCGAGCGCGCCAGTCTTTACTGCGCAGATCTGCGACTGACGGATGCGACAGGCGCCAACTTCTTTCGCGCCGATCTGCGGGGGGTGACCCTTCGCGGCGCGGTGCTCAATCGCGCCATGCTGGACGGGGCGGATATGCGATCCGCCGTCGTGGCGGTGGCCAATGAAGTCACCGGGATTACGGTGCTGCGCCACAAGCGCGACGCCAAGACTAATACGGGGCCCGCGATTGGCGACGATGGCGAGAGCGCGGAGTTTGCCGTCGACTTCACCGACGCGTCTCTGGCGGGCGTCAAGCTTCAGGGCGCCAATCTCAAACATGCCAATTTCAAGGGCGCCAACCTGGCCGGCGCCAATCTGGACGGCGCGCGACTGGATGGCGCAAGCCTGCATGGCGCCATTTTGACCGGCGTCAATATCGCCGGTCTTGGCCTGTCGCCCCGCCAGCTTCAGGGCTGCGTGCTCGACCCCACAGCCGAAGCGCGCGAGCAGGCGGCGTTCCTGGTTGTACGCCTCGATGAGGCCGACACCTGGTGGAACACGGGCGGCGCCAAGGGCAATCCGGCTGTGCTGGATGGCGAAGACCTGCGCGTTATCCATGATGTCTTCGCCGGGCGCACCTTGACCGGCATGTCGGCGCGGGACTCGCTGGGCGTCGGCGTGAACTTTTCCGGCGCCATGCTTCAGTCGGCTCGGTTTGACGGCGCAGACCTGCGCACCGCCAATTTCGAAGGCGCCGATCTGCGCGGCGCGAGCTTTGCGGGCGCGAACCTGACCCGCGCGCGTTTCGCCAACGCCAAGATCGGCGCGCTGGTCGTGAATGGCCGCGCCCAGCGTTTGACCAATTTTGAAGGTGCGCGGAACGCCTCAATCAACGACGCCACGATTCTCGGCGTTCCAGAGCGCGCGAGCCAGGCCGGCTGACAGTCAGCACGCCTGGCGGACTCATAATGTCTGCTTATAGGGTAGGGATCAGCCGAACAGGGCGTCGATGTCAGCCTGCTTGGGGCGCGTCAGCGCCGGGCCGGTCGCGAGCACGCCAAGATTGCGCACATCGCCCTCGGGTTCACCTGTGCGAACGCCAGCTTCGCTAAGGGCGCCAGACATGCGCGCCATTTGCGCCTGCGCCGCTTCCAGGGCGCGACTGACCTTCATCATGCGCTGGCCGATCACATCGGCCAGGGTGCAGGCCTCAAGGATCATGCCGGCGACTTCAGAAATCGCGTCGCCGTCGCGGCCCTTCACCAGGGTGGAGATCAACTCGACCGTTTCCGCCGCCACAATGTTGCGCATCGCCATGTCGTCGATTTCCGACTGCGCGACCACCAGTTCATCCAGGGCGCGGGACAGATTGGCGTCCATGACATGGGTGCGCAGGGGCGCGGATGACGCCACCGGATCCGGCTTCGCAAAGGGCTGTGATTTGGCTGTTGCGGTCATGGTTTTGCTCGCCGCCCGCTCAGTCCGCGCCGACCAGATCCAGTTTTCCACGTAGAGTGTCGGCGGTGAACGGCTTGACAATATAGTTGTCCACGCCCGCCGACTTCGCCGCCACCACGTTTTCGGGCGTTGTTTCGGCGGTGATCATGACGAACGGCGTCTGCGCCATGGCGGGGTTGGCGCGCACACGTTGCAACAGTTCGTAGCCGGACATCGGCTCCATGTTCCAGTCCGACAGAACCAGCCCGTATTGGCGCTCGCCCAGTTTGGCCAGCGCTTCTTCCCCATTGCTTGCTTCGTCGACGGCCTCAAACCCGATTTGCCGCAGCAGGTTCGTCACGATGCGAACCGTGGTGCGGAAGTCGTCGACGACGAGTACGGGGAGAGATTTGTCAATCATGGTCTGGTCCTGAACCGAGCCTGTGACTGAAAGGATAGGTCATATCCAATAATAGCGCGTTAAACGTTACTTGCGATTATTTGCCAAAAATTTTACGAATTTTTATTCATAAGCCTTCGAGCGAACGGGGTTCGCCTGTCGAAACTGCGGAAGAATTTCTATGTCCGGTCGATCACCGTAAATCCGACGCCGTCCTTTGCCTGAGCAAACAGCTGTGTCACGCCGAGCACGTTTTCCGACACGCCCAGAAACAGTCGCCCATCTCTGTGAAGTTGCCTGGAGATTCGCTCCAGAACGCTGCGGCGTTCGGCGATGTCGAAATAGAACAGCACGTTGCGGCAAAAAACGATGTCGAACACGCCGAGCGCCGTAAAGGGCTCCATGATATTCAGCACCTTCCAGGTGATGTCACGGCTCAGAACAGGGCGCACGCGCCAGCTCTGGTCGCACTGTTCAAAATGGCGGACCAGGCGGTGCATGGAGACCCCGCGCTGAACCTCAAACTGGGAATAGGCGCCCTGCCTGGCGCGCTCGACGCAACGCGCGGACAGGTCGGACGCCACGATCTCAACCTTCAGGTCTGGATGGGTTTCGCGCACCTCCGCCGCCGTCATGGCGATGGAATAGGCCTCTTGCCCGGTGGAGCAGGCGGCGCTCCAGATGCGCAGCGGCGCCGCGTTCGGCGCTGCGGCGTGACGCTTCATGATGGCGGCGAGCGCGGTGAAGGGTGTGGCGTCCCGGAAGAACAAGGTCTCGTTCGTGGTCATGGCGTCCACGGCCAGATTGAGCAGTCTTGCGTCGCGTCCGGCCACCACGGCGCGGAGCAGGGCCTCAACCGTGGCGTAGCCCCCGGTCTGGGCGTAGGGCGTCAGCCGCGCGTCGACCAGATATTGCTTGTCATCGCTGATGACGATGCCTGTGCGGCGACGCACCAGTCCGGCGAACTCGGTATAGGCGGCGACCGTCATGCGCGCCGACCTTCAAGCAGTTCGGCTGCGCGCCGGGCCAGAAACGGAATGGGCGCCACGCTATCGGCAAGGCCTTCGCTCACCACCGCGCCCGGCATGCCCCAGACTACGCTGGAAGCCTCGTCCTGAGCCAGCACCAGTCCGCCAGCCCGGATCAGGTCGCGACAGCCGCCCAGACCGTCCTTGCCCATGCCGGTGAGTATCACCGCCACGACAGACTTGCCGAAGACATTGATGGCGCTGCGGATCAACGGGTCCGCCGAAGGGCGGCACCAGTTTTCCTCCGGTTCCTGGTCCAGCAGCAGCAATGCGCCGCCCGCTGACGCGCCCAGGCGCATATGCTGATCGCCGGGCGCGACATAGGCCATGCCCGGCGCGAGGGGCGCGCCGTGTGTCGCCTCACGCACGCGCGGACCGCCCGCCTTGGACAGTTGGGCCGCCAATACCTTGGTGAAGCTGGCCGGCATATGTTGAACGATCAGGACGGGTGTGCGCCAGTCAGGCCCCAGCGCCGCCAGCAATGTGTGAACGGCCTGCGGGCCGCCTGTGGACGCGGCCACCACCAGCACGCCGTCGGTCACTGCGCGTGGTGCGCCGCCGTTTGTGGACGGAGCCGGCGGTGCGTCTCGCTTTTGCGCGCCGAAAGCGGCGCTCGACCCGTTGATCTTGTGGAGCAACTCCTGGCGAAAGGCTTCAGCGCCGCCCAGATGATCGGCCGGGGGCTTGCTGATGACCTCTTCGACGCCGGGCAGGTTGCGCGCCTCGACAGAGCTTGTCTGATCCGACAGCGCCATGATCACGCGCAGGTCGGGCTTGATCGCCATCAGCCGCGGCAAGGCTTTGCGGCCATTCAGGATCGGCATGTCGTCGTCAAGGATCAGCAGGTCCGGCGCCTCTCGCGCCACCAGCTTCAAGGCTTGCTCGCCATCCGTCGCAAATCCGCACACCTCGACGCCGTGGCTGTGCTCCAGCCACTGCGAGATCATGCCGCGCACCACCGCCGAATCGTCGGCTATGGCGACGCGCAGCTTGCGGCGCGTGCTGGACGGGATGTCGCCTGGGAGCGTCAAACCAGACCGACTTCCGCCAATTTGGCGTTCAGGGTTTCGGCGTCGAACGGCTTCATGACGAACTCATCAGCGCCAGCCTCGATCGCCCGGCTGACAAAACTCATATCCACCTGGCTCGTGCAGAAAATGACCCTGGGCGCGTGACCGCCGGGCAGTCGACGCAGCGCTTTCAGGAACTCCAGTCCGTCCATGTTCGGCATAACCCAGTCGAGCAACACCAGGGCGGGCATCTCGACCGCGCACTGGGCGAGCGCGTCATGACCGTCCTCAGCCTCGCAGGCGTCGAAGCCGAGGGCTTCGATCATTTTGCGCTCGACCCGACGAATTGTCCGGCTGTCGTCCACGATCAGGCAATGACCCATCAGGCGACCCTTTCGGCTGGCATGGCCCCGCCCGGCGCAGAGCGCGGATTGGGGGTGACAAAGCATTCCGGGCGACTGATCAGCACAAGTCCGTCTTCGGTGCGAACAAGCCCGGTGACCAGACCCGCCCAACGGGGAGCGAGTTGCGATGGAGACAGGATTGCGTCCTCCTCCAGCGAGATGACCTCGACTGCCTCATCAATGATCAGGCCGAACAGATCGCCATCAATGTCGGCGCAAACCGCCTTGGCCGGCGCGGCGTCGGCGGCCAGGGGCGGCAGGCCCAGTTTGGTGCGGGCGCAGACCGCAGTCACGATGCGTCCGCGCAGGTTCAACAGGCCCACGATTTCCGGCGGCGCATGCGGCACCGGCGTTGCCGCGGCGGGATGAAACACGTCCTGCACGTGACGCGTGGCAAGGCCGAAGCGATAGGCGTCCACCTTGACGATCAGAAAGTCCTCTCGGCTCATGCGGCATGCTCCGCGTCCAGAAGGCTGCGTCCCGTTTGGGCGCGAACGCCCAGTTCGAGGAAATGGTCGAGATTGAGGATATCCATCGGCCGCCCCTCGATCAGGGTCGAGCCCAGAAGCTCCGGCGTGGTGGAGGGCGTGTGCAGGTTCAGCGCCGCATCGCCCATATCGACGATCCGGTCTACCGCCAGAGCCACGCAATGGTCGCCTTCGCCCAGCATGACCAGCGACTGGTCGCCGTCAGGCTGAAGGGCTGTTCCGTGCGGCGTCACCACCGGAATCAGTCGATCACGATAGCGGATCACCAGCCCGCCTGCGCCCCGGGTGATCGCGTCGACCGGCATGCGTTCCAGGCGACGCACCTTGGACATGGGCGCCACGTTCAGGTGAGCCCCCCTGACCATCAGATAGACGACGGATTGAACGGGCTCGCCAGAATCGGCGCCGCCCGTGAGGGCGGCGGCGGCGGTGACGACAAGGGGTTGTTCGCCGGCCAGCGCGGCCAGATGCGCCGGTTCCAGGATCAGTACGACCGACCCGTCGCCCAGTATGGTGGCGCCGGCATATTCGGGCCGGTCGCGAAGCTGGCGGGCCAACGGCTTGACGACGATCTCTTCGGTGTCGAGCACCTGATCGACCGTGACGGCGAACCTGCGGGCGCCCAACTCGATCACCAGCACATAGCGGGTCCCGTCGCCCTGTTCGGTCAGGTTCAGGATCTGATTCAGATCGATCAGGGGGATGAGATCGTTGCGCAGGCGAAACAGACGATGGTCCCCCACCTGATCGATCCGGCTGTGGTCTGCGTCGGTCAGACGGATCAGTTCCGAGACGGCTGATTGAGGGATGGCGAAGCGCATGTCGCCTGTTCGCACCAGCAGGGTGGGCATGATGGCCAGGGTTAGCGGAATCCGCAGAGTGATGACCGAGCCTGCGCCTCGCCTGCTGGCCAGTTCGACCTGGCCGCCCGCCTGTTCAATATTGGTGCGCACCACATCCATGCCCACGCCGCGCCCGGAGACTTCGGTGACTTCGGTGCGGGTGGAAAAGCCGGGCTCGAAAATCAGGTTGAACGTCTGGGCCTGGCTGAGCGCGGCCGCCTGGGCGGCGGTGATCAGTCCCCTGGCGACCGCGCGCTCGCGAATATGGGCGCCGTCCAGTCCGCGACCGTCGTCGCTTAGCCGCACAACGATCCAGCCGCCTTCCTGTGCGGCGCTGAGATGGATCAGGCCGACTGGCGGCTTACCCGCCGCCTGACGTTCCTGAGGCGTCTCAAGGCCGTGGTCGAGGGCGTTGCGGACCATGTGCATGATGGGATCGCGCACCGCGTCCAGCAATTGCCGATCCAGTTCCGTGGACCCTCCCTGCATCACCAGTTCTGCGGACTTGCCCAGTTCCCGGGACAGGTCCCGCACGATGCGGGGCAGAGACTTCCAGGCCGCCCCGATCGGGCGCATGCGGGTCTGCATGACGCAGTCCTGCAGTTCTGTGGTGATGGCGGTCAGGCGATGCAGCGGGGCGGAGAAAGGCTCGCGCTCATCCAGTCCGTGCAGTCTCAGAAGCTGGTTGCGGCTGAGCACCAGTTCCGACACCAGCGTCATCATGCTTTCCAGCACCGCCACATCGACCCGAACGGTGCTGGCGGGCGCAGCGTCGCTGACGGGCGCGGTCACATTCGAAGCATCTGCGATTGGGGGCGTGTCTTCGACGGGCGCAATGTCGGCGGGGACGACGCGGTTCTGCTGCGGCGCCTCGCCTGCGGCTGCGGTCTGTGGGCCAGAGGTGGCCGCGTCCAGCCTGGCCAGTATGACGGCGTCGTCGCCCGTCGGCTCCATGCCGGTCTCGCCCAGGGCGGCCAGAATGGTTTTGATGAGGTCGATCGTCGCCAAAATGGCTTCTATGCCCTCGGCGTCCACGCCGGCAGGGTTTTGCCGGAAGCCTTGCAGCACCGCCTCGCCGGCATGGGCCAACCTTTCCAGTCGGGTCAGGCCCAGAAATCCGCAGGCGCCCTTGATGGTGTGGAGCAGGCGAAAGAGGTTGTTGATGATCGTCTGATCATGCGGGTTGGCTTCAAAGCGCATGATGTCGCTGTCGATCTGGTCGAGATGCTCGCCAGCCTCGGTCACGAACTCTGCGATGAGTTCATCCATCACCTGATCCTCAGTTCACCGGCGCCGCCTGTTTTGATCATGCGGCGACAATGTCGGTATGCAGGCCGGCGACCTTGAGGAAGGAGGCGACTTCCACGCTCAGCCGCGTGGCCTGTTCTCCCAGACTTTGCGCCGATACGACCACGCCCTCGCAGGCGCTGTCGGTCAGCTTGGCGCTTTCCTGCACCAGCATGATGTTGCGCGCGACCTCCAGAGTGCCCACGGCGGCTTCGTGCGTGCTGCGGGCAATTTCGCGGGTTGCGGCGGATTGCTCCTCGACGGCGGCCTGAATGGCGACCGAGATCATGTTGATCTTGTCTATGATGGTCTGGATGTCGGCTATGTCTTCCACGGAGCGGCGGGTGATGGACTGGATCTCCTGGATCTGGACCCCGATGTCTTCTGTCGCCCGCGCGGTCTGGGTGGCCAGGTTCTTCACCTCCGACGCCACGACCGCAAAGCCCTTGCCGGCCTCGCCCGCGCGCGCGCTTTCGATGGTGGCGTTCAGGGCCAGAAGGTTGGTCTGGGCGGCGATGTCGGAGATGAGGCGCACGACGCTGCCGATCCGATCCGCTGACAGGGAGAGGGCGGTAATCGTGGCGCTGGTGCTGGAGGCGCGGGCCACGGCCTCGGCGGCGATCAGGGTCGACTGGTTCATCTGGAGCGCGATCTCATTGACAGACTTGCCCATTTCATCAGTCGACGAGGCGACGATAGACACATTGGCGGTGGCCTGATCTGCAGCAGCGGCGACCGATGTCGTCGCCTCACTGGCGCGAGACGCGGTCTGGGCCATTTCGACGGCCGTCGACTCCAGGGCATGGGCCGAGCCGGCGACGACCTGCACCACCCCGGCCACATTGGCCTCGAAGGTCATGGCCAGTTCCTGCAACGCCTTGCGGCTGGCGCCGCTCGCGCGCGCATAGCGGCCCAGTGTGCGCCAGATGAAGACCAGTCCGGCGACCATGATGGTGAGGATGGCGGCGAACACAGACGCCACCAGCCAAAGATAGAGTTTGGTTTCCTTGGTGGCGGTCTTCTGGATTTCCAGCGACCCGCTGTTGGCCTTCTCCATCAGACTGTCCACAATCTGACGCTGGGCGGTGTAAAGCCGGTCGGTTTCAGCCATTTCCTGCGCCAGTTCGGCGCGGTCATTGTGCTCGATGGCCGGGATGACCTTGCGCTCCACCTCCGTCCAGAAGGCGCGGGTGGTTGGCGACAGTTCCGCCTGGATCTGCTGACGGATCGGACTGTCAAGCCGCGAGGCCAGCCAGAACGTCTCAGACGTCTCGTAGTCCTGATGCAGGGCGTTCAGCGCCTTTTTTATGTCGGCCAGACGCTCTGGGTGACGTTCCAGAAGCTCCACGTTTGAATAGGCCTCCACCACATAGAGCGGGGGCGGAAGGATGTCGGCGACGAAATCCTTGGAATCGGCGATCTGCTGGAACAGTTGTCCATTGATCCGCAGCGTGTTGATCGCCGACATGGCGACCGCGACCGAAAGGGCGAAGCCGACACATACGGTTATCCCGTAACCGATGACGAGCTTCGAGATGCGATTGTGATTGACCATCTGCACTTGTTCCGTCGGGGCGAGCTCTACCCCACGGCTGAACCGTAAACGTCAAAAGTCAAATTGTCGTTATTATCCAATTTCGTCCCGTTCTTATTTGCATTCCTCGAGTATGAAATAATTAATTATTGTAAACTGTATTTTATATTCGGTTTTTACATATTATTTACACGCGTAATCAAATATTTAACTTTCAAGCCCTGGGTCACACCCCCCGTCGTATTTTGGCTTTATCAGCGCTCTCAAAAGGGGTGGCTGTCACATATAGAGCGCAAAAACCGGTTGAGAACGCTGGTCCAGGATTTGTGACAAAGGCGTCACATAACTGATAAGCGCACGTCATGATCCGTGCGTAAGGGGCAGTCAGTCGGTCCGAAAATCGGCCACGGGGATTAAAAGAGGACTCATTCCATGAATTTCAAAGGTCGCCTTTGGAGCGGAGCCGCTCTGGGTGCGCTGGCGATGCTGGCCGCTGCGCCTGCCGCCAATGCCGCCGATGCGAAGCACCACGCCAAGAAGGCTCCTGCTGCGGCAGCCGCTCCGGCAGCTTCAGCCGCTGAAGTTGACGCGCTGAAAGCGCAGGTCGCCGCCCTTCAGGCCCAGGTCCAGCAGCTGGTTCAGGCTCAGACCAAGACCGAAGAGGTCGCCACCCAGACCGAGGCCGTTCAGACCTCTCTGGCCAATTCGCTGATCGCCCAATCTCAGGCGATCAACACCATGCCGGCTGAAATCGTCAAGACGGCTGTGGCTGCTGCGACGCCCAAGACCGACAAGGTGTATTACAAGGGTGTCACAGTTACGCTCGGCGGCTTCCTGGCGGCTGAAAGCGTCTATCGCCAGCGCAGCGAAATCGCTGACATTGCGTCGAGCTACAGCGCTCTGCCGCTCGGCAACTCAAACCTGCACAATGTGGCCGAGTTCCGCGAAACCGCCCGTCAAAGCCGGATTGCGGCTCTGGTGGAAGGCAATGTCAACGCCACCACGCACGCCGCCTTCTATGGCGAGCTTGACTTCCTGGGCGCGGCGCAAACCGCCAACTCGAACGAAAGCAACTCCTACAATCCGCGTATCCGCAACGTGTACGGCACGGTCGATTGGGATGCGTCGGGTTGGCACCTGCTGGCAGGCCAGAACTGGTCTCTGGTGACGCTTAACAGCAAGGGCATCTCGCCGCGTAACGAAGTCACTCCGCCGCAGATTGACGCCCAGTACGTCCCGGGCTTCACCTGGGCGCGTCAACCTCAGATCCGCCTCACAAAGGACCTGATGGACAAGACCCTGTGGCTGGCCGTTTCGGCTGAAAACCCGCAGACCACGGCTTCCGGCACGGCCGCCAACGGCGTCTATTACAACAACGCCGCCGGTTCGGGCTTCAACTCCGCCAACAGCCTGTCGATCAACCATATGCCGGACGTGGTGGCCAAGGTCGCTTACGAGCCCACCATTGCTGATCGTCGCGTTCACCTGGAAGCCTACGGCCTGTTCCGTGACTTCTATTCGCGCGTCACGGGCGGCAATTCAGACATCTTCAGCGGCGCATTCGGTTTCGGCGCGACGGTTCCCGCCATCCCCAAGGTGCTTGATGTGCAGGTGTCGGGTCTGGTCGGGCGCGGCGTCGGCCGTTATGGCAGCGTCGGTCTTGCCGACGTGACCTTCGACTCGCAAGGCAATGTGAAGCCTCTGGAAGAACTGGCTGTGCTGGCCGGCGGCACCTTCCACGCCTCGCCGGTGCTGGACATTTACCTGTTCGGCGGTGAAGAGCATACGGGCCGTCAGCCCTACAATATCGGCTCGACCCAGTACGGCTACGGCAGCGCGCTCCTCAGCAACGCCGGTTGTTCGGTTGTTGGCGGAACCTGCGCTGGCAACACCAAGCTGGTCGACCAGCTGACCGTGGGCTTCTGGCACAAGGTCTATCAGGGCAGCTTCGGCCGCGTTCAGTGGGGCCTGCAATACTCCTCCACCGAACGTTCGCTCTATAGCGGTGTCGGCGGCGCCTATAATACGACGGACAGCATGCTGTTCTCCAGCTTCCGCTACTATCCGTTCTAAGAACAACGCATATCTCTGAAGAGGGGCGGGGCCATCCAGTATGGCTCCGCCCTTTTTCGTTTCAGGAACCGGGCGCCGCGCGCGTGTGAATGATGATGCGGCGATAGGCGGTCAGGGCGGGCGTCCCATTGTCCGTCACCGCCAGAATCAGATGCGCCTCGCCGTTCCCCTGGCAGTTCGGCTGGCCCAGCCAGGCGGCGCGACAGGCGGCGATGGGGGTGACGACGGCCCTGGCGCCGTCCGCGCGGTCCAGTCTGATCTCAGCCAGTTGGCCCGAGGACGCGCCCGCCTCCTCATAGACGAACCAGCGATAGGTCAGCTTGTTCCCATCGGGATCGGTGCTGCGGGATGCGTCCAGCGTCAGGGGCTGGCCCAGGGGTTGCGTCATGTCGATCACGCCATGTCCCGATAAGCCGTTGATCACCACCTCCGGCGCGTGGTTTGCGCTCCGGAAGGGCCTGATCGTCCAGTCCATCCGCGCCGCAAAGTCGTTCTGGAACGCGGTGCGCCAGCGCCAGATCGTCGCCTGATCCGACACGATGTGCGCACCGCTCTTTGCGGTCACCGTGTCCTGCGAGGTGAAGCGGGTGAACAGGTCGCCGCCCTGGGTCCAGATCGGACGCGTCTCTCCATGCGGCGTGCGATAGATGTATCGTCCGCCCCAGCCGCCCCATGAAGGATTGCGAAAACTTTCCAGTCCATTGCCGATCAGGCCCAGATAGGAGGGGGTGTCGCCCTCCATGATGAACATGAAACGGGGATAGTGGGCGCCCAGCGGCCCCTTGGACCGGATGTTGGACTCCAGCCAGTCGTTTGTGACGCTGGCGCCGTCCGCGCCCAGCCCGTTGCGGTAATAGCCGTCGCCGGAAATTCCGGTCCAGGTGGCGTAGTAATATTCGTCTCCTGACTGGGTCGAGGGGGTCACGACATACAGCAGGGAAGGAAACTCCCGCCGTATCCACGCGCCCGCATCATCCTGATCGGAGATGGAATAGACACGGATGCGGCTGACGAAGCGGGCCAGTTCGTCCGGGGTGCGGGTTCTTCGCACCTCGATCAGGGCCTGGGCCAGAGTATTCGCGCCGCCCCACAGACACACCCACACGGGCCGAGGATCGGGCGTGTCCACCGCCCGGATCAGCAGGTCAGCGCCGGCGGACTCCTTGTCCGGTCCGGTCGCCGCCATGCCATAGCCCGTCTGGCCCGGCGCGACCCTGGCGGCAAGATCGGCGGCGCTGGGCCAGCCCTTTGCGTGCAACATCAGATTGGGCTGGACCTTGGCGTATTGGTCGATGATCTCGCGCATCATGTCAGGCCGCACCACGGTCCTTTGCCAGGTGGACGTGGTGGCCACCAGGCCCGCAATATCAATCTCGTTGGAATAGAGCAGCAGTCGCACCAGCGACATCTGATCGTCCGGTTCATTACCGATGTCGCTCATGATAAAAGCGCGCGGATGGCCTTCGAACCGGTCGATCATCGAGGCCGGGGGAGGGGACGGCGCCGTTTCGGCGGCTATGGCGACGCCGCCAAGACAAACGGCTGCAAGCCCGGCGGCCAGTCTGTTCCGTGTCGTCCCGTTCATGCCGTGACCTTTCCCTCGCCAATCGCGTCAGACCGGACGACCTTGGCCCCTCGGGGCTGATCCGTGTCAGCTTTGCGGACTATCAGTGACGTCAAACCGGGCGTTTGACAACGTTGTCTCAAGGGCTCTACTCTCTGGCGAAAATGGGCGTGGGCGAGGAAAACAATGGACCTGAAACGGATATTCGCGCTGTGCGCGGCGCTGATCATGGCGCAGCCGGCGATGGCGGCCTCTTCCCCCGACACAGTGGTTATCCATGACGGCGCCCTGAAGGGGGCGGCGAGCGATGGCGTCCTGTCCTTCAAGGGCGTGCCCTTCGCCAAGCCGCCGGTCGGCGACCTTCGCTGGCGTCCGCCAGAGCCGCCCAAGGCCTGGAGCGGGGTGCGTCAGGCCCTGGCCTATGGCCCGGACTGCGCCCAGAACCCATTTCCGGGCGATGCGGCGCCTCTGGGCGTGAAGCCTGAAGAGGATTGTCTCTACGCCAATGTCTGGCGCCCAGCCGAAGCCGGGGCGAAGCTGCCGGTCATGGTCTGGATCTATGGCGGCGGCTTCGTCAATGGCGGGTCCTCGCCCAATGTCTATGACGGCTCGGCCTTTGCGCGGGCGGGTATCGTATTTGTCAGCTTCAATTACCGGCTGGGCCGTTTTGGCTTCTTCGCCCATCCTGCCCTGACCCGGGAGGCAGGCGATGGGCTGGTCGGCAATTATGGCCTGATGGATCAGGTCGCAGCGTTGAAATGGGTGCGCGCCAATATTGCAGCCTTTGGCGGCGATCCGAACAATGTGACCCTGTTTGGCGAGTCTGCGGGCGGCGGATCGGTGTTGACGCACCTGACTTCGCCGGTCTCAGCCGGACTGTTCAACCGGGTGATTGTGGAATCCGGCGGCGGTCGCGGCGGGCTTTTGCCGCCGCACCGGGTCAGTCAGGACCTGCCCGGCCTGCCGTCGGGCGAGTCCTATGGTCTGGCCTTCGCCAAGTCGGTGGGGGTCGAGGGCGAGGGGCCGCAGGCCCTGGCCGCCCTTCGCGCCATTCCGGCCGACAAGGTGGTTGGCGGTATGCACATGATGACCATGATGAACCCCACCTATGTCGGCGGTCCGATGCTGGACGGCAGGATCGTTGTGGATTCGCCCGACGCCGTGATCCGCGCGGGACATCAGGCCAAGGTGGCGGTCATGATTGGGGCCAATGATCTGGATATCGGCCTGATGTCCGCGCCTGACAAGGACAGCCTGTTCAAACTGTTCGGCGCCCAGGCGGACGCGGCGCGCGCGGCGTTCGATCCTGACGGCCAGCGTCCCCTGCGGGCCATCATTCAGGAAATTGCGGCGGACCGGATGATGGTGGAGCCGTCGCGTCTGGTCGCACAACTGGTGTCAGCCCAGGGCCTGCCCGCCTATGAGTATCGCTTTTCATATGTCGCACAGTCCATGCGCAAGGCCTGGCCCGGCGCGCCGCACGCAACCGAGATTCCCTATGTCTTCAACACAGTGGCGGCGCGCTATGGCGATGCTCTGACTCCAGACGACGCTGCCGCCGCCAAGGCCGCCAACGCCTATTGGGTCGCGTTCGCCAAGTCAGGCGCGCCCGGCGCCGCTGGCGGGGTTCAGTGGCCGCGATATGACATAAAGTCGGACGTCTTGCTCAACTTCACCCTGAACGGTCCGGTGGCTCAGATCGATCCCCTGGCGCACAAGCTCGATCTGGTGGCGGCCTCCGCGCACTGACACCTTACGGCGATACCGGGCGCAGTCGGGTGAAGCCTGTCTGCGCCCGTCGTCCTAAAGGACCAGCGTGTTGAACGAGTCCTGCGCCAGAATCACCACATGCACTCGGCCATTCAGGGCGATGCGCAGGGGGATGGGCTGGCTCATGTCGTTTTGCGCGACGACGACTGTGGACCCGTCCGGATTGGAGAAGGCCAGCAGGTTTTCGTATCCGGATATGCTCAGCGTATCGATCCGTCGGGCGCCGGTCTGAACATAGGCGCTAAGATGCTTGAAGACCTGATAATCATGATTGATTTCAAAGGTCCGTTCGTGTGTGTCAACTGAAATGAAGGCGTTCTGCCGCCAGCCCCAGGCGCTTTCGCCGCCCTTGGGCGTGGCGATGTTCCAGTAGTCATAGGTTTGCGCGCCAGCCTGCATGAAGGCCTTCATCATGGTCCAGCTGTAGCGGGCGAAGCGCCAGTCGTTCTTGCCGTCGCCGCATTCCTGCTCGCTCTGGAAGATCTTCAGTTGCGGGTGGTCGTGATGGATGAACGGTATGGCGCGCCGTCCCGCCCACTGGGCCGCGACGCCCTTGATGTATTTTGCGGCTTCCGGCTCAGCCAGAACCGCCTCCAGCAGGGCCGGATCGCCGCGCTCCAGCGTGCCGAAAAACACCTCGACGCCAAGAGGCGTCATTTCCCGCCCCAGATGGGGGATGAACCGCGCCAAGGCCCGCGGCGTCCAGAAGCAACTGGGGAAGAACTGGTTGGAATTGAACTCGTTTTGCGGCGTGACCATCGAGATGTTCAGGCCATGGGCGCGATAGGCCTCGACAAAGCGGGCGAAATACCGGGCATAGGCCGCGAAATAGCGCTCTTCCTGAATGAAGGCGTCCTGGCCGGGCTTGATGACCTGATCGTCGCGAAGGCCGTTATCCGCCACGCCGTGAAACACGGAATGGGCGTCGGCATAATGGCCGTTGGTCTTCATCCAGCTTGGCGGGCTCCAGGGCGAGGCCCAGAGCTTCAGGTTCGGCTGATGCCCCCTGGCCGCCTTGATGAACGGGATCTGCATCTCCTCATCACGCGCGATGGAGAAGTGCGCCAAGGTGAAGTCGCCCGGCGTCTCGTCACAGGAATACCAGTTGCGGGCATAGTCATTGGCGCCGATCGGCAGGCGGCAATAGCTGAGGCCGGCGCCCACGCCAGGCGCAAACAGCTCGCGCAGCAGATTGTCGCGCTGATCGGCCGGCAGGGCGCTCAGCGCCACCCAGCCCAGTTCGCTGAAACAACCGCCGAACCCGTCCATGGTCTGGAAGGCCTGTTCAGGCTGCAACATGACGTCCATGTCCAGCCAGGAGGTCATGAGCGCGCTCTGGACATTGCCGGACACGTCGCGCCAGGCCGCGTGCTCCTGCGTGCAGATATGGACAGGCGGGCGCGCCCTGGATTCAGCGCCCAGGGCGTTTCGATCCAGCCATGGGGCGCCCGCGGCTGCGGCGACGCCTGCGGTCAAAACGCTGCGCCGATTTAGCCGGTCAGGCGTAGAGGTGCGCGGCATGGCGGGTCCTTATGGGCCCGGCTCCCCGGCGATGCGCCGGAGAGCCGGATTATATTCCCGGTGATCAGGGCTTCAGCTTCTGGGCGCCGAGCCGTGCTGTGGCGCTCAGCGACAGGTCCGACGCAGCATGGCCGACCGCCACCTCGTAATCGCCGGCGGCAAGGCTCCAGCCATGCGCCTTCACGTCGAAATGGGCCAGAAGGCGCGGATCGACCGGCAGGGTCACCGTGCGGCTTTCGCCCGCCTTCAGGCTCAACTTGTCGAAGGCGATAAGCCGCAGGGCGGGTTGGCCGGCCAAGGACTTTACATAGACCTGAGGCGCGTCCTTGCCGTCGCGCTTTGAGTCATTCGTCACCGTGAAGGTCACCGAGACGGATTTGCCCGCATTCACCTTCAGCCCGGAATAGGTGAAATGGGCGTAGGACAGGCCAAAGCCGAACGGAAACAGGGGCTTGGCGCCATTGGCGGCGAAACGGCGATAACCGATATCGGCGCCTTCGGTATAGGGCACGTCGAACTTGACGCCCTCGCCAAGGTTCAGGCCCGGCAGTTCGGCCCGCGGATACTGGTCGATGGAGGCCGGGAACGTCATGGGCAGGCGGCCAGACGCGTCCACATCGCCAAACAGCACGTCAGCTATGGCTTCGCCGCCTTGCGCGCCGGGATACCAGGCCTCTACCACGGCGGCGGCCTTGTCGAGCCAGGGCATCAGCACCGGTCCGCCGGTTTCCAGCACGACTACGGTCTTTGGATTGGCGGCGGCGACGGCTGCGATCAGGGCGTCCTGACCATTGGGCAGGGTCAGGTCGGGCTGGTCTTCGCCTTCGCCTGACCATTGCGTGGCGAACACCACGACAATATCGGCGTCCTTTGCGGCGGCTACAGCGGCAGAGATGTAGCGTCCGTCATTCCAGACGATCTTGGCTTCATGTGCCGCGCGTCGCATGGCCGCCAGCGGCGCCGACGGATCGAGCAGCATATTGCGGAATTGCGCCATGGAGCCTTCCCCGCCCATGGGAATGGTCCTGTAAGGCGCTTTTGGCACGACCTGAGACGAACCGCCGCCTGACAACACGCCCAGATTGGCGTAGCCGCCGATGACCGCGATCTTGCTGGCGGTCTTGGCCAGAGGCAGGACGCCGCCGCTGTTCTTCAGCAGAACCACGCCTTCGTCCGCAATCTGCCGGGCCACGGTCAGATCGGCCTTGTCGTCTATGACGCCGGGGCCGGACTTGTCGTCGAACAGGCCCGCCGCGAACATGGAGCGCAGGATGCGCTGCGTCATGTCCGCGACCCTGGCCGGGGCTATTTCCTTGTTTTGCAAGGCGGACTTCAAGGGGGTGTCGAACCAGACCTTTCCGTCCAGTTGCTGACCTGATTCCTGATCCAGGCCCTTCAGCGCGTCCGCCACGCCATGGACAGCGCCCCAGTCGGACATGACCCAGCCCTTATAGCCCCAGTCCTTCTTCAGAACGTCGTTCAGCAGGTGGTCATTGCCGCAGCTATAGTCGCCATTGACCAGATTATAGGCGCACATCACCGATCCCGGCTGGCCGCGCTCAATCGCGATCTCGAAGGCCAGAAGGTCCGACTCGCGCATGGCGTCCTCCGCGATCACGGAATTGGCCCAGTGACGATTGGTCTCCTGACCGTTGACGGCGAAGTGCTTGATCGTGGAGACAATGCCCTGCGACTGAATGCCCGCAATGGCTTGGCCCGCGATGGATCCGGCCAATAGCGGGTCTTCGCCCAGATACTCAAAATTGCGACCGTTGCGCGGATCCCGCGTCAGGTTGACCCCGCCAGCCAGCAGAACGTTCATGCCCTTGGCGCGGGCTTCATGGCCGATCATGGCGCCGCCCTGATAGGCGGCGCTGGGGTTAAAACTGGCCGCCTGGGCAAGCCCGGAGGGCAGGGCGGTGGCGTAGTCGCCGGGGCGCACGCCCAGCGGATTGGCGACCCCGAGGCTGGCGTCGCTTTCCTGCAGGGCGGGAACGCCGACACGCGCTATGCCGGGAATATAGCCCGCCGAGCCGATGGCGCCCGCAGGCAAGGTCATGCCCAGAAAGGGCATGGCCATGGGGCCGTGCAACAGCCCGATCTGTTCATCCGTCGTCAGTTCATGTGTCAGAAGCGCCGCGCGCTGGTCTGGGCTGAGGGCGGTGTTCATCCACGGCGCCGCAGGCCCCGCCGCCACGGCCGCGCTTGCGCCCAGGACAAGAGCTGCGCAGCTGCACGAGGCCAGAACAAGGTTTTTCATTGAAGGCAGCTCTTTCACGGTGGTGTTTCCTCCGGCGCGGTGGTCCGCGCGCTTATCTGGTTCGTTCCATCACCATAGACAACGTTGTCGTAGTCGGCAAGCGCCACGCGCCGGGCCTGGCAAATCAAGATCGGACGAGCGGAGGCCCGAGCGATGTCCGCACGATGATTTCGCAAGGGTGGAAGGCCGATCGCGCATCTGTTCGGTGTCTGGGGTCGCCAATGCCGGCGATCAGCAGATCAGATGCAAGTTCTCCTAATTTATCAATAGGTTGACGAACTGTTGTGAGTGGCGGCCAGCAGGCTGACGCCGCCGGTATGTCGTCGAATCCGACCACGGAAATATCCTCTGGAGCCCGCAGGCCGTGTTTTGAAATGGCGGCGAGCGCGCCAATGGCCATCAGGTCATTGGCCGCAACTATGGCCGTGGGGCGCGGCGTCAGGCTGAGAAGCGCCTCGGTGCATTCAAAACCAGATATGCCGCCATAGTCGCCGCGGACGCGCATGGTGTCCCTTGGGATAAGCCCATGATTTCGCATCGCGTCATTAAAGCCGCGACGGCGTTCACGGGCTGAAACATGGTCTTCCGGCCCCTCTATCATAGCAATAAGCCGATGGCCGAGTTCGCAAATACGCGATGTAATCTGATAAGATGCTTCGTAGTCATCAGTAAAAACATAAGGTGTCAGATTGCTTTTATCTGCTGGGGCTATTCTGACGATTGGTATGTTTGCATTGATCAGAAAATCGATCAGTTCTTCATCGTCGCTTAACGGCGGGGATATGACCAGGCCGTCAAAGGCGCGGCGCGATTGCAATCTCGCCAGCCAGGCTCTTCTCGCCTCGCCTTCGGGCGGCGGCGATTCGACCGTCAGATGGTATCCGGCGCGAAGGCAGCTTTCTGTGACGCCCGCCTGCAATTGGCCCACATATTCGAATTGCCCAATACTGGCGACGATCATTCCGATCAAGTATTTTCGATGACTGGATAGGGCGCGTGCTGATGCATTGGGCCTGTAATCAAGTTCTCGTATAACGTTCTCGACGTGGGTGCGCGTGTCCGCGCCCACGCCCGTTTCTCTATTTATAACGCGCGATACAGTTTTTATGGAGACGCCTGCTATTCTTGCAACGTCTATGATCGTTATTGCCTTATCCGCATCTGGCGATGTGGGCATGGTCATTAGTTGCCTTGAGTGTTTGACCTTCATTCTTCCCAATACACATCACACTTCCACGGGCGTCAGACAAGCGGCCAGCGCAATTGGCGCATTGAATGTCGTTTTTAACGCATGAGCGCCTCAAAAAGCGCCGCGCGATCGGATTGACAACGTTGTCTTGGCGATGTACTCAGACAATGTCACGACATCGTTGTCGTAGCCTGAACGTCGAAACCTGGGTCAAGCCTGGGGTCTGACAAACACCAGCACGGGATCGCCGTGCGGTAAGCGCTATAGAGGGGAAACGAATGCGCTCAGGACTTTCATCCAATAATCGTATGGCTTTATTTGCTGCTGCGTCCCTGATCGGGCTGGCGGCTGCGCCGGGTCTGGCAAGTGCTGCGGCTGCTGCGGCCGAT
>CAIOJR010000250.1 GCA_903858685.1 uncultured Caulobacterales bacterium | reverse complement strand
GACTTCAGGGAGCTGCGGACCTTCATGGGAGCATCCAGATCAGTAGGGCGTCAAAAACAAAAGTCACGCCCGCGCGTTCAGGGGCGCAGAGGGCGTGTCGAGCGGCGGCTTATAAAGACGGGGTCGAGCGGAGTCAACGCTTTGCGCGCGCTCAATGCGCCATAACCGTGACTTGTCGGCCATGGGGTGCGCGAACCGTCGGGACGGCGGACTTGTCGCACGCTTGTGCATTGAAATCCGCCCGAAAATCTTTCTAAGGCATGGGGATGAACCGTCGCGCATTTCTCATGTCGGCAGCCGGCTTGGCGGCCTCGCCCGGCGCGCTGCCGCCGCCGCCGCCGGGTGAGGCGACCTTGCGGGCGTCCGGCCCGGATTTGGCGGCCTGGTTGGCGGCCTTCAAGGTCAAGGCCATCGCAGCCGGCATCCGACCCGAAGTGGCGGCCGAGGCGATGGATGATTTTAAGCCAGACCCAGGCGTGTTGCATCGCGACCAGAACCAGCCCGAATTTTCCCGCCCGGTCGGCGACTATATTGAGCGCGTTGTTTCGCCTGGCGACATTTCCATCGGCCAGTCCCGACTTCAGGCGCTGTCGCCGATGCTGGATCGTTTTTCGGCTGACAGCGGCGTGCCTGCCGAGATTCTGGTCGCTGTCTGGGGCATCGAGTCCGGCTATGGCCGCATCACCGGCGAGATGGACGTTGTACGTTCGCTGGCGACCCTGGCCGTCGCCGGACGGCGCGTGGAGCTGGCCGAGCAGGAACTGATCGCGGCCCTTCGCATTCTGGATCTGGGATTGGCCACCCGTTCGCAACTGAAAGGCTCATGGGCGGGCGCCATGGGACAGACCCAGTTCCTGCCATCGGATTATCTGACCTACGCCGCTGACGGCGACGGCGATGGGCGGCGCGATATCTGGGGCTCCAGCGCCGACGCCCTGGCTTCGACCGCCCAGTTCCTGAAGGTGAAGGCGCACTGGCGTGCGCATGAAAGCTGGGCGCTGGAGGCGGTCCTGCCGGACGGGTTTGACTATGGGTTGGCCGATACGGAGCGCCGACCTGTACTGGACTGGGCGGCCATGGGGGTCGGCCTGGCGGAAGGCGTGGCCTTTGCGCCTGCCGATTCAGTGGAAGACGCCCAGCTTCTGCTGCCCGCCGGCTGGCGCGGTCCGGCCTTTCTCGCCTTCCCCAACCACCTGGCCATTCGAGCCTATAATAATTCAACCGCCTATGCGCTCGCGGTCGGTCTCCTGGCGGACCGGATTGCGGGGCGTCCGGGCCTGAAGGTCTCCTGGCCCAGGGACCCGCCCCTGGGCATGGCTGACCGCATGGCCGCGCAGCAGGCCCTGATGGCCATGGGATTTGATCCCGGCGCGCAGGACGGCGTGATCGGTCTGAAAACCCGCAAGGCGCTCAAGGCCTGGCAGGCGGTGCGAGGCTTGCCAGCCGACGGCTATCTGACGCACGGCCTGATCGAATTGCTCAAGGTCGAAGCCGGGCTTTCCGGCGGCGCGCCTCCAGCAGTCTTGCCGCCCGCAAACGGCGTTTCAGCAGGTTGATGCCGGTGCGATCGGCCGGGTCCGGGCGCATGCGCGGGGTCTCTCCCAGGCCGACCTGAGCCTGTTCGATCTCGTCCGCTTCCAGAGACGCATCATGGCGCCGCCCGGCCATGCGCAGGGCCGGGTTGACGAAGGCGAAGGCCAGCATGGCCGCCAGCACAAGACTGTTCAGCGCGAACGGCGCCCAATGCAGATGGTCATAGAGCCAGACCCCCAATATGGGCGTGATGATGACGCAGGAGCCATTCACCGCCGTGACCGCGCCCGCCACCCTGCCCTGCTCCTCCTCGGTGACCGCCAGAGATCCGCCTGCTGAGAAGCCGGGCCGTGCGAAGCCGTAGCCGATGCTCGTCAGGGCGTAGGCCGTCACCACGGCGCCATAGGAGGGCGCGAGCGTGATGAAGACATTGCCCACGCCGGCAAGTCCGGCGCCCCATATCAACAGGTCGCGCGGCTTCATGTGAAAAATGCGGATCAGGCCCCATTGCGCCATCAGACCGGCCACTGCCCCGCCCATCATGGCCACCTGAATGAAACCCTGGGCCTGGACTGGCGGCATATGGACCTTGTCGATCACCAGAAAGCCCAGGGTGTAACCGTTCACCGCCTGGGCGGACCCGACGAGAAAACCAAAGAGCAGAAAGGGCGCGACGCGGCGGTCGAGCCAGAAATTGGCGCCCTTGCCGCGGCCTGGCTCAGGATTGGCCGCCGCCTGCCCAGGCCTGGCCGTCTCGTAATGGGCATGGGCGCGCTCCAGGTGGGGGAGATAGCGAACCACCACGACGAGGCAGACCAGCGCCGCCAGAGCAAAGGCGAACATCGGTCCGGAAAAGGTCACGCCCGGCAGGACGAAATAGGGCGCTATGGCGGGTCCAAGCACGGTGCCGACCCCGAAGGCCCCCGCCAGCGTGGCCAGAGCGTCGGTGCGCTCCTCCAAAGTCGTTCGGTCGGCGACATAGGCCTGCCCGGCCGGATTGGAGGCGGAGCCGATCAGACCGAACACCGAGCGCATTCCGGCGAAACCCAGAAACACCACCATCGGCCCGATCAGGTGATGGAGACCGGCGAGAACCACGACCGCGCAGCCCAGCATCGACACGACAAAGCCCGCCAGTCCGAGCGCAATCAGGGGCTTTCGGCCATGCTTGTCAGACGACCGCGCCCAGACCGGAGCGGACACGGTCCACAACAGGGCGGACAGCGAAAAGATTCCCGCCACCAGGGGGTCGGGAATGTGGATCTCCCGCCCGATGGCGGGCAGGACGGACTGAAGGCCGGAGTTTCCCGCCGCCACCGCCATCATGACCGTAAAGACAATGGCGAAGTCGCGCCGTCGTGTGGCTTCTGAAGCCGAAGCTCTGGCCCGCTTTCTGGCGAATGCCATGACCGTCTCGCCCCCAAATGACTATCAGGCGGTGCAGCCTGTTTTGGCCACCATAGCCCGCGTCGGCGCCGCCGCAATGGGTCTATGGCGGGCTGATCGGTCGCTGGACCGCCCCCATTCGGCGTCAAATGGGCGCAAACAGCGATACGAACAGCTTGAGATAGAGACGCATCGCGCTATTATCCGCGCGAGGGCGTGGGCAGCGGGATCTGTCAGCGCAGAAGTATTTTGGGGCAGTTTCGGGAGATTTCCGTTGGCCGAGCATTCTACGTCCGCCTACCACCGTGGCGAAATGGACATCCACGAGCAGTCGGCCACCTATTCGGCGGTCTATGGCATGATCAAGTGGTGCAGCCTGGCTCTGGCCTCAAGCCTGACGGGCCTGGTCATCTGGTTCTGCACGCCCGCCGGTTTCTTCCCCGGTTTTGTGGTCGCCGTGATCATTGCCGTGCTGGGCGTTTTCGGTCTGCGCAGCAAGCCGGGCGCGAGTCACTAGCCTCGTTCAGGAGGCTGGATCGGGCCGGTCTCCGGTCTGACCCGCCCGAAGCCTTCACAATGCAGCCGTCGGGCCCTGTCCGGCGGCTGCTTTTTGTTGTCTTGTCGGTGTCTTGGCGTTTAGGCGCCCGCCGTCGTCCCTTAGTGACTGGACAGTCCTGTCAAATCCTTCCTAACTGCGCGCGAAGAGAAGGCTTGAACCATACGGGCCGACCGGCAGTTTGCGAGGGGGATGCATGGCTGTTAAGATCGCCGTCACCAGAGAAACGCGTGCGGGAGAGACCCGCGTGGCGGCTACGCCTGAAAGCGTCAGGAAACTGATCGCTCTGGGCGCCGAGGTGACCGTGGCGGCTGGCGCCGGGCTTGACGCCGCTGTGACGGATCAGGCCTATCTGGATGCAGGCGCGACCATTGCCGCCGACGCCGCATCGGCCATTTCCGGCGCTGATATCCTGTTCAAGGTGCGCGAACCGTCCGACGCAGAGATCGCGGCTCTGAAGCCCGGCGCGCTCTTCGCCGGCCTGATCAATCCCTATCAGTCGCGACCCCTGCTCGACGCTCTGGCTGTGCGCGGCGTGTCGGCGGTGGCGATGGAGCTTATTCCGCGCATCACGCGCGCCCAGGCCATGGACGCCCTGTCGTCCCAGGCCAATCTGGCGGGCTATCGGGCTGTGATCGAGGGCGCGGAGGCCTATGGCCGCGCCCTGCCCATGATGATGACGGCGGCAGGCACGATTGCGGCCGCCAAGGTCTTTGTCATGGGGGTCGGCGTGGCCGGTCTTCAGGCCATTGCGACGGCGCGGCGTCTGGGTGCGGTGGTCACCGCCACTGATGTGCGCCCAGCAACCAAGGAACAGGTGGAAAGCCTCGGCGCCAAGTTTCTCGCCGTCGAGGACGAGGAGTTCAAGAACGCCCAGACCGCTGGCGGCTACGCCAAGGAAATGTCCGCAGACTATCAGGCCAAGCAGGCCGCCCTGACGGCGGAGCATATCAAGAAGCAGGACATCGTCATCACAACGGCGCTGATCCCCGGCCGCGCCGCGCCGAGGCTGGTCACAGCCGCCCATGTGGCCTCCATGCGACAGGGCTCGGTGATTGTCGACCTCGCGGTGGAGCAGGGCGGCAATGTCGAGGGCGTCAAGCCGGGCGAGATCGCCGAGATCGGCGGCGTGAGGATCGTGGGCTTCGCCAATCTGGCGGGCAGGATTGCTGCGGACGCCTCGGCGCTCTACGCCCGCAACCTCGTCAATTTCGCCGGTCTCCTGATCAGCAAGGAGGGCGCATTGGCGCCCGACTTCGAAGACGAGATCCTGAAAGCGGCCCTGGTCACCCAGGGCGGCGTCATCGTCCATCCGGCCTTCAAGGGCTGATCTGGCTATTGCTCAAGGGACCTCCGTCATGGAAGCCGTAGACCCCACCATATTCCGTCTTGCTATCTTCGTTCTGGCCATTTTCGTGGGCTATTACGTGGTCTGGAGCGTGACACCCGCCTTGCACACGCCGCTCATGGCCGTGACGAACGCTATCTCCTCTGTGATCATTGTCGGCGCGCTTCTGGCGGCGGCGGCCCATGCGCCGACGGGCGTCGCGACTGGCGCGGGCGTCCTTGTCTCCAAGGGGGCGGGCGCGGTCGCTGCAGGCCTCGCCGCGGTCAATATTTTCGGCGGCTTCCTCGTCACCCAGAGGATGCTGGCCATGTACAAGAAAAAAGAAAAGCCAGCCAAGAAGGAGGCGCACAAGTGAACGCGAACCTCGCCTCCATCCTCTATCTGTCGTCGGGCGTGCTCTTTATTCTGGCGCTGAGAGGGCTTTCGAGCCCGGAGACCAGTCGACGCGGCAATAATATGGGCATGATCGGCATGGCCATCGCCGTGGCGACCACGCTGGTGACCCTGTTCACACAAGGCGCGCTGGACGGCCTGACTCTTGCGCTCATCGCGGCGGGCGTGGCTGTGGGCGGCGGCGTGGGCGCAGTGATCGCCCGACGCGTCGCCATGACGTCCATGCCGCAACTCGTCGCGGCGTTTCACAGTCTCGTCGGGATGGCGGCCTGTCTGGTCGCCGTCGCCGCCATCTATACCCCCGCCGCCTACGGCATCGCCGAGGGGACGGGCGTCAAGCTGGAGAGCCTGATCGAACTATCGGTCGGCGTCGCCATCGGGGCGGTGACCTTTACCGGTTCGCTGATCGCCTTCGCCAAGCTCAATGGCAATATGAGCGGCGCACCGATCATGCTGCCGGGGCGCCACGTGCTGAACCTGGCGCTGGCTCTGGCCATTGTCGCCCTGGTCGTGTTGCTGTGCCTGTCCGGCGGAACCGCGCTCTGGGCCTTCTGGGCGATCTTTGGCCTGGCCCTGGTGATCGGCGTGACCCTGATCATCCCCATAGGCGGCGCGGACATGCCCGTCGTGGTTTCGATGCTGAACTCCTATTCCGGCTGGGCGGCGGCGGCCATGGGCTTCACCCTTGGCAACATCACCCTGATCATCACCGGCGCCCTGGTGGGGTCGTCGGGTGCGATTCTGTCCTACATCATGTGCGAGGCCATGAACCGTAGCTTCATCTCCGTCATTCTCGGCGGCTTTGGCGCCGAGGACGCAGCGGCGGGCGGCGGCGTCAAGGAAACGCGCCCGGTCAAGCAGGGCTCCGCTGACGATGCAGCCTTCATCATGAAGAACGCGTCCAAGGTCATCATCGTGCCAGGCTACGGCATGGCGGTGTCCCAGGCGCAGCACGCGCTCCGTGAAATGGCCGACAAGTTGAAGGAGGAAGGGGTAGAGGTGAAATACGCCATCCACCCTGTCGCCGGTCGGATGCCGGGCCACATGAACGTGCTGCTGGCTGAGGCCAATGTGCCCTATGACGAGGTGTTTGAGCTGGAGGACATCAATTCAGAGTTTTCCACCGCCGACGTCGCCTTTGTCATCGGCGCCAATGACGTCACCAATCCAGCGGCCAAGACGGACAAAACGTCGGCCATCTATGGCATGCCGATCCTTGACGTCGAAAAAGCCCGCACCGTGCTCTTCGTCAAGCGCGGCATGTCGTCGGGCTATGCAGGCGTGGAGAATGAACTCTTTTTCCGCGACAACACCATGATGCTGTTCGCCGACGCCAAGAAGATGGTCGAGGGTATTGTCAAGGCGCTGTAACAGGCGCCCCTAGTCTTTCCACGTCGCCAGAGAGCGCGACATTTTAGGCTCCAGCGCGTCCCAGATCCGGTTGATCTCGGCGCGCTGGCTGCGATCTTCGGCCTGCTCGGCATGGGACCGCGCCCGATGCTCCAGCGGAGCCACCCAGCGCGCGCCATTGGCGGCGACCCAGATCTGCTCGATATCCTTATGAATTTCCTCGCTATAGAGGAATTTCGACGCATAAAGGCACTGATGAATCTCCTCCAGCGGCAGGTCGCGCACAGCGCTGGCCATATTGATTTCGGCGACCGCCTCAGACAGGCGCCGATAGACGCCGAAGCGGTGGTCAAACAGGGCCGCCTTGGTCTGGGTCTTGCCCATGTTCAGAGCCGCCAGGCCCACGGCGAATGTCGCCACGGCGCCGCAGAACTGGGCGATCACGCCCAGGATCATAGCCTGTTCCTGAAAGTTCACGGCGTGATAGCTCCGGTCTTTTTCTCGTCAGGGGGACGCTTTTTTCAAACGCCGGTCGAGTCGGCGACTGTCTGCCAGAGGTCGTATATGAGCGACAATGAGAGTGATCATATTCTCGAACGCCCGCCCAGGCTCAGGCTGCGCAGGAACCCGGCGGCGTCTCTGGCGGGCGCATCCGGTCCGGATCGTCCTGGGTCGCGGCGGGGCGACATGAGTCTGAGCGCCCTCCGACAGGTTCTGCAACCTTTGGGTTGAGGTGATCGCGCGCCTGGTGCACTTTGGCCGTGATGTGGCGAACGGTCCTGAGTCGCCTCACCGGTGACGGCTCTGGCGTCGTAGGTCGATGTCTGGTCAGGGGGTTTAGGGCATGGCTGAACCGGCTTTGCAGTTGGACGGCGTTTCGAAGCGCTATGGCGACAATCTGGCGGTGCGCGATCTCAGTTTCGAAGCGCCGCGCGGCAAGATTTTCGGCTTTCTGGGCCCCAATGGCGCAGGCAAGACCTCGACTCTGCGCATGGTTCTGGGATTGGTGGCGCCCAGCGCTGGTCGGATCAATGTGCTGGGCGCTGACGATGGCCGAAAGGTGCGCAACCGCATCGGATTCCTGCCGGAAGAGCGTGGCCTCTACCGTCGAATGACGCCCAGCCAGGCCTTCGGGTTTTTCGGCGCGCTCAAAGGCCTCAATGCCGCAGAGGCGCAGCGTCGCGGGCGACGCATGATGGAGGAGCAGGGCTTGGGCCAGGCCGTGAACCGGCCCATGAAGGCCTTGTCCAAAGGCATGGCGCAAAAGGTGGCCCTGATTTCGGCCCTTGTCCATGAGCCGGAACTGGTCGTCTTGGACGAGCCGTTTTCCGGTCTCGATCCCGTCAATCAGCAGGGTCTGGAGCAGTTGATCCGCGCTCTCGCCGACCGAGGCGCGACGGTGGTCTTCTCCACGCACGTCATGGCCCATGCCGAGCGGCTGTGCGACAAGGTGGTTCTGATGGCCCGGGGCGCCAAGGTCTTTGACGGCCCGGTGGCCGCCGCCCGAGCGACCGCCCCGCAACGGCTGGTGCTGGAGGGGGCGCTCAATCCGGACGAAGTCGCCGCCCTGCCCGGCGTGGTCCGGGTGTCCAGCGAGGCTATACCCGACGGCGTGCGCTGCCTGGCCGATCTGGCGACCGGCGCCACAGCCAACACCGCCCTGCGCGAGGCCTTTCTCAAGGGCATGGCCATCAGCCGGTTCGAGGCGCGCGAGCCCAATCTGCATGACGCCTTCATCCTGCTGACCGAACAGGCCGGCGCCCTATCTGCGGAGACGCACGCATGAAGCGCGCCCTGATCATCGCTTCACGCGAATATCTGTCCTTCTTGCGCACGCCGGGTTTTTGGGTGTCGCTGCTGGTCATGCCCGTGGTGGCCCTTTTGACCAGTCTGGGTCCGCAGATGATTGCGCGGAGCGAGCCGCCGCCGACCCTGATGGTGGTGGATGTGACCGGACTGGGCGCGGGCGGGCCGGGGGCCTGGCTGGTCTCCAGTCTGGCCGGACCCGCCGGGCGGGAGCCGGCGGCTCAGTTCGACCAGGCCGCGATGCGGGTGAGGGCGCCAACCCCTACGCGCGCCGCCGCGGTTCTGGCGCCGGTCCCGGACCGGGTGGCCAAGGCCCGATCTCCGTCAGAGGCGGCCGTCGCGCTGCGACCCTATATGAGCGGCGAATTGAAGCTGCCGAACGGGCGCGCCCTGTCCGCCGCCGCCGTGATCTCCGGTACTGCGGACCATCTGAAGGTCGATCTGTGGACGCCCACCCCTACGGTCGGCGGATTGGGCGGCCTGGTCAGCGAACACCTGAACGTCTGGCTGCGCCGGGCGCGGCTGACGCAGGCGGGCGTCGATCCTGGGTTGAGCGACAGGCTCAACGCCAACCTGACCGACGTGCAGGGCTATTCTCCAAAGGCCAGCGTGGCGGGCAAGGTGTCGTTTCGCGACCAACTTCCGGCGCTGGCGGCTGTCGGCCTGTCATTTCTGTTATGGACCCTTGTCATGACGGGCGCCGGCATCCTGCTCAATACGGTGATCGAGGAAAAGTCCAACCGGGTGATCGAGGTGCTGTTGTCCTCCGCCTCCGTGACCGAGATCCTGGCGGGCAAGATCGCGGGCGGTGCGGCCCTGTCCCTCACCATGATGGCGTTCTGGGGCGGGATCGGGGCGTGGCTTGTCGGGCGATCCTCGCCGGATCTGTTGCCCCAGATCCTGTCCGCCCTGCTCGGCAACGGCCTGATCTTCTGGTTCATCGCCTTCTTTCTGGCGGGCTATCTGATGTACGCCTCGGTCTTTGCGGCGGTCGGCTCCTTCTGCGAGACCCCGCGCGAGGCCCAGACCCTGCTGGGTCCGATCATGGTGCTTCTGACCGTGCCGATCGTCTTCATGGGGGCGTCGATCACCCATCCGGATGCGCCCGCCTTGAAGCTTCTGGTCTGGGTTCCCTTCTTCACACCCTTTCTGATGACCATCCGTGTGGCGGCAGGCGCACCCCTGCCTGAGCTGATCGGTGGACTGGTCATGCTCGTCACGACGATGGTGGTGGTGGTGCTGTTTGCGGGTCGCGCCTTCCGCTCCGGCGCCCTGGCGACCGAAAAACTGGATGCGCGACGTTTCCTGCTCGTGCTGATCGGGCGGCGCAGTTAACCAGACCCGAAACGCAAAAAAGAAGGCCCCCGGATGGGGAGCCTTCTTTCGCAATTCCAAACATTTAGATCCCGCTGCGCGCTACGGGGCGAGGTGGGCCGCCTTGCGCAGCCCCTCCCCGGTCGCAGCCAAGGGCTCTATTTCGTCCGCTTCGGCGCGGCGATCAGGCCTTCGCGCTGGGCGCGCTTGCGCGCCAGCTTGCGGGCGCGGCGCACGGCTTCGGCCTTCTGGCGAGCACGCTTTTCAGAGGGCTTCTCGTAATGGACGTGCCGCTTCATCTCGCGGAACGTGCCTTCGCGTTGCATCTTCTTCTTCAGCGCCTTCAGCGCTTGGTCGACATTGTTGTCGCGGACGAAAATCTGAACGATGACTAGGCCCTCCTCTGGACCTCCGTCCGCGCTGGGATCGGCAGCCGCGCGTTCGGTTATGAGAAAATGTGTCTTGCGCCCGGAAAGAAGCTTTCCGTGCCTAGCGGGGCTGATAGCAGAGGCTAACGGCTCTGTCCACGAATGAGTCGCATCACACGGAGCGAGATCATGGCGCGGGCGACAGGAATGCCCTATCTTCGGGGGTATGAGCAACCCCGCCATTGACCAGGCCGCGCCGGATAACGGCGATTGGGCCGACCAGACCGAACAGCGCCTGCTGGACGCTGCGCTCATTCAATTGCCGGATCATGGCCGCTGGGACGATGCTCTGGTGCTTCGCGCGGGTCGAGAGATCGGCCTGTCCAAGCCGGAAGTGGAGCTTCTGGCCCCCAATGGGGCGCGCGATCTCGCGGGACTGCTGATCCGCCGTCACGACGCTGAAACCCGCCTCAAGCTGTCCAGAGTCAATCCAGCCGATCTCAAGATCCGGGAACGCATCTTCCAGGCTGTGCTGGAGCGGATCGATGCGGCCATGGTCGACGACTTGGCGGTGCGCAAGGCCGGCCTCTATCTGGCCGGGCCATCCCGGGTCGCCCTCGCCGCGCGCATGCTGTGGGGTTCGGCCGACATGATCTGGCGCTGGTCAGGCGATGCGGCGGTGGATTTCAACCACTACAGCAAGCGCGCCATCCTGTCGGGCGTTATCGCCTCGACCTTGGGCGTGCGGCTGGCTCAGGGCGAAGCGGCGGCCCGCGCACATCTGACCCGCAGCATCGATGCGGTGATGCAGTTTGAAAAGTTCAAGGCGCGCTCCACGGTCAATCCCGAAGGCTTGGCGCGGGCCGTGGCGGACGCTGCGGCTCGTTTGCGCTATGGGTCCGACACTGGGGGCGTCAGCCCGGATAGGGGCCCGTCAGCCGGTTGACATGGCCCATCTTGCGACCGGGTGCGGCGCCGTCCTTGCCATAGAGCCACAAGCGCGCGCCGGGATCGGCGGCCAGCCTTTGCCAATCCAGAGCCTCTTCTCCCAGAAGATTGATCATCTCGGCTGAGGCCAGGGGGCGAGTGGGGCCCAGCGGCCAGCCGGCGATCGCGCGGATGTGCTGCTCGAACTGGTCAACCTCGCAGGCGTCCAATGTCCAATGGCCGGTATTGTGGACGCGCGGCGCGATCTCGTTCACCAGCAGACGCCCGTCCGACAGTTCGAACATCTCCACCCCCATCACGCCCACATAGTCCAGCCTGGCGAGCAGACGCTCAGAAATGGCTAGCGCCTGTCCTTCGGTCTGGGCGGAGACCTGCGCCGGAACGACGCTTTTCCGCAGAATTCCGTTTTCATGATGGTTCTCAGCCAACGGATAGGCGGCGATTTCGCCCGTCCAGCTGCGCGCCGCGATCACGGAAACTTCCCGCACGAAGTCCGCCTTGCCTTCAAGAATGGCGGGAACGCCGCCGATGCTGGTGAAGGCGGTCTGGGCTTCATCCGCGTGGGTCACCCAGACCTGACCCTTGCCGTCATAACCTTCGCGGCGGGTCTTCAGCAGGGCAGGCGCCCCCAGGCGGGCGAGCGCTGCGGGGATGTCTTCGGCCCTGTCGATCTGGGCGAAGGGCACGCAGGCGACGCCCGCACTGATGAAGAAGGACTTTTCCGCGATCCGGTCCTGAGCGACGGCGAGCGCCAGAGGCCCCGGCGCCACGCATGACCCCGCAGCGACCAGCCGCTCCACCACAGGGGCGGGCACGTTCTCGAACTCAAAGGTGATGACCGCGCACCGCTCAACCAGTTCGGCCAGGGCGACGGGATCGTCATAGGGCGCGACAAGGCTGGAGGCGGCCACGCGGCTGGCGGGCGCGGCCTCGTGAGGCGTCAGGATGCAGGCGTCGAAGCCCAGTCGCGCGGCGGCCAGAGCCAGCATGCGCCCGAGCTGCCCGCCGCCCAATATGCCGATCGTGGCGTTAGGCGGCAGAGGAAGGTTCGGTGTCAATCTTCCACAGTCTCCAAAACGGCGTCTGTCTGGGCCTGACGCCAGGCCGAGACCCGCGCGGCGAGCGCTTCGTCCGACAGGGCCAGAATCTGGGCGGCCAGCAGTCCGGCGTTCCTGGCGCCCGCCGTTCCGATGGCGAGGGTGGCGACGGGAACGCCCCCGGGCATCTGAACGATGGACAAAAGCGAGTCCATGCCCTTTAGCGCTTTGGATTCCACCGGCACGCCCAGAACCGGCAAATCGGTCAGCGATGCGGTCATGCCCGGCAGGTGGGCTGCGCCGCCGGCCCCGGCGATAATCACCTTGAAACCCGCCGCCCTGGCCCCCTTGGCGAAGCTGAACATCCGCTCCGGCGTGCGATGGGCGGAGATGACCCGGGCGTCGTAAGGCACGCCAAGCAGGTCGAGCGCATCTGCCGCCGCTTTCAGGGTCGGCCAGTCCGACCGGCTGCCCATGATGATGGCGACCGGCGCCGCGCCCTTTTCAGGGGCCATTGACTTCACCAATTCATGGCGTCCCAAATAGGCCCGTTACGGGCTGGAAGCGCGCGAGTATAGGGATGCAGCGCGCGCCCGCAATCCAAAGGTTCTTGAGTGACGATGACAGATGTGGACGCCTCTGGGCCGATGGACCTGATGAGGGCGGAAATCGTGCGTCTGCAGGCCGAGGTCGAGCGTCTGCAACGCCGTCTGGTCGAGACCGAAATGCTGGCCGACCGCGACCCGTTGACGCCGGTCCTGAACCGGCGCGCCTTCATGCGGGAGCTGTCTCGCATCGTGGCCTATTGTGAGCGCTACGAGACAACCGCTGCCGTAATCTTCTTCGACATGGACGGGTTCAAGGCCGTCAACGATACCTATGGCCATGCAGGCGGGGACGCCGCACTTCAGGCGGTCGCCGCCACTCTGTCCTCCAATGTGCGCGAATCAGACGTGGTGGGCAGGCTGGGCGGAGACGAGTTCGCCGTGGTGCTGGCCCAGGCCGATCCGGCGGCGGCCATGGCCAAGGGCCGCGCCCTGTGCGATCTGATATCCGGTCAGCCGGCGGTTTTCGAGGGCCGCAGCATTCCCCTGGCCCTGTCCTTCGGCGTCAGATGTTTTTCTCCGGGCCAGAGCGCCGCGGAGCTTTTGTCTCAGGCTGACGCCGCCATGTATCTGCACAAGGGCGCCGATGCGGACCCGTCTCGGAAAACTGACAGCGTCAGGCGATGATGTCTGGCGTCAGCTGGTCTTCCAGCTTGATGATCTGGTCGCGCAGGGCCAGTTTGCGCTTCTTCATCCGCGCGATCTGGATCATGTCGGGAAAGGGCTGGCGCATCATGGCGGCGACAGCGGCGTCAAGGTCCTGGTGTTCATGACGCAGGTCCGCCAGTCGCGACTTGACCAGGGTTGTCGCTTCGTCCTCGCCTGAATCATGATCATTCATGCGTCATTCCCTCATTGCCCAGGCCTGAAGTCAAAGACTTCCTGCATGGCTGGCGCTTGACCAGACCGCTATCTGCCCATCTCCAGGTAAAGAGCAACTGAAGTCGGCGCGATTTCTGTTGCGGGGACTATTTTTGATCACGTCAGAGTGACCTGACAAGTCCGCCTTACGGGTGTTCACTCCACGGATTGACAGGCAAGGAGGCGCCCCATGGCGTTGGACGCTCGTATCAAAGAACTCGATTCCCGGCATCAGACCCTCGAACGGGCGATAAGGGAGGAAACAATTCGACCGAGCGCAGATACGGGCAGGCTTAAGGAACTCAAACGAAAAAAGCTCAAGCTCAAGGACGAGATTGAAGGCTTGCGAAAATCCACCCCCCATTGAGCGGGGGAGTCCATCCAATTTCCGGTTAGTCCAGACATGAAGAAGGGCGGGATCGCCAGATCCGGTCCTTCCTTCCCGGCGCCGATGCGCTCCAACCGGTTTCAGGTCGCCTGGGGTCTGCGCGTCGCTCGCCCGGCAATTCGCACAGTGACGAGGAGCGCGCCGAGGGCCAGGGCGACGCTGATGAAAAACGGTGCGCCAATCAGCGGTTCTGTCGCATCCACGAACTCATGTTTGAATACGATCTTTGACATTGTAAATTAAGCTGCCAGGCTTTCGAACTGATCAGCTATGGGCGGATTCCGCCTGTCGGCGATGTCCAACTGACCCTTACGGATCATGTTCACCAGCTCGATGCCGCCGAGGATGACATCGGCGCAGGCCTCGGATTTGAAGCCGAGCATGGGTCCGATGCGGCGCTTGATCCGCCTGTGATCCTGCTCGATGCGGTTGTTCCTGTATTTGCTGTTGCGGATGGTGATCGGTTCCTGGTCGTTGGCTGCCGTCGGCAGTGTCAGCCTGGCCTCCATGTCGCCTTCAAGGATAGCGGTCCGGTTGGTCGCAGACCCATCAATGGTGATCTGGGCGGGGCGTCCATGCCGAGCCAGAGCCTTACGGATGAAGCGTTTGGCGGCCGGAAGGTCTCGGTTCTTGCTGAAATGGAACTCAACTGTGGCGCCTGTCTTATCGATGGCGCGGTAGAGATACAGCCACTCTCCCCGGACCTTGATATAGGTCTCATCGAGATGCCATTTATGGGTGACGGACCGCTTTCGCAGGTTGAAGGCCGTGAACAACATCGGGGTAAAGTGTACCACCCAGCGGTGGATCGTCGAATGATCTAGCCGAATGCCGCGCTCGAAGATCATCTCTTCCAGGTCCCGCAAGCTGAGGCCGTAAGTCAGATACCAGCGCACGCACAGAAGAATGACAGATCGGTCGAAATGTCGGCCCTTGAACATTGTGATTTAGTCCTGACACACGCTAAAGGCGCGAAATTCCGGCGGGCCGGTTAAAAATTTGCGACAGAACCCCGCAACATGCTTGGGCCGAAGCTGTTCCTATATACGAACGTCGGCGTGGCCGTTGGCAGTGGCCTGGTGGGCCTCCGCTACACCCATCGCCGCAATATCAACACGACAAGCGGTCTTTCGTCCGTGACGCCGGTTCCGTCGGGCTTGTCAGGCTGCCCGATGGTGGACACCGTCGGACTTATTCGCGGCGAAGTGCGTATCGTCGGGGTCCTCACGGAGCAATCAAACGGACAGGCGCGTGGCGAGGATGTCGCACATGTCGGAGCCGGGATGGCATTGCTCCGATGAGCGTTGGCGGGAGAACACGCTCCTGCTCCGGCTGGTGGTCAGCTTCGCTAGATCTCGAGGAGCTTGGCGAAGGCCGGGTTCTTTGATGTTGTTACCCAAATATGCCTTGCTTCATCGTCGGGCGATCGTGGCTCGTCGCCGAGCCGAACTCCCCCGTATAAGCAAATGCGCCAAATCGTTAGGTGGGGGTCCTGAACACTTTGAAGCCCTTCATAGACAATAGCTCCGTCTCCGAAGCTCCCGTGAACTCGGGTGCCGTTCGTGGCCAACAGCCGACCGAAGGCGACTTCCCCCTCCAAGGTGACCGCTCCAGCTATGACGTTGCAGTCCGAAGGAATAACATCACCAAAGTGGTGGAGAGCGAGCCCTCGTGCGACCATAGCGCAGAGGGCCTCCAGCTTTTCGGTT
>CAIOJR010000249.1 GCA_903858685.1 uncultured Caulobacterales bacterium | reverse complement strand
TCTGCAAAAGATGCTGCTGCAGCGCCAGAACAGTGTCGAGGCTGGCCAATCGGCCAGCCAGCAGGTCCTCAATGCGAACCAGACTAAGGCCCAGCCGTTTGAGGGCGAGCACCTGGTAGATCCGCGCCTGTTGCTCTGGCCCATATGTGCGCCAGCCATTTTCGGTGCGGAGAGGCTGGACAAGCCCGACACGCTCGTAAACCCGCAACGCCTTGGCGCTTATGCCCAGGCGCGCCGCCAATTCGGCCGGTCCAAACCAATGCTCCACCGCATCGTCCTCCATGCGAACCTCTATGTCTGTGAGGCTGGCCCCAGGGGACGGGTCAAGGGGCTGGAGCGACAAATTCTGAAATAGGAATCACGGGGTCCGATCTTCCATGGATCGATCTTTCAATATCGCCGAGCAGTTGAAAAAGCGCTTCGATCTGGACAGGCTTTTGCAAATGACCGTCAAGGCCAGCCGCAAGTTGCTCCGCCACCTGATGCGACATGGCGTCGGCTGAAAATCCATAGATCGGGGTGCGAGGCCGTGTTTCGCTGAGTTCGAGGGATCGAATGAGCCGGGTGGCGGCCAGTCCATCCATGACCGGCATTTGTATGTCCATCAACACCAGGTCCCAGTCTCCGACTCTCCACGCCTCCACGACCTTGTGGCCATTGGGCGCGATGTGAAAGTCGCACCCGGCATTGGCCAACAGGCCTGAAATCACGATCTGGTTTGTCGGGTGGTCTTCGGCGACCAAGACCCGCAGCGCGGGCGCTTGCGCCTCATCGCGGCGCGTCTCAGGTCTGATCTTCGCATGCGTCCGCTCTCGAAATGCAAGGGCGGTGACGGGCGCCTCAGGAACGGGCGCGGAGAGCGGAACCACGGGCAGCGTGAGCGTGAAGGTCGAGCCCGCTCCCTTGGCGGATGTGCATGTCACCTCTCCCCCCATCAATTTGGCGAGCTGGCTGCATATGCTCAGTCCAAGGCCTGTCCCGGCCTTGAGGCGCCCGGAGTGCTCGATCTGGGAAAATTCGCGAAACAGCCTTGGCATTTCGTCATCCGTAATCCCTGGCCCCGTATCGGTTACATTGATGATGACGGTGTTTTCGACCCTGGCGCTGGATAGTCGGATTTCACCCAGGTCCGTAAATTTCACCGCGTTTGATAAAAAGTTCTGGATGATCTGACCCACCCGGGGGCCGTCGATGTTGAAATAGGCGTCGATCGCGGCGAGGTCCGACTGGAAGCTCAGCCCCTTTTCCTGGGCCATGATGCCAAATGCAGCACAGGCAGGTTCCACGGCGAGGCGCAGGTTCTGTGGCGTCGGCGTCAAGGTGAGCTTGCCCGCTTCGATTTTTGAGAAATCGAGCAGGTCATTCAACAGTGACAACAGAGCCCGGCCCGACTGTCTGATAAGCTCCAGATGTGCATGGTGGCGGGGCGGCAGGTCTTCCATCGCCATCAGGTCTGCGACCCCCAACACGCCGTTGAGCGGCGTCCTGATTTCGTGCCCCATCCGGGCGACAAACATGCTCTTGGCCAGGTTCGCCCGAGCGGCGTCCATTCGGGACTCAACCAGCCCATTCAGCGCCATGCTGGTCGTGACCGAAGCCGTCACGGTGTTTGCGATGAACACAGCGCCCAACACTAGAAAGACCCAGCGATTTTCGGGGGTTGCGAGCATGAAGAGATTGGCGATCAATGCTCCGGCGAAGATGGGCGCATTGGTTAAGAAGGTCCATCGCCGCATATCCCGCTGTGATGCGATTCCGATGAGTCCGCCCACGCAAAGCAATACGCCGAAGACCTGTGTCTGGATCGGGTGAAGCGGCGTGAAAACCGCCGGGATCGCGGCCAACCAGCATGTAAGGGCGGTCAGGATTTTCACGCCGCGCAGGTCCACAGGGGTCGCCAGATCCACCTCTGCGGCGTGCTTGCTCATCAAGTGGCGCAATGTCCCGATGACCCCGGCCTCAACGAGAAGACAGGCGCCAAGCCACAGCATGGCCTGGACAGGGGAAAGGACGCCGAGATGAACACTTATATAACCAATAAAAATCAGTGAGATAACCCGCGTCGCCGCCCGGTTTACATAGGTGCTGTTTATAACCTGCAGCTGGAGAAGGATCATCGGATGTCCCGGTTCCGATCAAAGGCCTTTAGCCCCTCATTCCACAGACCTTGGCACGGAAGACTACAAAAACCGTAACGGTCCGGATCAATTTGCCGAAATCGACGTTCCACAGACCGGCTCACGGCGCCGATAGAATGAGATTCCCTCGGGCGACGGCGCAGGAAAGACGCACCCTCTCTCACCGCCGTCCGTACTGCATCTTCCCTCGTCCATAACCGCCTCAATCTTCCCTATTATACCATATTGACGCCAGAAATGGCACATTATATGGAGTATTATGGACTGGAGGTCGCATGTCAGAGTCGTTTTTCACAGTCGCGCAGGCAGCGAAGCAATTGGGGCTGCATCCAAAGACAGTGCTGCGGCTCCTCCATGAGCAGCGATTGCGCGGCGCCCGAATCGGCAAGTCCTATCGGATTCTCCAGTCGGATCTGTTCGCCTTCGCAGGCGGCGCGGTCGAACGGAAGCCGGACGCCGGTCAAGTCAGGGTCTCGTGTGCGGTCGATGCGCCCGACCTGTCGTCGGCGGAGTCAGGGCGGCTGGCGGCGATGCTCAATGCATGGCTGACGGGTGCGCAAGCCCGTCCTGACCCTATCCATCTGAGCACGATCTATGACCCTCAACTTCGCTGCCTGAAACTTGTCCTGATCGGAACCCCGCTTGATGTGGCGGCGGTGCTAAAGGCGCTAGACGCCTTTTTGGGGGCTTTGCGATGAGCGTGATCTATCGCACGGCGCAAGGCGCCGCAGAGGTCGGCGAGCGCTATCGCCAGGTCCTCGACCAATGGCCGACGCCCCATGAAGAGCACCGCGTCGCAACCCGTCAGGGGGAGACCTTCGTCATCTCATCCGGCGCGGCGGATGCACCGCCTCTGGTGCTGCTGCACGGCGCTCAGAGCAACAGCGCCGCCTGGATGTTCGACTCAGCCCTGTGGTCGAGCGTCTTTCGGGTTTACG
>CAIOJR010000248.1 GCA_903858685.1 uncultured Caulobacterales bacterium | reverse complement strand
GTGCGCCAGATGGGCATGGCCGACGGCAAGCCCGCCATTGTCGTGCGCATCACCCGCCAGCCCGGGGCCAATGTGATCGCCACGGTGGACCGCATCAAGGCGGAACTTCCGCATCTGAAGGCCGAACTGCCGCCCCAGATCGATCTGGAGGTGGCGGTGGACCGCACGACCTCCACGCGCGCCTCACTGTTCGAGGTGGAGCGCTCGCTCGCCATCTCGACCTCTCTGGTGGTGGTGGTGGTGCTGCTGTTCCTGCGCAACGGGCGCGCGGTGATCATCCCGGCGGTGGCGGTGCTGGTGTCCCTCGCCGGGGCGCTGGGCCTGATGTACCTGTTGAAATACAGCCTCGATAATCTGAGCCTGATGTCGCTGACCGTGGCGACCGGCTTTGTGGTGGATGACGCCATCGTGGTGCTGGAGAATATCACCCGCCACGTCGAAAACGGCATGCCGCGCTATCAGGCCGCGCTGAAGGGGGCGGGCGAGGTGGCCTTCACCGTCATTTCCATCTCCATCTCGCTGGTGGCGGTGTTCCTGCCGATCCTTCTGATGGGCGGGGTGGTCGGCAAGTTCTTTGTCGAGTTCGGCATGACCCTGTCCGCCGCCATCCTGGTGTCGCTGATCGTCAGCCTGACCTTCACCCCCATGATGGCCGCACGCCTGGTCAGCGAACCCGCGCCACTGGACAGCCCGCGCCGCAAGACCCTGCTGAATCGGATCAGCCAGGCGCTGGAAGACGGTTTTGCGCTGCTGACGGCCACCTATGGCCGCTCGCTCGCCTGGGCGCTGGATCACCGGCGCGTGGTCATGCTGATCCTGCTCTGCGTGATCGGGCTGAACGTCTATCTCTATATCATCGTGCCCAAGGGCCTGTTTCCCCAGCAGGACAGCGGACAGCTGGCGGGCGGGATGCAGGTGGATCAGGCCAGCTCGTTTGGGCTCACCAGCCAGAAGTTCGTCCGCCTGCAGAAGATCGTCTCCAGCGACCCGGCCGTGAACCATGTGGTGGGCTTCACCTTCGGCCCCGGCGGCTTCATGTTCGCCGATCTCAAGCCCAAGTCGGAGCGGCCCGGCCTGACCGGCGATCTGGTGGCCCAGCGCCTGCGGCCCCAGCTGATGCGCGTGCCCGGGGCCTCGATGTTCCTTCAGGTGCAGCAGGAGTTCCGCATTGGCGGGCGCCAGTCCGCCGCCCAGTATCAGTACACCCTGGAGAGCGACGATCTGGACCTGTTGCGGCTCTGGTCGGAGCGACTGACCAACCAGCTCAAGCGCTCGACCCTTTTGACCGATGTAAACTCCGACCAGCAGGAACATGGGCTTGAGACCTATGTCACTCTGGATCGCGACGCCGCCGCGCGGCTGGGCGTCACCGCCCAGCAGATGGACAACATCCTCTATGACCTGTTCGGCCAGAGGCAGGTCTCCACCATCTATAATCCGCTGAACCAGTACCATGTGGTGATGGAGGCCGAGCCCGGTTTTGGTCGCTATGCGGACAGTCTCTATGAGACCTGGCTCCCGCCGGTGGCCCAGACCACGGCCTCCAGCGCCTCGCCCGCCGTCAGTGCGCAGCTCACCGCCGTCGCCCGGCTGGACCGCCCGGTCAACCCGGCGGCGACTCAGTCGCCCAACCCGGCCTCGACCCTCTATAGTCGCGACGGGGCCGCCCGGTCCTGGCTCGCCCTGTCCGCCCCGCCCGCGCCCGGTCCGGGCGGAGCCGCCTCGGCCACAGCGCCGGCGGCCACGGCGCTCGCCACAGGGTCTTCGGGCGCGACCGGCTCGACCACCGCGCTCAACGGGGCGGGAACCACCCGCACCACGACCGGGGCGACGGCGGCCCAGACGGGCGCCGCCATCTCGACCTCGGCGGAGCGAATGATCCCGCTCGCGGCCATTTCCAACTGGGGCCCGAACAATACGCCCCTGTCGATCAGCCACCAGGGCCAGACCGTGGCGACGACCATCTCCTTCAATCTGGCGCCGGGCTATTCGCTGTCCGACGCGCAGAAGGAGGTCAATGCCGCCATCGCCGCCATTGGCATGCCCGGCGCCGTCCATGGCGGTTTCCAGGGCACGGCCCAGGCCTTTACCGACAGTCTGTCGACCGAGCCCCTGCTGATCCTGGCGGCGCTGGTGGCGGTCTATCTGGTGCTCGGCGTTCTTTATGAGAGCTATGTTCATCCGATCACGGTTCTGTCGACCCTGCCGTCAGCGGGCGTCGGCGCGGTGCTGGCGCTTTTGATCTTCCATCTGGAATTCTCGATCATCGCCCTGATTGGGGTGATCCTGCTGATCGGGATCGTGAAAAAGAACGCCATTCTGATCATCGACTTCGCGCTACAGGCGGAGCGCGACGGCGCCACGCCGATGCAGGCCATCTATCAGGCCTCCATGTTGCGCTTCCGTCCCATCCTGATGACGACAGTGGCGGCCATATTGGGGGCCTTGCCGCTCGCCTTCGGGCTGGGCGAGGGGGGCGAGCTGCGCCAGCCTCTGGGCGTGACCATCATCGGCGGCCTGGTGGCCAGCCAGGTCTTGACCCTGCTCACCACGCCTGTGGTTTACATCTATATGGACCGGTTCAGACACCGCCGCCCCAGAACCCTTCGCCGCCGCCGCCTGTTCGGCTTCATCAATGCTTCTTCAACGCCCGAGCGAGGCTCCACATGACCCGACCGCTCATCGTCGCCCTCTTGGCGGCGTCAGCCCTTCTGACCGCCTGTGCGGTTGGTCCAGACTACAAGACCCCGACCGCACCCACTGAGACCCTGTTCAAGGAGGCGACCGGCTGGACCCCCAGCCAGCCCATGGACATGCTCGATCGCGGCGCCTGGTGGGCTGGGTTCAATGATCCGGTGCTGGACGGTCTGGAAAAGCGCATCAGCGTCTCCAACCAGACCCTGATCGCTCAGGAAGCGGCCTATCAGCAGGCCAGCTCGGCCCTGGCCCAGTCCCAGTCCGGCCTCGTCCCGACGCTGGGCGCGGACGCGTCCGGCTCCAGGAGCCACGCCGATGCACAGGGCGCGCAGATCAAGACCACCAGCTATTCGGCGGGACTGACGGCGGCCTGGTCGCCGGACCTGTGGGGCAAGGTGCGCCGCCAGATCGAAGCCGCCCGCGCCAATGCGCAACTCAGCGCGGCTGATCTGGCCAATGTGCGCCTCAGCCTTCAGGCCGCACTGGCTGACGACTATTTCCAGATCCGGGAGACGGATGAGCTCAACACCATCCTGACCGCGACGGTCGCCAATTATCAGCGCGCCCTGCAACTGACCCAGAACCAGTACAATGTGGGCACAGCGGCCCGCGCCGATGTGATGAGCGCGCGCACGCAGCTTGAGAATGCTGAGGCCAGCCTGGCGGATCTGCGCCAGCAACGTGCTCAGCTCGAACACGCCATCGCCCTGCTGGTCGGCGAAACCCCGGCCAATTTCAGTCTGGCCCCCGGGGCCCTGGCCGAGGGCGCGCCGTCTGCGCCGCTCGATCTGGCCTCCACCCTGTTGCAGCGCCGCCCGGACGTGGCTTCGGCGGAGCGCGCGGTCGCGGCCGCCAGCGCCGAGATCGGCGTGGCCATGGCGGCCTATTTCCCGGCCCTGTCGCTCAGCGGATCGGACAGCTCCGCCGCCAGCAAGGTGGCGAACCTGTTCAAGGCGGGCAGCGCCAGCTGGGCCTATGGCGCCAGCGCGACGGAGTCCCTCATCGATTTCGGCGCCCGCCAGGCGGCCGTGCGCGGCGCCAAGGGCCTCTATCGCCAGAGGCTGGCCCAGTATCGCCAGACGGTTCTGGCCGCCTTTGGCAATGTGGAGGACCAGATCGCCGCCCTGCGCACGCTCGAGGAGGAGGTGCGACTGCGTGACGCCGCCCTGAGCGATGCGCGTCAGGCGGAGGCTGTCATCACCAACCAGTACCGCTCGGGCCTGGTCGCCTATAGCGCGGTCATTCTGGCCCAGAACACCTCCTTGACCGCGGCTCAGTCGCGGGTGGCCACCCAAAGGGCGCGGCTTGTGGCCAGTGTCGGCCTTATTCAGGCGCTTGGCGGCGGCTGGACGCGAAAAGACCTTCCAGCGGGCTGATTTTCCGCTATTCAGCCGGACCTGAGTCTCCGTTCCCGGGATTGACGCGACCCGTCGTGATAAGCCCTACGGAAATTGCGGTCTTGCGGGGCGAAAAGTTTTTCCCATATGCGCATCAACACTCAGCGCGTGAGGGCCATTCTGGCGGTCCGGACGCGGCTGATCAGGGTGTCGTCGTTTAACAAGGGGACGGGCCAAATCCCGGCGCTTGATTGCAAGGCCGGCAGGACTGTCCGCCAAGAAGGAGTGAGAGCCTTAAATGAGCAAGATTATCGGGATTGACCTGGGCACGACCAATAGCTGCGTCGCCATCATGGACGGCAAGGCCCCCAAGGTCATCGAAAACGCCGAGGGCGTTCGCACCACCCCGTCCGTAGTCGCCTTGCAGGAAGATGGCGAGCGTCTGATTGGCCAGCCGGCCAAGCGTCAGGCCGTGACCAATTCCGCCAACACCTTCTTCGCCATCAAGCGCCTGATTGGCCGCAAATATGACGATCCGATGGTGACCAAGGACAAGGGCATGGTGCCCTACGAAATCTGCAAGGGACCCAATGGAGACGCCTGGGTGCGCGCCCATGGCAAGGAGTACTCGCCGCAGCAGATCTCCGCCTTCATTCTGATCAAGATGAAGGAAGCCGCCGAGGCCCATCTGGGCGAGAAGGTGGAAAAGGCCGTGATCACCGTTCCGGCCTATTTCAACGACGCCCAGCGTCAGGCGACCAAGGACGCGGGCAAGATCGCCGGTCTGGACGTTCTGCGCATCATCAACGAGCCCACGGCGGCCGCTCTGGCCTATGGCCTGGACAAGTCCGAAGGCAAGAAGATTGCGGTCTATGACCTGGGCGGCGGCACGTTCGACGTGTCGATCCTGGAAATCGGCGACGGCGTGTTCGAGGTGAAGTCGACCAATGGCGACACCTTCCTCGGCGGCGAAGACTTCGACATGCGTCTCGTCAACTATCTCTGCGACGAGTTCCAGAAGGAGCAGGGCATCGACCTGCGCCGCGACCGCATGGCGCTGCAGCGGCTGAAGGAAGCCGCCGAAAAAGCGAAGATCGAGCTCTCGTCGTCCAAGGAGACGGAAGTCAACCTGCCGTTCATCACCGCCGACGCGAGCGGGCCGAAGCACCTGG
>CAIOJR010000247.1 GCA_903858685.1 uncultured Caulobacterales bacterium | reverse complement strand
CTGGTAGAGCGCTTGAATGGCATTCAAGAGGTCAGCGGTTCGACTCCGCTTAGCTCCACCAAATCAGCCTCCGCAGGACACTGCGGAGGCTTTTTTGTTTCGGCGCTCTTCAGGCGGTGGTTAACCTTAATGCGTCGTTTTGGTCCGATTTGCCGCAAAAAGCGGCGCTTTTAAGTTATCAGTGATCAGATAACGCTACGGCGCCTGTGGCATATTTGCGACATTTGTGAACTTCCGTCAGTAAGGTGCAAGGCGGCACTATCCCAGTCGAAGATTGCATATGACGCTGTCTCCAACCAAAGCTGCGAAAAAGCGGCAAGGTACTCTGGGAGGAATAGGGAATGAATAAGCACACCAAGGGTGTACTCTTTGCATCGGCCGCCCTGGCGGCGGCGATATCAGGCGGAGCCGCCTGGGCCGACGATGCTGGCGCGGCAGACGCCGCCAAGCCCGCCAAGGGCAATGTCGTTGAAGAAGTGGTGGTTACCGCTGAAAAGCGCTCCGTGAACCTGCAAGAGGTTCCAGTCGCCGTCACCGCCTTCACCTCAAAAGAACGCGCCCTGATCGGGATCAACAGCGTTCAGGACATGACCAACTTCACGCCCGGCCTGACCTATTCAAGTCAGCTTGACCGTCCGGTGATGCGCGGTCTGGCGCGCTCCACCAATATCTATGCGGCTGACTCATCGGTGGGTGTTTACGACAACGACCTCTTCACCAACTCCACCTTCCTGGTGGGTCGCGATGATATGATCGTGGATCAGGTGGAAGTGCTGCTGGGCCCGCAGAACACCCTGTATGGCCGTAACGCCATCGGCGGCGTCATCAACACGCAGTCGCGTCGTCCGTCGGAAACCTTCGGCGGCGAAGTTCGCGCAGCGATCGGGAATTATCAGTACAACAAGCTGGAAGCCACAGTGACCGGGCCGGTCGGCGGCGTGGAAGGCCTGTCCTTCCGCCTGAGCGGCTACAATGTCGATCAGGACAAGGGCTATTTCAAGAACACGGCGGGCAAGTCCACCGGCGAAGTGCACCATGACCCCTATGTCGAACTTCAACTTCAGTACAAGAAGGAGAAGGACGAGATCTGGTTCATGGCCTATGATCTGCGCTTCAACGGCGACCGCGGCGGCCCCGGCGGCCTGCTCGGCACGCCCACGATCGGCGCCTATGACACAGAGCTTGTCGGCTCCAACACGCTGTTCTTCAATCCGGACGCCACGGCTGGGGTTATTCCCGGTTCAATCGTGACCGGCACGCCGGGCAGCATCAACCCGACCACCCTGAAGAATCGCACCATCTCCCAGAACACGCCGACCTCGATCAATGTGCACGGCGCCTATTCGTTCAACTTCCACTGGACCCACCATTTCGACGGGTTCGACATGAAATATGTGGGTGGTTACAGCCAGTATCATTACTCCCTGTCGGGTCCTAACTTCCTCAACCAGCCCTCGTCTCTGACGTCCTATCAGCTTCCGCTCTATCCGCTGGCGGCTGTCGGCGTCGCGGCTGGCAATGTGTGCGGCTATCACAACGCCCTGGCGGCGGGCTCCTGTAGCCCTCTGACGGTCAGTGGCCACGAAAACTTCACCTTCACGACCCAGACCGACTGGTGGAGCCATGAACTGACCTTCAGCTCCACGGGCGGCGGCAAGCTGAGCTGGATCGCCGGCGCCTATTACTATGACGAAACGGACAATAACCCGGAAACGGAAGCTTCGGACCAACCCCAGCTCAACGGCTCGACCTGGAATGTGGTTGATCTGGTGAAGGGCACGGAAGCCACCCAGTATATCAGCAGCCTTCTGGGCGCGGCTGCGGCGCCTGGCCAGACGGTCAATAATCCAAATCAGGCTGGTGATTTCCTCTATCTGAACTATCAGGACCATATCAACACCACCGCGGCCTTCGCTCAGATCGATTACAAGTTCAATGATGCGTGGAAGCTGACGGCTGGTATCCGCTACACCTATGACCGCAAGTCGGCGCAGGAAGAAGCGCGCTACCTGCAGTTCACCAACAGCACACTTGCCGGTCTGCTGGGCCAATATACGCCTGTGCTCGACATCACCCGCTTCCTGGTCAGCTATGCGCCGGGCAAGGGAATTAACAGCACGGTCTCATTCCCGACGACGGGCGGATTTGCGGGCGACGCCGTGCGTCATCTGCTGGACCATTCCGACGCGGTCACCGGGACGCTGGGCGTGGAATGGACGCCTGACAAGGACACCCTCGCCTATGCCCGTTACAACCGCGGTTACAAGGCCTTTGCGCTTAACGCCGGCTTCATCGGCGCCAATTCGGAAGCCGCTCCGGAATCGGTCAACGACTACGAACTGGGTTTGAAGAAGTCTTGGTTTGAGAAGACCCTGACCTTCGACGTGGCCATGTTCTATTATGACTATGCGAACGATCAGCTGCCCCTGGCCCAGCCCGTGCTGATCCCCGGCGGCAGCACGAACCTGACGCAGTTCATCAACATCCCGAAGGCCGTGTCGGACGGTATCGAGATTACGACCGGCTGGACGCCGATGCGCAATCTTCACCTGTCCCTGACCTATGGCTATGACCACACGGAAATCCTGACAGACTGCCCCGCCTTCACGGGCACCCTGTCGGCGGCCAGCAATGGTTGTTTCCTCGACCCGGCTGACCCGCTGGCTCTGGCTCAAGGCGCCAAGCCGCGCGGCACCGCCATCTCCACCTGGAACGGCACCACGAGCAATAACGTCGTGCAGAGCGTGAAGGGCAATTCCCTGCCCCAATCGCCTGAAAACAAGATTGCCTTCAACGCGAACTACACCTGGGAGTTCGAGCCGGGCAATCTGACCGTGTCGGGTTCCTATATCTGGAAGGACAAGTCCTACTCGTCCATCTTCACCCGCAGCCAGTACGACGTGGCGCCATCATGGTCCCAGGTCGATCTGCGCGGCACCTGGACCAGCAACCACGGCAATTATGAGCTCGTGGCCTATGTGAAGAACCTGTTCGACAGCATCGGTTACGACGCTGCGGCTGGTGCGACCTGGGCGGCTGCGCCCGCTGGCGGTCTGCCGGCTGGGTCCAAGTACACCTATCAACAGTCCTATGACCTGACGCCTCCGCGTCTGATCGGGGCGGAAGTGCACTACCACTTCTAGGCCCTTGCGGGTCGCATCCTGATGGGTGCAAGGGCGGCGGATTTATCCGCCGCCCTTTTTGTTTGTGCGCTGCTGACACCGCCCCCATCTGTGCGTGAACAATCGGAGGCGGGCATGAGGCAGGCGGTGGTTATCGGGGCTTCAGGCGGTATCGGGGCGGCGCTGGCGGCGCACCTCGTCGCCGGCGGCGCATTTCAGACCGTCTATGGCTTCAGCCGCAGCGCCGGTTCACCGCCGCCGGGCGTGACTGCCGGACGCATCGATCTGACGGATGAGGCGAGCATTGCGGCGGCGGCGTCGCGCGTGCGCACGGCCCAACTGGTCATTGTCGCAACCGGAGCGCTCCAGACGGACAGGATGCGGCCCGAGCGAACCTATCGCGCCCTGGACCCGGAGAGCATGCTGGAGGCCTTTCGTATCAACACCTTGGGCCCTGCCCTGGTGGCTAAACATTTCCTGCCCCTGCTGCCTAAAGACAAGCTGAGTGTCTTTGCCTGTCTGTCGGCGCGGGTGGGGTCCATATCCGACAATCGACTGGGAGGGTGGCATAGTTATCGGGCATCCAAGGCCGCGTTGAATATGATTATCCGGACCCTGGCGGTGGAGCTTTCCCGGGAACGGCCCCTGACCATTTGTGTCGGCCTGCACCCCGGAACGGTGGAGACGCCGCTTTCCCAACCCTTTCAGCGCAGCGTTCGTCCGGAACAGATGTTTACGCCCGGGGTCAGTGCGGCCCATCTGCTTGACGTTCTCTCGAACCTGACGCCGGCGGATAGTGGCCATGTGCTGGCCTGGGATGGATCGAGAGTTCCGGCCTGACTCTTATTGCACCTTCTTGGCCCCTACATATTGAAAGGGGTCGGCAGCGGGGTCATATCCAGGATCGAAAGGCTGCTGCGCGCCGCTTCCGGGCGCAGTCAGCCGGACAAAAGTCGCTTGATGACAAGGACTTGAGTGTATGACGACGCGAACCATCCTGTTTGACAGTCCTTTTTTGCTGGGCTTTGAGCACACCCGCGCCCTGATCGAGCGGGCGGCCAAGGCGGCGGCGGACAGCTATCCTCCGTATAATGTCGAGCAGACCGGCGAGACCCGTGTCTGCATTACCTTGGCTGTCGCGGGATTTTCCCCGGAACAGTTGAGCGTAACGGTGGAGGATAACCAGCTCGTAATTTGCGGGCGCCGTGAAGGCGATGGACGAAATGAGTCGGCCTATCTGCACCGCGGCATCGCCGCGCGCGGATTCATGCGTAATTTCGTGCTGGCAGACGGAATGGAAGTTGAAGGGGCCACGCTGGAACATGGTCTGCTTCATATCGACGTGGTGCGGGTCGAACCGCTGCGCCAGGTCGTGAAAATCGCGATTCGAACCCACCCTTGAGGTTGACCATCGTCAGGCATTCCATGGTCCTGAGTGAAAGGAGGCGGTCATGACGACGCCACAACTGCATTCTCCCCAAACCCTTACGCCGGAGGCTTTCGCAGCCCTGGGCGGCCCTGCTCTGGTCTATGTACGCCAGATTCGCGCAGTAGACCTGCTGGCGATACATCCGGACGCCTTTGCCGAAGACGCCCCCGCCCCTGAGCAGGTTCTGTTCGCTGTTCATGGCGCCGACGGAACCTGCATGGCTGTCCTGAGCGATCGGGAATCTGCCTATGCCGCCGCGCTTGCGCATGATCTCGCGCCCGTCAGCGTTCACTAGAATATTTTCCGACGAAGCGGACACCGGTTCGTCGCAGGAAAGGCTCTAAATATATGGGGTTATGAGCAAGATCTGATCTGACCAGATCGGATCTTGCCCTAGCCCTGGCGGGAAGTGGTGCTCAGAACTGCCCATTGATGACGAAACGGCCCGGACGAGAATACGTCCGGGCCGTTTTTGTTGCATTGACAAGCTTGGCCTAGAGGGTCCGCTGGATGGTCTCAACCGTGAAGCATTCGATGAAATCGCCGGCCTTGAGGTCCTGGAAGTTCTGGAACGCCATGCCGCATTCCTGACCGACCTGCACTTCGTTGACCTCGTCCTTGAAACGCTTGAGGGTCTGCAGCGTGCCCATTTCCTGAATCACCACATCATTGCGGATGATCCGAACCTTGGCGCCCTTGCGGACCACGCCCTCGACCACCTTGCAGCCCGCCACGCGACCGATCTTGGTGATGTCGAAGGTCTGCTGAACCTCCGCATTCCCCAGGAAGGTCTCGCGTTGGATGGGCGCCAACATGCCGGACATCACGCCCTTGATGTCGTCGATCAGGTCGTAAATGATCGCGTAGTAGCGGATTTCCACGCCTTCCCGTTCGGCCAGATCTCTGGCTTGACGTGAGGCCCGCACGTTGAAGCCCAGGATCGAACAACCGGCGCCCTTGGCCAAGAGCACATCGCTTTCGGTGATGGCGCCGGCGGCGGAATGAATGATCCGGGCGCGAACCTCGTCGGTTCCCAGCTTTTCCAGAGCCCCGACAATAGCCTCCGCCGAGCCTTGCACATCCGCCTTGATGATGATCGGCAGTTCTGAGACCTTCTTGGTCTGGAGCTTGGCCATCATGTCCGCAAGACTGGCGCCCGCCGCGATCGGCGACACGGCCTTGTCGCGCTTCAGACGCTCGCGATACTCAGTCAGTTCACGTGCGCGGGCCTCGTTCTCCACCACGGCCAGGGTCTCGCCCGGGTCAGGCGTCTGGTCGAGGCCGAGGACCTCCACCGGCGTGGAGGGTTCAGCCTCTGCAATCTGTTCGTCGCGCTCATTGATCAGCGCCCGAACACGGCCCCAGGCCGCCCCCGCCACGACAATGTCGCCGCGCTTCAGGGTGCCCCGCTTGACCAGAACCGTCGCCACAGGGCCGCGACCCTTGTCGAGCTTGGATTCGATGACCACGCCCTCTGCCGAACGGGACGGATTGGCCCGCAGGTCCATCACTTCGGACTGAAGCAGAATGGCTTCCAGCAACTCGTCCAGACCGAGTCGCTTTGTCGCCGAAACTTCCACGACCTGGGTTTCACCGCCCAGGCTTTCCACAACGATCTCGTGGCTCAAAAGCTCGTTGATGACCCGGGTAGGATCCGCGTCGGCCTTGTCGATCTTGTTGATGGCCACGATGATCGGCGCATTGGCCGCCCGTGCGTGATGGATCGCCTCGATCGTCTGGGGCATCACGCCGTCGTCGGCTGCAACCACCAGAACCACAATATCGGTCACATTGGCGCCGCGCGCCCGCATGGCGGAGAAGGCGGCGTGGCCGGGCGTGTCCAGGAAGGTCACGCGTTCCCCGTCCGGCAGTCGGACCTGATAGGCGCCGATGTGCTGCGTTATGCCGCCATGCTCGCCGGTGGCGACATCGGTTGCGCGCAAGGCGTCGAGCAGAGAGGTCTTGCCGTGGTCGACGTGACCCATGACCGCCACCACGGGCGGGCGGGGGACTGTGTCTTCCACGCGGTCCTCTTCGGAGATGAAGCCGGTTTCGACATCGCTTTCCGAAACACGCTTTACAGAGTGACCGAACTCCGTCGCGATCAGTTCGGCCGTATCCGCGTCCAGCACGTCGTTGATGGTCATCATGGCGCCCTGGCGCATCATGAACTTGATCACGTCCACACCGCGGGTGGCCATGCGTTGGGCCAGATCCTGCACGGTTATGGCGTCGGGAATCACCACTTCGCGAATGACGCGCGGTGTTTCCTGTCCACCGAGGCCACGGGCACGCTTTTCACGTTCCCGCTCCCGGGCGCGACGCACAGAGGCCAGCGAGCGCATCCGGTCATCGGATCCCTCCCCGCCGGCGGCAACCTGAATGGTCAGGCGACCTTCACGACGCTTGGGCTCTCCCTTGCCGCGCGAAACAGCCTTGGCCGGTTCGGCCTTTTTCGGGCCGCCAGGTCCGCCGCCGCCGCGACGACGCGCGCCGTCATCGTCGTCCACTGCCGCTGCAGGGCGACGATCCGTTGCGCGCGGAGGCGCAGAACGAGTCGTCTTGGTGATTTCAGGCGCTGAAGGCGCCGACGCGGCGCCGCGCGGCGCACCGCCTGTGCGCGGGCCCGCCGGACGCGGCGCCAGCGCGGAATAACGCACGGTCTCTCCGGGCGCCGAACGTGGACGGTCGCCAGCATAGGCTTGACCTTGAGGACGTGGTCCACGGTCGCCGCCGCGATCGGGACCCCGGTCCGGACGGTCGCCCTGCGGACGCGGGCCACGGTCGTTGTAACCGCCGCCGGCGCCGGCTTGCGGACGGGGGCCGCGGTCGGGGGCGCCGCCGGGCGGGCGGGTGGAGCGTTCAGGATAGGAGGCGCCTTCGCGACGCGGTGGTTCGTAGACGCGACCTTCCGGCGTCCGACCGTCATTTCGCGGATCCGGGCGCGGCGCGCGCGGCGGCGGGGTCGCATCGTCACGACGAACGTCGCGGGCGCCAAATGATCGCGCGGCCGGTTGGCGGGGCTCGACACCCCTTGCATCCGGCGCGCGAGGGTCGGGGGCGGCGGGCTCCGGGGGGCGTTGGTCGGGGGCGCGGGCCTCTGCTGCGCGCGCCTCGGGCTTTACAGCCTCCGCAGGCGACTGGCTGGCTGGGGCCGAAGCTTCGGCCTGAACAGGGGCGGCCGGGGCATGGGCAGAAACAGGCGTTGTCACGGGCGATGGCGCCGGTGCGCTGGCGACGGCGGGCGGCGGCGAGGGCGCCACGGCCTGGGCTTCGCGCGCCTCAGGGGGTTGGGCGACGGCTTCGCGAGCCGACTGCTCCGCCCTGATCCTGGACTCCTGAGCCTGTCTGGCTTCAGCGGCCTGACGCGCCGCGTCAAGCGCGCGCTGGCGTGCGGCAAGTTCGCTTTGAGACAGGTTTAGGTTCGCAGACGATGATTGCTGCGGCGCGGCCGGACGTGGCGGCGGCGGTGCAGATTCAGCGCGGGACGCCACCGGCGGCGGTGTTTGCGCGCCTGCAGGGCGGCGCACTTCAACGGCCGGGCGTTCGCCTTCGCGGCGACGCTTTGTTTCAACAACCACAGTCTTCGACCGCCCGTGGCTGAAGCTCTGCCGGACGACGCCGGTGTTTACAGCACTGCCGCGCGGTTTCAGGGTCAGGGGCGCACGCCCGCCTGTTCCAGCCGGATTTCCGCCGTTCTGGCCGCCATCATTGTCGTTCGCGTCGCTCATCCGCTCGCTTTACTCATCGCCGCGCCCCCTTGGAAACAAGGAGGAACACGGCCCCAGACGTTCAAATATCAGGCCGCCCTTTGACCAGAGCCAAAGAGCCGCGCCAATAGATCAAGCGGCCGCCGCCCAATTTTGTGCGCCGACCGTCTCCCAAATAACCCATACCGAACCAACGGCGCCAACTCCACAAGAGCGTGCCGCTGGCCCGTGCATCACGGCTCCTCGCGCCAACTCTCGGGAAGGAGCGGGCGGAAGCCTGCCAGTCGCTCGACGTCTTTCGTCCAGCTATCGGCGCTTCGCCCCGCAAGGAAGGCGAGGTGTATCACATTTCCCAGCCCTAAGGCCAAACTCAATTCATCGGCAGTGAAGAGTCCCATTCGGCGCGGAATGGTGCGTCGCTTCATGGGGCGCTCCGAAAGGGTGAGACGCCGGATCGCCTGAACGATCTTGCGGCGCCCGTCCTCTGCGCTGTCCTGGGCTTCGATGATCCAGGCGACCTTGCCGGCGCCGATGGCCGCTTCGACCTTTTCGAATCCGTAAGTAAGCTCGCCCGCCCGACGCGCAAGGCCCAGGCCGTCAATCAGGCGGCGCAGCAGGAGTTGCTCCACCTGATCGGACAGGTCGTCCGGCGCGGAGAGCTTTGCCTTGGCGGAGCGGGAGAACCCGCCCTTCCGCGCCGCCTGATCCACAGCCGCCCGGTTTGCCGCGACCCACATGCCGCGACCCGGCAGACGACGCCCAAGATCGGGCGTCACGACGCCGTCCGGGCTCGCCACAAAACGAACCAGGCCATCTTCGGCCATGACCTCGCCAGAAACAAGGTCGCGGCGCTGGCGAGACGCCTCGCGATGGGTGCGAGGCGCCGCAACAGCGGGTGCGGGGACGGCGGAGTCGATCAGCGAGCCAGTTCCTCCAGGTCAGATTGCGTCGTCAGACAACGAGGCTCAGGCCTCGTCGCTCGCCTCTTCGTCAGACCCCGCCTCTGAATCGGCTTCGTCAGACGCCTCTTCCACTTCAGGCGGTGCAATATCGGCGGCGTCGATCCAGCCGGCGGCCACGCGGGCGCGCAGGATGATGGCTTCTGCGTCTTCGACAGACAGATTGAACGATTCCAGCGCCCCCGGATTACGCACCCGTTCGCCGCCCTTGCTTTCGAAGGCGCCGCGCAGCTCATCCGTGGCCAGATCGGCCAGGTCTTCCAGGGTCTTCACCCCCGCCTGACCCAGGGCCACAGACATGGGAAGGGTCACGCCCTCCACGTCCAGAACGGGATCCTCAACGCCCAGCTCGCGACGCTTGGCGTCGAGCTCGGCGGCTTCACGCTCCAGCGCTTCGCGTGCACGGGTCTGCAGCTCGATTGCGGTCTCTTCGTCGAAGCCCTCGATGGAGGCCAGTTCGTTCTCGTCGACATAGGCGATGTCCTCGATGGCGGCGAAGCCTTCGGTGACCAGCAGCTGTGCGACCATTTCGTCGACGTCCAGCGCCTCCTGGAACAACTGGGTGCGTTCGGCGAACTCGCGCTGACGACGCTCGCTCTCCTGGCTTTCGGTCGTGATGTCGATCTGCCAGCCGGTCAGCTGGGACGCCAGGCGCACATTCTGTCCACGGCGACCAATGGCGAGGGACAACTGATCGTCGGGCACCACAACTTCGACGCGGCCATCCTCCTCGTCCATCACCACCTTGGTGACTTCAGCAGGAGCGAGCGCATTGACGATGAAGGTGGCTTCGTCCGGGCTCCACTGGATAATGTCGATCTTTTCGCCCTGCAGTTCGGCCACGACGGCCTGAACCCGGCTGCCGCGCATGCCCACGCAGGCGCCGACGGGGTCGATGGAACCGTCATTGGACACCACCGCCATCTTGGCGCGGCTGCCTGGATCGCGGGCTACCGCACGGATTTCGATCACGCCGTCATAGACCTCGGGAACCTCCTGCGCGAACAGTTTGGCCATGAAGCCGCCATGAGCGCGGCTGAGCATGATCTGCGGACCCTTGGTCTCGCGGCGCACATCATAGATATAGCAGCGCACACGGTCGCTGATATTGAAGTTCTCGCGCGGGATGGACTGGTCGCGGCGCATGATGCCCTCGCCTCGACCCAGATCGACGATGACATTGCCGTATTCGACGCGCTTCACAGTGCCGTTGACGACTTCGCCAACGCGGTCCTTGAACTCTTCGAACTGACGTTCGCGCTCTGCCTCGCGGACCTTGTGGGTCACGACCTGACGCGCCATCTGGGTTTGCACCCGGCCGAATTCGAAGGGCGGCAGGACCTCTTCATAGGTCTTGCCGACGGCTGCGTCCTTGTAACGGCGTTTGGCGCTGGCAAGTCGCTCTACGCCAATGACGCCTTCGGTGTCGGCCTCGTCCTCGACCACCGTCACGTAACGCATCAGCGTGAGTTCGCCGGTGACGGGGTTGATGGTGGCGCGGATATCGTGTTCGGCGCCATAGCGCGAACGGGCGCCCTTGGTGATCGCTTCTTCGATAGCCTCGATAACCACTTCCTTCTCGATCGACTTCTCGCGAGCGACCGCGTCGGCGATCTGCAGAAGTTCAAGACGGTTGGCGCTGATTCCGGTGAGGGCCATGGTCAGGCCTCCTCCTCTGTTTCGTTCGGATCGTTGTCGTCTAGGTCGTCAATATCGGCGCCGCCGCCTTCGGCGATACGCCTGGCGCGCTGTTCAGCGCCGCGTTTCATCAGGTCGTCCGTCAGGCTGAGCTTGGCCTCGGTGATCCACACAAAGGGAATCAGGGTGGTGTCTTCTTCGCCTTCCAGATCGATACAGACCTGTTCTTCGTCAATGCCGGCCAGAATGCCGCGGAAGCGTTTGCGTCCCTCCGCAAGCCGGTCAAGCTCAAGCCGGGCTTCATAACCTTCGTAGGTTTCGAAATCCTTCAGCCGGGTCAGGGGCCGATCGACGCCGGGGCTGGACACTTCCAGCACATAGTCGCCTGAAATCGGGTCGGCGGCGTCCAGCACATCGCTGACGGCGCGGGACAGAATGGAGCAGTCGTCAACATTCATGTCGCCGTCGGGGCGCTCGCCCATGATCTGGAGGGTTCGCCGTCCGACACCGCCCATCATGCGCAGGCGCACGATTTCATAACCGACAGATTCCGAAACGGGATCCAGCAGTTCCAGCAGTCTCCGGTCTTCCGGCGTTTTACCGCGCAAGGGCGCGCCTCCAGTGTGATGATCAGGCCTGAGCAACAAAAAAGCGGCTGGCCCGGAGACCGCCGCTCGAAAGCCCCATCCAGGACAAACGATCGATGTGAACCCCTGTTTAGCGCGACAAGAGCGGATAGGGAAGAGGCTGTCTCATTTGCGATCCTATCTGCTGCGATATTCTGTCCAAAGGGTTCGTTAAGCAATCGGTGGCTTCTTTGCGCGATACTGCGTTTTCCCACCGTGCGTTTTTACGGGAGTTCCACTTGGCGCGCCTTTTCCGCCGCTTTCCGGTCACAGCCCCTTCGCGCCGTCTGATCCAGACTGGCGTCGGCGCCCGCTTGTGAGCGCTTCAATCGACAAGCTCGGGCTTGGCACGGCCCAGTTCGGGCTGGACCATGGCCTGTCCAATCTCCGAGGTCGGATGAGCGAGACCGAGGCTCAGGCCACGCTTGGCCTGGCGGCTGACAATGGCCTGCGACTTCTGGACACCTCCGCAGCCTTTGGCTCTGCCGAGGAGGTGATCGGCCGAACCATGCCGCGCACCCGGCCCTTTCGCATCGTCACCCGGACCATCGGTGTGGACGGGGGCGTTTCGAATGTCGAGGCCCAGGCCCGCCGGTCGCTGCGTGCGCTTGGCGCGCCAAGGGCCTACGCCTTGCTGGTCGGCGGGGCGGAAGACTTGACCGGTCCTGACGGCGATGAGCTGTGGAAAATGGTTCAGGGCCTGAAGGATGAGGGACTGTTTGACAAGGTTGGCGTGTCCGCCACAGTCAACGACTCGCCCGCGGCTCTGGCCCGGCGTTTCAAACCCGACATTGTGCAGGTTCCGGTGAGTCTGCTGGACCAGCGCCTGGTGCGGAGCGGTGATCTGGAACGGTTGGCGGAACAGGGCGTTGAGGTCCATCTGCGGTCCATCTTCATGCAGGGACTTTTGTTCCTGCCAAGAGACGGGCTGCCGCCAGCCCTGACGGACGCCGGGCCGCGACTGTCGCGCATCCGTCGACAGATCGCAGAAGCCGGCGCAGACCCGTTGCAGGCGGCGCTTGCCTTCGCCCTGCAACGTCCGGAAGCCCAGTCGGTGATTGTCGGCGTGGCGTCCGCCGCGGAACTGAGGGCCGTCATCGCCGCCGCCACTGCGCCGTCGCCGGACCTGGACTGGACAAATCTTTCGCTTGATTCAGGCGCAGTCCAGGGCGCGGGTCTTTGGGCCGCCGCCTGAGCGGTCAGACGCGGCCGAACATGCGCTCCACTTCCTCATTGGTGGACACAGACACCCCCAGATCGCTGACCAGCCCGTTCTCGATGGAATAGCACCAGCCGTGGACCGTCAGATCCTCGCCCTTTTCCCAGGCGGTCATGACGAAGGGATTGGACGCGACATTGCGCACCTGACGGATCACATTGAGCTCGCAGAGCCGATCAAAGCGCGGACTGCCTTCCGGCAAGGCGTGCAACTCGTCATGATGCTCCTTGGCCAGGTAGCGGATCGGCGTCAGCCAGTGGTCGATCAGGCCATGATGGGTATGTTCGGTCGAGGCAATGACCCCGCCGCAGCCATAATGGCCGACCACCAGAATGTGTTTTACCTTCAGGACCTCCACGGCGAACTGCAGCACAGACAGATAATTTGCATCCTGCGGCGGCGCCAGATTGGCGACATTGCGGTGGACGAATAGCTCGCCAGGATCCAGCCCGACGATTTCATTGGCCGGCACCCGACTGTCAGAGCAGCCGATCCACAGATAGTCCGGGGCCTGCTGGCGAACCAGTCGCGCGAAAAAGTCCGGATCAACCTCGGTCTTTCCCGAGGCCCAGGCCCGATTATTGTCAATCAGGTTGCTGATCGCAGTCATGGGTGGGGCTCACATCGCGGGTTGAGGGACAGTCATGGCTAATCGCCGACAGGGTCGTCCCGCCGGATGGTCGCATCGCTTAGATCAGGATCACGCAATCGTGATATTCAGTGCGCCGACATCTTCTATGGACACCTCAACTTGGTCGCCGCTGATCAGCGGCCCCACGCCTTCCGGCGTGCCCGTATAGATCAGGTCGCCCGGCGCCAGCCGCCACAGGCGAGAGCATTCGGAGATGATCTCGGCGACGTTCCAGATCATGTCGGCCAGACTGGCGTCCTGCCTCACCGCGCCATTGACCGTCAGGCTGATCCGGCCTTGTGGCGCAGCACCTGACCATGGGCGAATAGGGCCCAGCGGGGCGGACTGGTCAAAGCCCTTGGCGGAATCCCAGGGCTGTCCCTTGTTGCGAGACGCGGTTTGCAGGTCGCGCCGCGTCAGATCGACCCCTGCAGCGTAGCCGAAGACCAGCTCCAGCGCGGAATCGACCGGCACGTCGACGCCTCCGCCTTTCAGGGCCACAACCAGTTCCACCTCATGATGAAGATTGGAGGTCGCCGCCGCATAGGGGATGGTGGAGCCGCTGGCGACGACGGCGTCCGCTGGTTTGGAGAAGAAGAATGGCGGTTCACGGTCGTCACCCCCCATTTCCCGACGATGGGCGGCATAGTTCCGCCCGACGCAATAGATCCGGCGAACAGGAAACCGCGCCGGCGATCCCTCGATCTCAGCGAAAACGGCGGGGGCGGGGGTGAAGGGCGTGTCGGTCATGGCCATTGAAATAGCCGTTCCAAAGCCTCTGCGCTAGATAAAGCCGCGTCAGACCCGGTTTGAGCTGGCGGATCAAAACATGACGGTTGGTTCACTTGCCTATTGTCAGGCAGCGGGGCAACGTCTCCCGGCGTCGGGTTCTTGCCGACGCGGGACAGGGAACAGCACATGCTCGAAATTGACGAGCTCAGCCACGTCTATCCCAATGGCGTCCAGGCGCTGGACAGGGTCAGTCTGTCGATCAAGCCGGGCATGTATGGACTGCTCGGCCCCAATGGAGCCGGCAAGTCCACCCTGATGCGATGCATCGCCACCCTGCAGACTCCCACCTCCGGATCGATCCGATTCGATGCGATCGATGTCGTGCGCGAGCCGCAGGACTTGCGGCGCCTGCTTGGCTATCTGCCCCAGGACTTTGGCGTCTATCCCCGGATCAGCGCCTACGACATGCTTGATCACATGGCGATTCTGAAGGGGGTCGCTGATCCCGCCGTGCGCCGTGCGGAGGTCGAGCGCCTGCTGGAGCAGGTCAATCTATGGTCGGTGCGCAAAAAGGCGATTGCGGGATTTTCCGGAGGCATGCGCCAGAGATTCGGCATTGCACAGGCCCTGATCGGCGGCCCCTCGCTCATCATTGTGGATGAGCCGACAGCGGGGCTGGATCCGGAGGAACGCAACCGCTTTCTCAATCTTCTGGCCGACATTGGCGAACACGTGGTGGTGATCCTGTCGACCCATATTGTCGAGGACGTGGCCGATCTCTGTCCGGCCATGGCGATCATAGCGGGGGGGCGGATCATACGTCAGGGCGCCCCCCATGAACTGATGCACGAGCTTGAGGGCCGCATCTGGAAAAAGATCATCGACCGGACGGAACTGGAGGCGCTGCGTCAGCACCATGAACTGATCTCGACGCGCCTGATCAGCGGCCGCACGGCGGTCCATATTCTGTCAGATCACGATCCGGGTGAAGGTTTCACAGCGCATCAAGGCGGGCTTGAGGAGGTCTATTTCACCGCCCTCGCCGCTTCCCGTCGCGCCGCCTGATCGGACGCGCTCATGTTTTTCAGCATCGCCCGGTTTGAACTTCGCTATCAGCTCAAAAACCCGATCTTCTGGGTCGCAGTGGTGCTGTTCTTCCTTCTGAGCTTCACGGCCATGGCTGTGGATCAGGTGCATGTGGGCGGCGACAACGGCAATATCCATCGCAATGCGCCTTTCGCCGTGGCGCAGCTTCACCTCATCATGCCGCTGTTCTTCATGTTCGCGTCCACGGCGCTGGTCGCCAATGTCGTGGTCCGTGACGACGAAACGGGCTTTGGTCCAATTCTGCGTTCAAGCCGGATCACGAAGTTCGACTACCTCTATGGGCGGTTTGCGGGCGCCTTCATGGCCGTCCTGATCGCCTTTCTGGCCGTGCCTTTCGGCGTTCTGATCGGCGCCATGTCGCCATGGCTCGACAGGGAGACGCTGGGGCCGATCCGTCTGGGTGATTACGCCTATGCCTATCTGGTTCTGGGGGCGCCGAGCCTGTTCCTCACCTCCGCCCTGTTCTTCTCTGTCGCCACGGCCACCCGCTCGCTCATGGCGACCTATGTCAGCGTTGTCGCCCTGCTGATGATCTGGATGGTGTCGACCGCCGTGACGGACCGGCCTGAGTTCGAAAAGGTGATGGCGGTCGCCGAGCCCTTCGGCCTCGCGGCCTACAGTGTGGGGACCAAGTACTGGACAGTGGCGGAGCGCAATACGCTCAACCTGCCGCTGGCGGGCGCCCTGTTGTGGTCGCGTCTGTTATGGACCGCCGTCGCCGTCGCCGTGCTGGCGTTGGCCCATCGGCTTTACCGTTTTGAGGCGGCCGGCCGCGCCCGCAAGCCGGAGCGGCTGGAACGCGCCGACCTCGCGCCGAATCCGACGCCGCTTCCGGCGGGTGCGCTCAGGACGCCGGGTGTCGGCCGCACAGCCTGGATTCAGTTCGTGGCGCGAACGCGGCTCGACATGGCCCAGGTGTTTAAAAGCCCCGCCTTTTCCGTATTGCTGGCGCTGGGCGTCATCAATGCGTCCGCGGGCCTGTGGTTCACCAACAGCCTTTACGAGACCGACATTTATCCCGTGACACGGGTCATGATCGGCGTGCTGCGCGGCGGTTTTGTCTTCATTCCGGTCATCGTGGCCGTCTATTACGCCGGCGATCTGGTGTGGCGCGAGCGGGATTGCCGAACCGAAGAGATCATCGATTCCACGCCTGCGCCTGACTGGGTGTTCGCCGCGCCCAAGGTGCTGGCCATATCCCTCGTGCTGCTCTCCATGCTGCTGACGAGCGTCCTCGCGGCCATGGTGGTGCAGGCGGCCAAGGGCTGGCTTGAGCTGGAGCCTGGCAAATATCTGGCCTGGTATGTGGCGCCCTCAGCCGTGACCGTGATCCAGATTGCTGTACTGGCGGTTTTCGTGCAGTCGCTCACCCCGCACAAATTCATCGGCTATGCGGTGATGCTGGTCTATCTGGTGGTCAAGGCCACCATGGCGGGGCTGCATTTCGAGGACTTTCTCTACCGCTATGGGTCGGCGCCGCTCGTCCCGTTGTCGGATATGAATGGAGAGGGCCAGTTCGGCCTGATCCGAGACTGGTTCGAGGGCTACTGGTCGGCCATCGCATTGGTTCTGCTGATCCTGACCTACGCCGTCTGGCGGCGCGGGCGCAACATCGCCCTTGCGCCGCGTCTGATGCGGCTGCCACGGCGCCTGAACGGGGCTGCCGGCCTGGCCCTTGCGGCGGGCCTGATCGGCGCGATCGGCCTTGGGGGCTTCATCTTCTACAACACCCACATCCTGAACACCTATCGGTCGGGCAAGGATGAGGAGGCGCGGCTGGCGGATTATGAGAAGACGCTGCTGCGCTATGAGAGCATTCCCCAGCCCCGAATCAGCGATGTGAAGCTGGCCGTCGATCTCTATCCTCATGAGCACCGCGCCGTGACGCGCGGCGTCTATGTGTTCCAGAACCGAACCGGACAACCCATCCGCGATCTGCATGTGCGTTTTGCCATGGATGTGCGTGTCGATGGGTTGAGCGTCGAGGGCGCCCGACCGAAAGAGACGTTTGAGCGTTTCAACTACCGCATCTTCACATTCGACACGCCCCTGGCGCCCGGCGAGCATCGCACCCTGTCGTTCCAGACTGAAAGGGGCCTGAACGGCTTTCGCAATGACGATAATGGATGGTCTCGGGTCTATGACAACGGGACCTTCCTTGATGATCGAGACATTACGCCCGACCTTGGCATGGGCCGCGAGGGCCTGATTCAGGACCGCGCCAAGCGCCGCAAATATGGACTGCCGGTCGAGCAGAGGATGCCGAAGCTTGAGGATGAACAGGCCCGCGCCTATAGCCTGCTCGGCAAGGATGCGGACTGGGTCAATGCCGACATCACGGTCTCGACCGTGGCCGATCAGACCCCGATCGCGCCCGGATACCGCGTTTCCGATCGCATCGAGGGTGGTCGTCGGATCTCGCAGTTCAAAACCGACGCGCCGATCCAGCGATTCTTCTCCATTCAGTCGGCGGCCTATGCCGTGCGCAGCCAAGCCTACAAGGGTGTGGATCTGTCGGTCTATTACCATCCCGCCCATGCGTGGAATGTGGATCGGATGATTGCGGCCCTGAAGGCGAGCCTTGATTATGACCAGGCCAATTTCAGCCCCTACCAGTTCCGCCAGGCCCGGGTTCTGGAATTCCCGGCCTATGCCGATTTCGCCCAGTCCTTCGCCAACACCATTCCGTTTTCTGAAGGTCTGGGCTGGATTCTGGACGCCCGGGATCCGAACAAGATCGACATGGTGACCTATGTCACCGCCCACGAAATCGGCCATCAGTGGTGGGCGCATCAGCTGATCGGCGCCAACATGCAGGGCGCCACCATGCTGGACGAAACGCTTGCCCAGTATTCCGCTTTGATGGTGATGGAAAAGCTCTACGGCCAGGCCCAGATCCGCAAGTTCTTGAAGTATGAACTGGATCGCTATCTGCGTGCGCGCGGCGGCGACGTGGTGGAGGAGCTGCCGCTGGAGCGTGTGGAGAACCAGCCCTATATCCACTATCGCAAGGGTTCGCTGGTCATGTACCGGCTGAAGGAAGAACTGGGCGAAGCCGCCGTCAACCACGCCCTTCGCACCTTCCTCTCGCGTTTCGCCTTCCGGGGCGCGCCCTACCCGACCTCGAAGGCGCTGGTGGATCTGTTCCGTCAGGAGGCGCGACCCGATCAGCAGGCGTTGATCACCGACCTGTTCGAGAAAATCACCCTCTATGACCTGAAGGCCCGATCGGCCCACGCCCGTCGCCGCGCCGATGGCCGCTATGACGTGACCCTCAATTTCGAGGCGCACAAGCTATATGCGGACGGTCACGGCAAGGAGACCGAAGCGCCAATGGATGACTGGGTTGATGTCGGCTTTTTCACGCGGGAGCCGGGAAAGGACGCCTATACCGCCGCCAATCTTGTGAAAATGCAGCGTATCAGGGTCCATTCCGGCCAGGCCAGCATCACCCTCATCCTGGCCAGTCCGCCGAAAAAGGCCGGGATTGACCCCTATAACAAGCTGATCGACCGCAATAGCGACGACAATCTGGTCAATGTCGGACTCTGACGCGCCGAACTACAGTTGAGCGCGGAGTTCAGCCCAGGCCTGGGCAAGCTCGTCCCGGCGGATTGGGGCGGCGATGGCGATCAGCGCTTCGGCACGGGCGTCTGTGTCCAGACCGCGCAGATCGGCCGCGCCATGCTCGGTCACCACAATGCCGATCTCGGTTCGGCCAACTGTGACCACGCCCGGTGACAGCAGGGGCACGATCTTGCTGATCTTGCCGTTTGCGGTTTCCGACGGCAGGGCCACGATGGGCAGGCCGCCCGGCGCAGCGCCCGCGCCACGCAGGAAGTCGCCCAGTCCGCCCACGCTTGAAACGAGCCTGGCGCCTGTGCGTTCCGCATTGGCCTGACCGAACAGGTCCACCTCCAGGGCCGAATTGACCGCCGCAAGCCCTGGAATCCTTGACACCACGCCGTAGCCATGGGTGTCCGGCACGCTGACCAACCGGACCCTGGGATCGTCGGCGAGGCGTCGGCCCAGCGTGGGCGAGCCCATGATGGCGCCCGCTGTAATGGCGCCCTCGCCAGAAGCAATGGCGCCCGCATCGATCAGGCTGATCAGGCTGTCGGCCACCATGCCGGAATGGATGCGCAGGCCGCGCCGGTCCTTCAGGGCGTCCATGATCGCGACCGGCAGCTTGCCTATGCCGGTCTGGAGCGCAAAACCGTCATCGATCAGCCTGGCCACCTGAGCCGCGACCGCCCGGCTCAGCGCATCATCGCCGCCGGCGTCATAGGTCGCTGGCGGATGCGCAACCTCGGCCACCCATTGGAACCGGTCGATGGACACGCTCGGCGCCCCGCGCACGATGGGCAGCATGGGATTGAGCAGGCCCAGCACCGGCACGTCCCGGTTCAGAACCGCATCTGTGAAGTCTGCGGTCAGACTGTAGCTGCACAGGCCCCGGGCGTCGGGCGGAGAGACCTGCACAATGGCGGCGTCGATCGGCGTGCGGCTGATCCAGTCCCAGGTCTGGCTATAGGCCAGCGGCAGGATCTTCAGTCGACCGGACCGGCGGCTGGTCGACCAGGCGGGCGTGGCGAAGGTTGTCTGGGCCCCGTCGCACAGGCTGGCCCAGTCAGTGGCGTTCATGCCCGGGATCCACACCCCGACACAGGTGACGCCGCGACCCATCTCCGGGTCCTGGGCCATGTCGTCCGCCAGGGCCAGGGGTTCAGCCGCCGCGCCGGGAATATAGAGGCGAATCGCCCTCCCGCCAGTGTGGCTGCGCATCGCCTGATAGGCGTTTTTGAGAGAAGAGAATCGGATGGTCATGCAACCGCCTTTAGGCGCCAGCGAAGATCATGTCACCCCCTGCGTTGCGTACAAGCCCGCACCGCTGTGAAAGACTCTTCCAGCACGTTAACGGTGACCCCTTATGGAGCCTCGTGGTAAGGAGTTGTTAACGAAAAAGTCCGCCTCGCCCCATTTCTCCTTGTTGACGAGTCGGACGGCTTTCGCGCACCATATATCGGGCTGTGGGGTGGCTCTCATACTAGATGTATGGGTGGAGGGTCGGATTTCCGATCCTTCGGGGCGTCGCCCGAATAGATGTTCTCGAGGGGTTTTTGACGATGGCTGGCAATGAAGCGATGAAGGTTCAGGAGCCGTCCAAGGCGCGCGCGGGCAAGCCTGCGCGCCAGGCCGACCGGCCGCGTCTGAGCCTGATCAAGAGCGTCGAGGTCGACCGCTCGCGCGACGCCCTTCTGACGGACTTCGGCAAGACCACGCTGGAGGACCGTTATCTCCTGCCAGGCGAAAGCTATCAGGACATGTTCGCCCGGGTGGCCACGGCCTATGCCGACGACGCCGACCACGCCCAGCGGGTCTATGACTATATTTCGCGCCTGTGGTTCATGCCTGCCACCCCGGTTCTGTCCAATGGCGGCGCCGATCGCGGCCTGCCCATTTCGTGCTTCCTCAACGCCGTGCCGGACAGCCTCGACGGCATTGTCGGCACCTGGAACGAGAACGTATTTCTGGCGGCCAATGGCGGCGGCATCGGCACCTATTGGGGCAATGTCCGCTCTATCGGCGAAAAGGTGAAGGGCGCGGGTCAGACCTCGGGCATCATTCCCTTCATTCGCGTGATGGACAGCCTGACGCTCGCCATCAGTCAGGGCTCCCTGCGTCGCGGTTCGGCCGCCGTCTATCTCGACATCCATCATCCCGAGATCGAAGAGTTCCTGGAGATCCGCAAGCCGTCAGGCGACTTCAACCGCAAGTCCCTGAACCTCCACCACGGCATCGCCATTACCGACGAATTCATGGAGGCCGTGCGCGACGGCGAGAAGTTCGCCATGCGCTCGCCCAAGACCGGCGAGCCGGTGCGCTATGTCGACGCGCGGTCTCTGTGGCAGAAGATCCTGGAAATCCGCCTGCAAACCGGCGAGCCCTATCTGATCTTCTCCGACACGGTGAACCGCTCCATGCCGGCGCACCAGAAGGAGCTGGGGCTGAAGGTTCGCCAGTCCAACCTGTGCTCGGAAATCATGCTGCACACCGGCAAGGACCATCTGGACAAGGAACGCACCGCAGTGTGCTGCCTGTCCTCGGTGAATGCAGAGACCTTCATGGAGTGGCGCGACCATCCGACCTTTGTCGAGGACGTGTTCCGCTTCCTCGATAATGTGCTGCAGGACTTCATCGACCGCGCGCCGCCTGAAATGGACCCGGCCATCTATGCCGCCATGCGCGAGCGCTCCGTGGGTCTGGGCCTGATGGGCTTCCACTCCTTCCTCCAGGCTCAGAACGTGCCCTTTGAAAGCGCTCTGGCCAAGTCGTGGAACATGCGGGTGTTCAAGCATCTGCGACGCGAAGCCGACAAGGCCTCCCGGCTTCTGGCTGAAGAGCGCGGCCCCTGTCCCGACGCCGCCGACCGCGGCGTGATGGAGCGTTTCAGCCACAAGCTGGCCATTGCGCCCACCGCGTCCATCTCCATCATCTGCGGCGGCACGAGCGCGGGCATCGAGCCGATCCCGGCCAACTGCTACACCCACAAGACTCTGTCCGGCTCCTTCGCCGTCAAGAATCCCTATCTGGAAAAGGTTCTGGAGCTGAAGGGCAAGAATACGGATGCGGTCTGGGCCTCCATTCTGGAAAACGAAGGCTCGGTCATGCACCTGGATTTCCTGACCCAGGACGAGAAGGACACCTTCAAGACCGCCTTCGAAATCGACCAGCGCTGGATCATCGATCTGGCCGCCGACCGCACGCCTGACATCTGCCAGTCGCAGTCGCTCAACCTGTTCCTGGCGGGCGACACGGACAAGTGGGACCTGCATATGCTGCACTGGTCGGCCTGGGAACGCGGCGTGAAGTCGCTCTATTATCTGCGCTCCAAGTCAGTCCAGCGCGCCGCCTATGCCGGAGCCGACATCGTCGAAGCCAGCGTCCACAGCGCCGCCAAGACCGACTATGAGGAATGCCTCGCCTGCCAGTGAGGCGAAACGCAGACTTAGAAATTGGGGCCGCCAGCGCCAGTTGGCGGCCCTTCTTCGTTTTGGGCGTCATATCGCCCATTCCATCCACAGGCACACCATATGCTGTGGGCCGAACCTCTGGCGCCACTAGACTTGGTAAAGGTTTCGTTCACCATATGACTCGACAATTCGAGCTGCAGATGCTGATTCTGCCCTGTGGCTGACGTGTGGAATGGTGAGTTGAGATGACGCTGATTGCTCCGACCCCGAAGGCGCTCATAAAGCCTGGCCTTCTCACGCCCTCCTACAGCTACAAGCCGTTCCGCTATCCGTGGGCCTATGAGTTCTGGAAGAAGCAGCAGCAGGTCCACTGGGTGCCGGAAGAAGTGCCCCTGGGCGAGGACTGCAAAGACTGGGCGGGCAAGCTGACCGACGGCGAGCGCAACCTGCTGACCCAGATCTTCCGCTTCTTCACCCAGTCCGATGTCGAGGTCAACGACAACTATATGGAACGCTACAGCCGCGTCTTCAAACCGACCGAGGTGAAGATGATGCTGTCGGCCTTCTCCAATATGGAGACTATCCATATTGCGGCCTATGCGCTGCTTTTGGAAACCATCGGCATGCCCGACACCGAGTTTTCGGCCTTCCTCGACTATGAGGCCATGCGCGCCAAGCACGACTATATGCAGACCTTTGGCGTTGAGACCGAGGGCGACATCGCCCGCACCCTGGCCATGTTCGGCGCCTTTACAGAAGGACTTCAGCTGTTCGCCTCCTTTGCGATGCTGATGAATTTCCCGCGTTTCAACAAGATGAAGGGCATGGGGCAGATCGTGTCCTGGTCTGTGCGCGACGAGAGCCTCCACTGCGAGGGCATGATCAAGCTCTATCACGCCTTCGCCAAGGAAACCGGCGCGGTGACCAAGTCCGTGGCGGACGACATTGTGGAGAACTGCCGCACGGTGGTCAGTCTGGAAGACCGCTTCATCGACCTCGCCTTCGAGGCGGGCGAGGTGCAGGGCATGACGCCGGACGACATCAAGCAATATATCCGCTTCATCGCCGACTGGCGTCTGCGCCAGCTGGAGCTGCCGGAACTGTATGGCGTGAAGGAAAATCCACTGCCCTGGCTGCAGGCCATGCTGTCGGGCGTCGAGCACGCCAATTTCTTCGAAGCCCGCGCCACTGAATATTCCAAGGCCGCCACCCGGGGTCAGTGGCAGGGCCCGGACGGGGTCTGGTCAAGCTTTGACGAGCTCATGAAGCGTCGGGTCGAAACCTCCGTGCCTGCCGAATAGTTCAAGCTGGTTTCGGCCTCACACGAGAAGGGCCAGCCGCCATATGGCGCCGGCCCATTTCTTCAGTCGTGCAGGAGCGCGAGCCTGGTCGGCGGTTTATAAGGGCCCGTCAAAGGCGGCGCGCAGGCGTTCAAACTGGGACAGGACGGCATTGGGGCGCGCGTCCGCTTCGCCCTCGACATACATGCGACGGTCCAGATGGGAGATGCGGTCATAGAGCCGCTCGGACCGTTCCATCAACTCGGTCAGGCCGTTCGGCAGGGGCTCTCCCGCACGGGCCTCGGTCGGCGGTTGCAGGCTTCCATTGCCGCGGGCGCCGGGTTTGGGGCCGATGCGGTAACGATCATCGCAGGCGTCCATCGAGCTCATATCCCCTTCCCGCACAGCGCGCTGGACCAGAAGCCAGGACGCCACCTGCATCAGGCGCGTGGTCAGACGCATGCTTTCACTGGCGTAAGCCAGGGCGGCGTTGCGGGACAGGAGCTTGGATTCCTGGCGACCCGGACCATCCAGATAGGTGGCGGCGGCCTCGACGATGTCCATGCCCTCGCGGAACGTGCGGTCAAACAACTCCGAGCGTGCAAAGTCTTCCGCTATGGCGGCGCGGGCATTGAGGGCGGAACCTGCCTCGTTCATCACGTCATCTATCCTCTTGGCGGCCCGATCGGCGATGGAGCGCGCGGGCGGGCAATACAATCTTTCTCGTTTCGAGGCTCAGAATGCAACCGCCGTGCCACTGTCTCCACCTCAATCGGCCCTGCGTGAAAATAGCGCATCTGCGGCGGATTTGCTCGCCTGCTTTCGATCCCGCGCTGACCTGGCGCGATCAATTTCTGCGGTGAGGCTGGCGATCCGTTCGCCCAGCTCCTCCACCGAGTAGAGATCGAGGTCTTCCAGAGACAGACTCTGCACCAGAGCGCCGCGCCCGACGCGCGTGGATACGGGGTCTTCGCTCATGATCAGCCTCCCTTTGGCGTCTGGGCGCTTGCCAAAAGAGACAGGACGCGCCAAGCGACAAGACTAGCAAGAACCATCGCCTCAGGCGAGGTTTCAACTCGACCCGAGGACGCCATGACCGCTGTTCCGACTGAGATGACCGCCATCGCCGTAGAGGGCGGGGCAGGCGCTGCGGAAGCGCTTCACCCGATCCGGATCGAGACGCCGCAGCCCGGACCGGGACAGATTCTGATCCGGGTTCATGCGGCGGGCGTCAATCGGCCTGACATCCTGCAGCGGCGGGGTTTCTATCCCGCGCCCCCCGGCGCGCCGAACACGTTGGGGCTGGAGGTCGCGGGCGAAGTTGCGGCCTTGGGCGAAGGCGCCTTGCGCTGGAAGGTCGGCGATCGGGTGGCGGCGCTGTTGGGCGGGGGCGGCTATGCCCAATATGCAGTGGTGGACGCCCGTCACGCCTTGCCAATCCCCGACGGGCTGAGCATGGCCCAAGCCGCCGCCCTGCCGGAAACCCTGTTCACCGTCTTCGCTAATGTGTTTGAGGACGGCGCGCTGAAAGCGGGCGAGACCTTGCTCGTCCACGGCGCCACCAGCGGCATCGGCGTCGCCGCCATCCAGATGGCCAAGGCCGCCGGGGCGAAGGTGATCGCCACAGGCCGTGGCGCACAAAAGGCCGATCAGGCCCGCGCGCTGGGCGCCGATCTGGCCATAGACACGAGCGAGGACGACTTCGTCGCGCCCGTTCTGGCCTTTGGCGGCGCCGATGTGATCCTCGACATGGTGGGCGGCGACTATGCGCCGCGCAATCTGGATTGCCTCAAGCCCGGCGGTCGGTTGGTGATGATCGCATTCCAGGCTGGACCGAAGGCAGAGCTCGACCTGTCGAAGATCATGGTGCGGCGGCTGGTGGTGACCGGCTCCACCCTGCGTCCCCGTAGCGCCGACGAGAAGGCGCGTCTGGCTGCGGCTCTGGAAAAGACGGTGTGGCCATGGGTGCTCGATGGCCGGGTCAAGGCGGTGATCGACCGCACCTTCCCCCTTGAAGAGGCGGCGAGCGCCCACGCCCTGCTCGAAACAGGCGCGCATCTGGGCAAGGTGATTCTGGAGGTCTGATTCAGTGAGTATCGGTGTTTTTGATACCGGGGTCGGCGGTCTGAGCGTCCATCGCGCGCTGGTGGAGCGCCTGCCCCAGGCTGATTTCATCTATCTGGGCGACCAGAAAAACGCCCCCTATGGCGGAAAGTCGGGGGAGGAGGTCGTCGTCCTGACCCGCGCGGCCTGTGAATATCTGTTTGAGGCGGGCGCCGGTTTGGTCGTGCTGGCCTGCAACACGGCCTCGGCATTCGCCTTGCGGCGGCTGCAACAGACCTGGATCCCGCAATATCGCCAACAGATCGGCAGAGCCGTGAATGTGCTGGGCATCATCGTCCCCACGATCGAGGCGGCGACCGGCCTGCCATGGGAACATGAAGCGGAGCGTCGGGGCGACAAGGTCGAGAAGCTTGACGTGATCGGGATTTTTTCGACGCCCGGCACCGTGGCCAGCCGGGTCTATGAGATCGAGATCGACAAGCGCCGTCAGGATGTTGCTGTCTTTTCCGAGCCCTGTCCCAATCTGGCGCGTCTGATCGAAAACGGTGTCGAGCGCGACGTGCTGAAGGCCGAGGTCGAAAAGCATGTTGGGGCTTTGACGCGTCGCATCGGCCGTGCGCCGGATCGCGCCATACTGGGCTGCACCCATTATGAGATTATCGCCGACCTGTTTCGCGAGGCGCTTGCGCCCTCCATTCCGCTGATCCACCAGCCCACAGCGGTGGCGGACAGTCTGCAGCTCTATCTGGCCCGTCACCCCGAATATGATCCCGGTGCGACTGCGCTTCGACGGTTTGTGACCACGGGCCAGCCGGGCGAGGCGACCCCATTGCTGACGAGCTTCTGGGGGGCGCCTCTGCGCTTTGAGGCGACCTAGCAGGAGGGGGCAGGCTTCCGGGAAGGGGGCCGAAGGCGATCCGGCCTTTCCAATCCTAGCTTTTCAGGCGCCAACCGCTACGAATGATCAGCCAGCAGGCGGCGCCGAGCGTGAGCGTCAGAACGGCGGAATAGATCACGCCGACCCCAATGTTTCCGTCCGAATGGCCGACGAAGCCGTACCGGAATCCGTCAATCACGAAAAAGAACGGATTATAGGCCGCCGCGGACCGGAAGGGCTGGGGCAGGGCGTTGATGCTGTAAAATGTGCCTGACAGGAATGTGAGGGGCATGATGATGAAGTTCGTAATCGCCGCCAAATGATCGAACTTCTCCGCCCACAGGCCCGTCAGCACGCCGACAAACGCCATCATCAGGGAGGCGATGGCGGTGAAGTAAATCACAGCTGACGGCGCGGCGACGCCGTAATGCGAAAAGGGCCATACTGCGGCCGCCGTCACCAGTCCGACCACGATGCCGCGCGTCGCCGCACCGGCGGCGAAGGCGACCGTCAGCTCCAGCGGCGAAAGGGGCGGCGTAAGAAAGTCCGGCGCCGTGCCCATGATTTTCGCCTGGATCAGGGATGAGGACGAATTGGCGAAGGCGTTGTTCAGGATCGCCATCATGATCAGGCCCGGTGCGACGAACTGAGCGAAGGGCACGCCTTCCACGGCGGGCCTTGCCCCCTTCATCGCTACCACGAAGATCATCATATAGAGCAAGGTCGTCACAACCGGCGCCGCGACGGTCTGCATCCCGACCTTCCAGAACCGCCGCACCTCCTTGAGGTAAAGGGTCTTCAGCCCCGTCCAGTTCACCCCATGATAGGCGCGCGGTTGCGGCGGGATGATCGCGGGATTGGCCCGGAAAGGTTGGGTGGCCTTGGAGGCGGGCGAGGGCGCAAGGGCTGCGGGTGCGTCGGTCATGTCTGCAGATGTGCGCGCTCAGAGCCGCTTGTGCAAGATGTCGCCGACGTCAGGGTGCGACGAATCAACATGTGGTTTCTGTGGACGAAGGGCTTGGCGCCTATTGTGTGTCTTAACGTATCGTTTACGATATCTAGTGTCTGGCGGGTATGGCTCGCCGCCGACCACGCTACATTTAGTATCCACCAATTCGACGATCATAAATTCGGGGGCGCACGTGGAAACGGCAACAGGATGGACAGACGACCGGGTCGCGACGTTGAAGAAGCTTTGGCTTGACGGGCTCAGCGCCAGCCAGATCGCCAAGCAACTGGGCGGCGTGACGCGCAACGCCGTGATCGGCAAGGTTCACCGTCTCGGCCTGTCTGGCCGCGCCGCACCGTCGCAACCGGCGCGCCCGGTGTTCAAGGCGCCGCGTCCCGCACGGCCCGCAACCCAGGTTCAGCCCGCACCCGTTGCGCGCCGTGTCGAGCCGGCCCCGGTCCAGCCATCCGCGCCGCCCGCCCATGTGCCTGTCTATCGGCATGAAGAGCCAGGCTCAGCCACGGTGCTGACCCTGGGCGCCCATATGTGCAAGTGGCCGATCGGCGATCCCGCGACGGACGGGTTCAGCTTCTGCGGGCGCCGCACAGGCGAAGACGGTCCCTATTGCGCAGAACATGCGCGCATCGCCTATCAGCCACAGCAGAAGAAGGCGCGTCGCACGGACGGCTCAGAACTGGCGCGCTCTTTGCGCCGCTATATCTAGTCCGACGCAGAACCCCAGACCGGGGCTCAACGCCGGGTTCGAAAACGGGCCGGTCGCCACAAGGCGGCCGGCCCGTTTTCATTTTGGCGGTCGCGCCGTCGACCGGCCATAGAAAAACCTCCCACAGCCGCGCCGGGGAGGTTTTCAAAAGCGGGTTCTGGATCAGAACCGGGTGTCAGACAGCGCTGATCAGCGCTTTCCGGTAAAGCCTGCGAATTTGGCGTTGAAGCGCGACACGCGACCGCCCCGATCCAGCAGGTGTTGCTGGCCGCCGGTCCAGGCCGGATGGGTCGAGGGATCGATATCGAGATCCAGGGTTGCGCCCGCCTTGCCGTAGGTAGAGCGGGTTTGGTAGGTCGTCCCGTTGGTCATCACCACATTGATGAAGTGATAGTCGGGGTGGGTGTCTTGTTTCATGGCGTGGTCCAACCGACTTTTGATATGCCCGATCACACGGGACGAACACGTGAATAGAAAGGGCCCGCCGGTTAAGGCGGGCCACCAAGACGCGAGCGTTTACACGATAGGCCGGGCCTCTGGCAAGTGGGCCTGTGCGCAGAGTGCTTTTTGAGGTGACGGAATGACGGAAATATCGGGCTCCGGCCCTCAAGTGCAGGGGCGCCCCAGCTCAGGCGCCCTGTTGGCGGCCGATATCGACGCGGCCAAGGGTAAGCGCGCCAGGTCACGTGACCTGCGTCCCTTGGCGCGACTCTTTCCCCTTGTGGCCTCGCACTGGCCACAGGCCCTGATGGCTGGCCTGTGTCTGATCGTGTCGTCCTCCCTTACCCTGGGCATGACCGGTGCGCTGCGTCTGGCGATTGATCACGGGTTCCGGACGCGGGACTTTATCTTGGCGGTGGGCGTCGCCCTGGCCCTGGCGCTCGCCACCGCCAGCCGGTTCTATTTCGTGACCCGTCTGGGCGAGCGGGTCGTCGCCGATCTTCGTCGCAAGCTCTACGCCCATGTCCTGACGCTGGATCAGTCATGGTTTCTCACCATCCGCACGGGCGAGGTCCTGTCGCGCATGACCGCGGACATCGCCATTATCGAGTCGATGGCCGGCGTATCCTTGTCGATCGCGTTGCGCAATGTCCTGACGATGATCGGTGCGCTCGCCCTGATTACGGTCGTATCGCCGAAACTGACCCTGGGCGTCATAGCGATCGTGCCCGTCGTCCTCATCCCGCTTTTTCTGTTTGGTCGTCGGGTTCGGTCCCTGTCGGTGCAGGCGCAGGACAGGTTTGCGGACGCGGTGGCGTTCGCCGGAGAAAGCCTTGACCAGCTGGAGACAGTGCAGGCTTTCGGACGCGAGGCGGCGGCCTCGCATCGCTTCGATGGCGCAGTGGAACAGGCCTTCGCCGCATCCCTGTCGCGGATCAGCGCACGCGCCATCATGACGGCCATGGTCATGGGGCTGGTTTTCGCCGGCGTGGCGGCGGTCCTGTGGCTGGGCGTGCAGGCCGTCCGGTCCGGCGAGATCAGCAACGGCGCCCTTCTGCAATTTCTGGTTCTGGCGGTTCTGGCGGCTGGCTCCGTCGGCGCCTTGGGCGAGGTCTGGGGCGAAGTGCAGAAGGCGTCCGGCGCCATGTCGCGGATCAATGAACTGCTGGCCGCAACCCCCACCATCGCTGCGCCGCGCCATCCCGTGGCTTTGCCGAGCCCCGCCCATGGCGCGATCACATTCGCCGATGTGCGTTTCGCCTATCCGGGGCGGCCTGACCTGCCTGCGCTGAACGGCTTTTCGCTGACGGTTCAGCCCGGCGAGACGGTGGCTCTGGTTGGCCCGTCCGGCGCGGGTAAGAGCACAGTGCTGCGCCTGCTTCTGCGCTTTTATGATCCTCAGGCGGGGATCGTGGCGATCGACGGCGTCAATCTGCGAGACGCCGATCCGAAGGCTGTGCGTGCCCGGCTGGCGCTGGTCGCCCAGGACGCCGCCCTGTTCTCCGGTTCAGCCGCCGACAATATCCGCTTTGGCCGGTCGGAGGCCTCATTGGACGATGTGCGCGCAGCGGCCGCCAGCGCCGAGGCGCTGGGCTTCATCGAGGCCCTGCCCGAAGGCTTCAACCAGTCCCTCGGCGAGCGTGGACGCACCCTGTCCGGGGGGCAGAAGCAGCGGCTGGCCATTGCCCGCGCCCTGGTTCGAGACGCGCCGATTCTGTTGCTGGATGAGGCCACCAGTGCGCTGGACGCCGAAAATGAGCGGCTGGTCCAGTCCGCTCTGGATCGCGCCATGGGATCGCGGACGACTCTGGTGATCGCCCATCGTCTGGCCACCGTGCTGAACGCGGACCGGATCATCGTCATGGACGAGGGCAGGGTGGTTGAAGAGGGGCGTCATGCGGACCTGGTGGCGCGTGGCGGTCTCTACGCCCATCTGGCGGAGCTGCAATTTGGTCAGGGACAGCCCCGGTTGGAAGAGGCGGACACGGTTTGAGTGATTTTCTTGGGCCTCACGACGCCGCGCTCCGGCGTCTGATGGGGCTGCACCCGAAGAAGATCGACCTGTCCCTGGGGCGGATCGAACGGCTTTGCGCGGCTTTGGACCATCCGGAAGACAAGCTGCCGCCGGTGATCCACGTGGCGGGAACCAACGGCAAGGGCTCCACTATGGCCCTGATGCGAGCCATAGCTGAGGCGGCGGGCCTGAGCGTGCATGTCTTCACCTCGCCGCATCTGGTGCGTTTCGCAGAGCGGATCCGATTGGCGGGGCGGTTGATCCAGGATGCGGCTCTGGCCGATATTCTGGCCGAGGTGGAGGCGGTCAATGCGGGTCAGGAGATCACGTTTTTTGAGATCACGACGGTTGCGGCTCTGGTCGCCTTTTCACGCGAGCCGGCCGATCTGCTGATTGTCGAGGTCGGGCTCGGCGGCCGGTTTGATTCGACCAATATCCTGCCGCCGCCGCGCGTCGCGGTCATCACGCCAGTCGACTATGACCATCGCGAGTTTCTTGGCGACGAACTGTCGGGGATAGCGCGCGAAAAGGCCGGCATCCTGAAACCAGGATGCGTTGGCGTTGTGGCCCGTCAGGCTGACGATGCGCGGAGGGCGATCGAAGTCGAGGCCGATCGGGCGGGCGTCGGGCTGCGCTGGATGGGCCAGGCTTTCGACGCGCATGCCGGAGCTGGCGGAATGGTCTGGCAGGACGAGACACGCCTGCTGGATCTTCCGTCGCCGGCCCTGGTCGGCGCGCATCAGATCGACAATGCCGGATTGGCCATAGCCGCGCTGCTGGCCTTCGATGATCACAGGATCGACGCCGCGGCCATAGGGCGTGGCCTTCAGACGGTTGTCTGGCCCGCGCGGATGCAGCGGTTGTCAGCCGGCCCGCTCGGCGCGCGCACGGCGGCTGTCGGTTCGGATCTGTGGCTCGACGGCGGTCATAATCCTCATGGAGCGCGTGCGGCGTCTGACGCCATGCGCCAGATGGCGGCCCGTGACGGGCGTCCCGTGACGATCATACTGGGCCTGTTGGCGAACAAGGACGCCAAGGGCGTGCTGGAAGCTTTCGTGTCGCTGGCGCCGCGTCTGATCCTGACCGGCTTTGCTGCAGAGGCCGCCGCAAAACCTGAATCTCTGGCCGGGATCGCAAAATCTGTCGGGCTGGCGGCTGAAATCGCAGACGACGTGTCTGACGCCGTCGCGCGCGCCACAGACGCCCACGGACCCTCGCCTCATATTCTGATCTGCGGTTCTCTCTACCTGGCAGGAGAGGTTCTGGCCCTGTCGCCCGAGACCCTGCCGAATTGACCATCAGCCGTTGGGCAAGCCGAGTTCGGCGCGCACAAAGGGATAGGTGATGCGGTCTTCGCAGGCGCAGCCGCGCAGGTGGCCGTCCTTGTCCTGCCAGATCAGAAGCGGATAGGCGAAACTGATGCCGTTTTCAGCCATCAGCGGGCGCAGTTGTTCGACCAGTTCGCGACCTTTTTCGACCTCGCCCGCGCGCCCGGCGTCCAGATCGGCATTGATCAGGCCCTCGGCCGTCCAGGCCTGGACGGGCATTCCGGTCCAGGTTTCATAGGTCTTCCAGTCACGCCGCGCCCATAGCTCGGCCACGCCGGACCGCTCAGCCTGGGTTGACTTGGCGCGGCGCGCGACGACGATGACGCGCGTATCTATGCCGGCCCTGTGCAGATCGGGAAACTGTTCGGTTTCAAAGCGGATGCAGTCAGGGCACGAGCGGAACGAGACCATGTAGACGAAGCGGGTCTGGGACAGGCCGGGCGAGACCCAGCCTGACTGTTCCAAAAGGGCGCGCAACTTCGCCTCGTCCTGGGTGATGGTGTGGATGCCGCCATTCGGGAGATCCGCAGCCTTGACCGGCGTGGACATCAGCGTGAGGGCTCCGGCTATGACAAGGGCAGTGGTCACGGCCAATGCCGCAAACAGCCCAGGCTTCTGCAGTGCGCGCGCCATGGCCCGTCAGACGACCCGCTCGACCAGCATGCGCTTGATGCCGGCAATCGCCTTGGCCGGGTTCAGCCCCTTGGGGCAGACCTGGGCGCAATTCATGATCGTATGGCAGCGATAGAGCTTGAAGGGGTCTTCAAGTCCGTCCAGACGGTCGCCCGTGGATTCATCCCGGCTGTCCACCAGCCAGCGATAGGCCTGAAGAAGCGCCGCCGGTCCCAGATACTTGTCCCCATTCCACCAATAGCTGGGGCAGGAGGTCGAACAGCACGCGCACAGAATGCACTCATAGAGGCCGTCCAGCCTGGCCCGGTCGGCCGGCGCCTGGGTCCATTCCCGCTGCGGCGTCGGCGTGTCGGTCTGAAGCCAGGGCTCGATCGACGAATACTGGGCGAAAAACAGGGTCAGGTCCGGCACCAGATCCTTCACCACCGGCATGTGCGGCAGGGGCGAGATCTGCACCACCTCGCCCGGCGTGTCAGCCCAGGCGTGGGTGCAGGCCAGCGTGTTGCGCCCGCCAATATTCATGGCGCAGGAGCCGCACACCCCTTCACGGCACGACCGTCGAAAAGCCAGGGTCGGGTCCATGGTGTTCTTGATGTGCAATATGGCGTCGAGCACCATGGGTCCGCACTGATCTACGGCCACGTCATAGGTGTCCCAACGCGGATTGGCGCCGGTTTCAGGGTCATAGCGATAGACCTTGAAGGTCTTGACCGTCTTGGCGTCCGCCGGGGCCGCGTGATGCTTGCCCTTGGTGACTTTGGAATTACGCGGAAGGGTGAACTGGACCATCTGTGTCTTGCCCCGCCTCAGTAAACCCGCGCCTTGGGCGCGATATAGTCGATGTCGTCGGTCATGGTGTAGGTGTGAACCGGACGGTCATCCAGTTTCACCTTGCCTGTCGTCTGGTCATACCAGGCTAGGGTATGCTTCATCCAGGTCTTGTCATCCCGGTCCTTGAAGTCTTCCCGGGCATGGGCGCCCCGGCTTTCCTGACGATTGGCCGCTGAATTGGCCGTCACCGCCGCCTGGCCGATCAGATTGTCGAATTCCAGCGTTTCCATCAGATCGGTGTTCCAGACCAGACCCCGGTCGGACACGCCGATATTCCGGGCGCGTTCGATCACCTGGGCCACACGCTGCACGCCGCTCTGCAGGGCGTCGTCGGTGCGGAACACCGCCACGTCTTCCTGCATGGCCTTCTGCATGTCCAATCGCAGCGCCGCAGTCGGCTCCGCACCCGACGCGTAGCGGAAGCGGTCGAAGCGGGCCAGATGGCTGTCGGTCCAGGCGTCCTTGGGTTCCGGCGGCTTGGCGGCCCGGTCGACGATCTCGGCGGCGCGCAGACCCGCCGCACGGCCGAACACCACAAGATCGGTCAGGGAGTTGGAGCCCAGGCGATTGGCGCCGTGAACCGAGACGCACGCCGCCTCGCCAACGGCCATAAGGCCGGGCACCACCGTGTCGGCGTCGCCATTGACCTTGGTCAGGACTTCCCCGTGATAATTGGTCGGGATGCCGCCCATATTGTAGTGGACCGTTGGAAGAACAGGGATCGGCTCCTTGGTCACGTCGACACCCGCAAAGATCTTTGCGGACTCGGAAATGCCGGGCAGGCGTTCGTGCAGGATCTTCGGGTCAAGATGATCCAGGTGCAGGTGGATGTGGTCCTTGTTGGGACCGACGCCGCGGCCCTCGCGAATTTCCACCGTCATGGCGCGGGACACGACGTCGCGGCTGGCCAGATCCTTGGCGGAGGGGGCATAGCGCTCCATGAAGCGCTCTCCCTCGGAATTGGTGAGATATCCGCCCTCGCCCCGGGCCCCTTCGGTGATGAGGCAACCGGCGCCGTAGATGCCGGTCGGGTGGAACTGAACGAACTCCATGTCCTGCAGGGGCAGACCCGCGCGCAGCACCATGGCGTTGCCGTCGCCGGTGCAGGTATGGGCCGAGGTGCAGGAGAAATAGGCGCGGCCATAGCCGCCGGTCGCCAGAATGACCAGCTTGGCGGAGAAGCGGTGCAGCGTGCCGTCATCCAGCTTCCAGGCCGTGACGCCCCGGCAGGTGTCGCCATCCATGATCAGGTCCAGCGCAAAATATTCGATGAAGAACTCCACCGAATTGCGCAGGGACTGGCCATACAGGGTGTGAAGAATGGCGTGACCGGTGCGGTCGGCTGCGGCGCAGGTGCGCTGAATGGGCCCTTCACCATAATTCTTGGTCATGCCGCCGAACGCGCGCTGATAGATGCGGCCTTCATCCGTGCGGGAGAAGGGCACGCCCCAGTGCTCCAGTTCATAGACGGCGGCGGGCGCATTTCGGCACAGATATTCGATGGCGTCCTGGTCGCCCAGCCAGTCCGACCCCTTGACAGTGTCGTACATGTGCCAGCGCCAGTCGTCCTGACTCATATTGCCAAGGCTGGCCGAGATGCCGCCCTGAGCGGCCACGGTATGGCTGCGGGTCGGGAAGACCTTGGACACGCACGCGGTCTTGAGACCGGCCTGGGCGCAACCCAGCGCGGCGCGCAGGCCCGAACCGCCTGCGCCCACCACGACGACATCGTAGCTGTGATCGACGAACTTATAGGAACCCATGGTCAATGACCGTCCGGCTTAATGAACGGGTCCGCCGACGAAGGCGACCCAGAGAATGGCGAAGGAAGATACGGCCCAGCCCAGCCAGCACACGGCGCTGTTCAGCATCAGGGCGGCGATCTTGGCGAGCGGCGTCTCGATATAGTCTTCGATCACCACCTTCAGACCCACCCGCATGTGGGTGAAGGACACGCCCACCAACAGAAGGGCCAGGATGGCGTTGACCGGTTGGCGCAGCAGGAGGACCGCGCTCTCATAGCCCAGCGGCGCCACCTTGATGGCGGCGTAGACGGCCCAGAGGCAGAGCGGAACCAGAGCGACCGAAGTGCCGCGTTCAATGATGAAGGCGTTCACCCCGTGATGGGCCGAACCCAGGCCGCGAGCGCGACCCAGCGCCGTGCGGAAATCTTGCTTGCTCAATGCAGCCCCCCCGTTTGCCAGGCCAGGAACCAGACCACCAGGCTGGCCACAACGGCGAAGGCGAAGCACCCGACAGCCGTCATGTTCGCTGTCCGCGGCTGGAAGCCTGCGCCCATGTCGAACGCCAGATGCCGAAGGCCCGCCGCCAGATGATAGAAGATCGAAATGGTCAGGCCGAACATGACCAGCTTGCCCAGGAGCGATCCGAGCAGGCCCACATAGCACCCATAGGCGTCAGGCCCCAGCATCAGGGCGGTGAACCAGCCTGCGGCGATCAATGCGCCGGCATAGAGCGCAATGCCCGTGGCCCGGGTGAAGATCGATGCGGCCATGGTCACGTGCCAGCGCCAGATCTGCATATGTGGAGAGAGGGGTTTGGAGCCCCCGACCTTGCCGGTTGTCGTTGCGTCGGCCATGTGCGTTTCGGTCTCCCGCTCGACGGCTCCGCTTCAGGAAGCCCAACCTGTTACGCGCTTCGGTTCTCAAGTCCACTCGACCCATGACGCGCGGGCGGACTTTTAGCCCCGCCCCCCGCAGTGTCAACGAAGCCGTAAGGGAAGGTAGCGCCTACGCCTCGCCGTTTGCGACGCCAATTCGACTTTCGCAAGGGTCTGCCTAACAAATGGTGGGCGTGGCGAAGAATTCCACGCCCCCGGCTCAGCTTTTGCGCGCGGCCTTTTCAGCATGGCCGGAAACGCCTTCCCGCGCGGCCAGTGCGGCGGCGACCGCGCCAGTGCTCACGCCCCGCGATGCGAGGAGAACCAGCCAGTGATAGATCAGGTCCGCGCTTTCGGCGGCCAGAGCCGTCGGATCGTTGCGGACGGCGGCGATGACCGTTTCTATCGCCTCCTCGCCCATCTTCTTGGCCGCCAGCGCTGGGTCGGCCAGGAGCCTGGCTGTGTAAGAGGCTGCAGGGTCGCCGCCCAGGCGCGAGGCGATAACGGCCTCCAGGCGCGCCATGACTTCCGCAAGGGTCGGATCAGCAGACTGGGACGCCATTACATCCTCACAGGAACGCCAGCCTCGGCCAGGGCTTGTTTGGCCTGGCTGATGGAGATTTCGCCAAAGTGGAATATGGAGGCGGCGAGCACCGCGTCCGCCCCGCCGATCTTCACCGCGTCGATCAGGTGGGCGGCGTTTCCCGCCCCGCCGGACGCGATCACCGGCACGTGCACTGCCGTGGTGACAAGGTGCAAAAGCTGATTGTCATAGCCGGACTTGGCGCCGTCCCGGTCCATGGAGGTCAACAGGATCTCGCCCGCTCCCCTGTCCACAGCCGTCATGGCGTATGCGATGGCGTCGATCCCGGTGTCGCGCCGGCCGCCATAGGTGAAGACGCCCCAATGGTCGGGACCCTTGGCCTTGGCGTCAATGGCGGCCACCACACATTGCGCCCCAAAGGCGTCCGCCAGTCGGGCGATCAGATCGGGGTCCTCCACGGCGGCGGTGTTCACCGACACCTTGTCCGCGCCCGCCCGAAGCAGCTTGCGCGCATCTTCCACGCTGCGCACGCCGCCGCCGACCGAGACGGGCATGAAACAGACCTCCGCCGTGCGGGCGATCACGTCGAAGATGGCCGATCGATTGTCGGACGAAGCCGTGATGTCCAGAAACATCAGCTCATCAGCGCCGGCGGCGTCATAGGCGCGGGCCTGCTCCACCGGGTCGCCGGCGTCGCGAAGGGACACGAAGTTGACGCCCTTGACCACGCGGCCGTCTTTCACGTCCAGACAGGGAATGACGCGAGTCTTGATCATGCTCCGGCCTCAGATCGGAAGGGCGGAACTGGTCCGGCGTGCGGCGACCAGCGCCTCGGCCGGCCGGATTGAGCCTGTATAGAGCGACTTGCCCAGAATGGCGCCCGCGACCGGCGCGCCTGGGCGCGCCTTCAGCGCTTCAATATCGGCGATGGTCGCCATTCCGCCGGATGCAATGACCGGGATGCCCACGGCGTCGGCCACTTCGCCGATCATGGCGACATTGACGCCTTCCAGCGTGCCGTCGCGGCCAATATCGGTCACGATCAGCGCACTCACGCCCGCATCCTCGAACCGGCGGGCGATGTCGACAGCCGTCAGGTCGGACGTTTCGACCCAGCCATGCACGGCCACCTTTCCATCACGCACATCCACCGCCACGGCCACCTGTTCGGGAAAAGCGGCGGCGGCCTGACGCACCAGCGCCGGATTGCTCACGGCGACGGTGCCCAGGATGACACGGCTGACCCCCGCCTCAAGCCAGGCTTCCACAGCGCTGAGCGTGCGCACGCCGCCCCCGACCTGAACCGGAATGGCGACTTCGCGCAGAATAGCGCCCACCGCCTTGGCGTTCATGGAGCGGCCCTCGACCGCGCCGTCCAGATCGACGACGTGCAGCCACTGGAATCCGTCCTTGGCGAAGCGACCCGCCTGATCCGCCGGATCGTCGTTGAAGACGGTGACCGCGTTCATGTCTCCACGCAGAAGACGAACACATCGTCCGCCCTTCAGATCAATAGCCGGATAGAGGATCAAGGTCGCCACTCCAGGAAGCGCTGGATCAGGGCGAGGCCCGCGGCCTGGCTCTTCTCCGGGTGGAATTGGACCCCCGCAACATTGTCCCGCGCCACCATGGCGGCGAACGGGCCGCCATGGTCGACGGTTGCGGCTATATTCGCCGCGTCTTTGGGATAGAAGGCGAAGGAGTGTGTAAAATACATATGCTCGCCCGGCCTGATCGCCTGGGCCAGAACATGGTCGCTTGCCGGATCTATATTATTCCAGCCCATATGGGGGACCTTGCAGTGAGGATCATCGGGCGTCAGACGTCTGACCTCGCCGCTGATCCAGCCAAGACCCTGAGTCTCGCCGAATTCCAGCCCCCTGTCGGCGAGGAGCTGCATGCCCACGCAAATGCCCAGAAACGGGGCGCCTCGCGTCTTGACCGCCATGTTCAGCGCCTCGATCACGCCTTCGCGTGCGGACAGGGCCGCCATGCAGGCGCGAAAGGCGCCAACGCCCGGCAGGACAATGCTGTCGGCGCGGGCGATGAAGTCGGGGTCGGACGTGGCGCGGATGTCCCGATGTCGACCCGACGCGCGAGCCGCCGCCCATAGCGCCTTTTCAGCCGAGGGAAGGTTTCCCGAGCCGTAATCAATCAGGGCGACGCTGCGCATAGCGGCTACAGTACACCTTTTGTAGACGCGGCCTCGCCGCCGGCCTTGGCGTCGATCTCGACGGCCAGGCGCAGGGCGCGCGCCAGGGCCTTGAAGCCGCTTTCGGCGATATGGTGGTTATTCTCGCCATAGAGGGTTTCGAGATGCACGCAGGCGCCCGCATTCATGGCGAAGGCGTGGTGGAATTCCTTGAAAAGTTCGGTGTCGAAATCGCCGAGCTTGTCGCGGGTGAAGTTCACCTTCCAGACCAGATAGGGTCGGTTGCAGAGATCCACCGCGCAACGGCTCAGCGTCTCATCCATGGGGATGTAGGCATGGCCAAACCGGCGCACGCCCTTGAAGCCCGGCAGGGCGGCGGCGAAGGCCTGACCGAGCACAATGCCCACATCCTCCACCGTATGGTGCATGTCGATATGCAGATCGCCCCGGGCCTCGATTTCCAGATCAAAGCCGCCATGGCGGCCGAAGGCCTCCAGCATGTGATCATAGAAGCCGATCCCGGTGCCGATGGCGCACCTTCCGGTTCCGTCCAGCGCCAGCTTCACCCGAATGTGGGTTTCCTTGGTCTCACGCACGATCTCGGCGGCTCGCGGCGTGCTTGTCATGGTCTTGTCCGTCATGGCGCGCGTGTCCCTTCGGGGTCAGATAAGGCCTGCCTCGGTCGCGAGCGACTTCAGCGAGGTCTGGGGCCGTGGGCCGTAATGGTCAATAACTTCAGCCGCCGCAAGAGAGCCCAGGCGGCCGCATGTGGCAGGCGCCAGACCGCGCGCCAGGCCGAACATGACGCCTGCAGCGTACTGGTCGCCCGCGCCGGTGGTGTCCAGCACCTGTCTCGCCGGCGCTGCAGGCACGAATTCAGCAGCGCCGTCGGTATAGATGACAGAGCCCCTGTCGCCCCGCGTGACGCAGGCCGTTCTCACTCGCGCGGCCAGCAGGCTGGCGGCGGTGTCAAAGTCGGTCGTCTGGAACAGGGCCGTCACCTCGGCCTCATTGGCGAAGACGATGTCGATTTCGCTGTCGATAAAGGCGAGCAGGGCTGGCCGATGGCGTTCAACCACAAAGGCGTCGGACAGGGTGAGCGCAATCTTGCGCCCGGCGTCTCGGGCGATGCGGGCGGCCTTGGCGAAGGCGTGCCGGGCGTCGTCGGGGTCGAACAGATAGCCTTCCAGATAGACGATGGCGGCGTTGCGCACGATTTCGGGATCGACGTCGGCCGGCGTCAAAAGACTTGCAGCGCCCAGGCAGGTGCACATGGTGCGCTGGCCGTCCGGCGTCACATTGATCAGGCAACGCCCAGTGCCCGGACCACCGGTCAGGGGCGTAGGGTCGAAATGAACGCCCTGAGCCCTGATGTCGTGCAGAAAGACCTTTCCCAGACCGTCCTCGGCGATCTTGCCAATATAGGCCGCGCGTCCGCCCAGACTGGCGACGCCCGCCACCGTATTGCCTGCTGAACCGCCGGACGCCTCAACGCCCGCCGCCATGCGCGAATACAGATGGCCCGCCCGTTGGTCATCAATCAGCATCATGGCGCCTTTCGACAGGTCTTCCTGGGCCAGAAAGTTGTCCTGTGCGGGCGCGATAACGTCCACAATGGCGTTGCCGACGGCGGCCACGTCGTAGGATGCGGTCATTGACAGTCTCGGAGAGGGTTAAGATGGGGCGGGTCTGAGGGCGGCGGAGTATAGTGACGCCCGCGCCGGGGGCAATGGAGGTCTGGATATTCCTATAGCACGGTTATTGACGGCGCCGACAGGCGTGGGCCGGGTTCATCCCGGCGGTGAAATACTTTATGGCTTCTGCTCCATGATCAGCCGCCTCCGCCCGACTGCGTTCGTCGTCGCCCTCGCCGTTCTGGCGGGTCTGGCGTCGCCCGCTCTCTGCGCAACGCGCGCTTCAGAATCCCTGGTCGGAGACGCGCCAGCTGATGTGCGCGCTCGTTTGGGTGAGCCGTCCCTGATTCATGCGGAGGGGCAGGGCGCGCTCTGGACCTACCGATTTGAGGCGTGCGCCCTGATGGTGGCCTATCGCGACGGCCCGGACGGGCCGCGCGTCACACATGTCATGTCCGGCCCCAGACGCCTCGGTGAGACCCCGCCCACCGCCGCCGAATGCATCGAGAGCGGCATGAACGCCCAGCGCCTTGCCAGATCGTCCCATTAGCCCCCGCTCTGTGCGTCCCTTTCGTTCCCAGTCAGGATATGTTTCGCTTCATGACGCTTCGCCTCGCCGTTCTTTGCCCTGACCCTGCCGACCCCCTTTACGGAGAGCGCATCCTGCCGCCCATCTCCGGCTATAGCGCGATCTTTCATGAACTGGGGGTCGAGGTGACGCCGCATCCCTGGGTGCAGCCAGCGCCTGCCGATGTCGACGGCGTTCTGGCAGGGCTGGCCTGGGGCTATCATTTCCAACTCGACGCCTGGACCGCCATGCTTCGCGACTGGAATCCCACGACGCCCCTGATCAACCCGCCATCCGTTCTCCTATGGAACACGCGCAAGACCTACCTCAAGGCGCTGGCTGCCGAGGGGGTTCGGATCATTCCGACGCTGACGCCTTTGGAAACCTCAGCTTCGGTGGTCGAGGCCGCGTTCGAGCAGTTCAACAGCGACACTCTGGTGATCAAGCCCCTGGTCTCCGCCGGGTCGCACCTGACCACGCGGTTGCGAAGGGGCGAGGCGGCGCCTGCGCCGGCCGCAGACCGGATGATCCAGCCCTACCTGCCGTCGGTCGCAGAAGAGGGGGAGTGGTCGCTGTTCTATTTTGGCGGCCGTTTCAGTCACGCGGTGCGCAAGGTGGCGGCGCCCGACGATTTTCGCGTCCAGCCTCAATTCGGCGCCAGGCTGAGCGCCTTTACGCCCACCGATGAGGCGTTTGATCTGGCGGCCAGAACCCTGGCCGCTGCGCCCGACGGCCTTGTCTATGCCCGGATCGACATGGTGCGCGATCTGGAGGGGCGCCTCGCCCTGATGGAATTGGAGGCGATTGAGCCGGATCTCTATTTTTCGCTCGCGCCGGACCGGGGGCGGGCCTTTGCAGAAGCGGTGCTTGTCGCCCTGAAAAAGCAACCCTAGCGCGACATATCGTCTACCCCCTGCAAGTCTGATTGCGAGCTGGCCGCGCCTGCGGCTCTGTGCGCGCTGATGAATTGCATTGGAGGCGACCTTGGCGGCGCGAATTGTGACAGCGGCCTTCGAGGGGGTGGACGCCCGTCGGGTGGATGTAGAGGTGCAGATCAGCTCCGGTCAGGTCACCTTCATCGTCGTGGGTCTTGGAGACAAGGCGGTCGCGGAAAGTCGCGAACGGGTTCGCGCCGCCTTTGCCGGGCTGGGTCTGGCTCTGCCCGCCAAACGTCTGGTGGTCAATCTGGCCCCGGCGGACCTGCCCAAGGAGGGTAGTCATTACGACCTGCCCATTGCCCTGGGATTGCTGGCGACCATGGGCGTCATCCCCGAAGACGCCCTGTCGGGTTGGATGGCCTTTGGCGAGCTCAGCCTGGATGGTCGGCTGGCGCCCACGGCGGGGACCTTGCCTGCCGCTGTCGCCGCCCATGCCATGGGGCTTGGTCTGATCTGCCCTGAAGCCTGCGGACCGGAGGCGGCCTGGGCGGGCGACGCGCCCATTCTGGCGGCGCGCTCCCTGATCGCTCTGATCAATCACTTTCGGGGGACTCAGGTCATCAGTCCGCCGGAGCCGGGAACTCTCCTCGACCCGCCGCCCGGCGCCGACCTGAAGGATGTCAAGGGTCAGGAACAGGCCAAGCGGGCTCTGGAGGTCGCTGCGGCGGGCGGCCACAACCTCCTGTTCTGCGGTCCGCCTGGCTCGGGAAAGTCGATGATGGCCAGTCGCCTGCCAGGACTGTTGCCGCCCCTGTCCGCGCGGGAGCTGTTGGAAACCTCCATGGTCCATTCGGTGGCGGGCCTGATCGCGCGCGGCGCCCTGACCCGCGCCCGGCCGTTTCGCAGTCCGCATCACTCGGCCAGCATGGCGGCTCTGGTCGGCGGCGGCGCGCGCGCCAAGCCGGGCGAAGTGTCGCTGGCCCACAATGGCGTCCTGTTCCTGGATGAGCTGCCAGAGTTTCCGCCTCAGGTGCTGGACAGTCTGCGTCAACCACTGGAAACGGGGGAGGTGATGGTGGCGCGGGCCAACGCCCATGTGCGCTACCCTGCACGCGTGCAACTGGTCGGCGCCATGAACCCCTGTCGCTGCGGTCATGGCGGCGCAGGGAAGGGTTATTGCGGGCGTGCGCCGCGGTGTCAGAGCGACTATCAGGGCCGCATATCCGGCCCCCTGATGGATCGCATCGACCTGCATGTGGATGTGCCGCCAGTCACGGCGTCCGACCTGTCCCTGCCGGCCCCGGCGGAGGGCACGGCCGAGGCCGCCATGCGCGTCAGCGCGGCGCGGGACCTTCAGGAAGAGAGGGCCCAGGCGCATGGCCTCGCGCCAGGATCGGGACTGAATGCTCGGATTGAGGGGCGTCTGCTCGAGCGGATTGCGGCCCTGGATGCGCCCGGCCAGGCTCTGTTGAACCGCGCGGCGGAATCGGGCGGCCTGACGGCGCGAGGGTGGACGCGCACCCTGCGTCTGGCCCGCACGATTGCGGATCTGGACGGATCAGACCGCGTGCGCAGGCTGCATCTGGCTGAAGCGCTGATCTATCGCCGCACACAACCGGCCGGCCTGGCGCCCCCGAATCACATGTGACCCATCTAAGGCGAACGTTAAGTCGTCGATGCTAGTTTGAGCCCATGGCGTCACCGCATCCAGATCGCGCATCCAGCGCAAATCGTGTTCCCGCATCCGAGACCGGGCTGCTCGCCCGCGCGGGCGCCCTGGCCACGCTCAGTCACGAAATTCGCACGCCCCTCAATGGGGTTCTGGGCATGGCGGGGCTTTTGGCCGAGACCCAGTTGGACGATACACAGCGCGCCTATCTGGCGTCGCTCCGGGCGAGCGGTGACCATCTCCTCAGTCTGGTTAATGACATACTCGACCTGGCCAAGCTGGAATCTGGGCGGGTTGAGGTGGAGTGCAACGCCGTGGACGTCGAAGACCTGCTGCAGGGCGTGGTGGAGCTTTTGTCTCCGCGCGCTCATGCGGCTGGACTGGACATTTCCTGGGCCATGGATCGCAAAGCCCCGCGCATATTGGCTGATGACGGTCGGTTGCGGCAGGTGCTGTTCAATCTGGCCGGCAATGCCGTGAAGATGACGGCGGCGCGGGCGGCGGGCGGCGGCGTCCTGATCCAGGCGCGAACTGTGTCGGTCCTGGCCAAGCGTGCGCGCATACGCCTATCAGTGCGCGACACCGGACCTGGCGTCTCGCCTGATGTGGCTGAGCGCATCTTTGAAGAGTTCGTGCAGGAACAAGCGGGCCTTGAGGCGGGCGGCGCGGGTCTGGGGCTGGCCATTGTGCGCCGTATCGCCGACGCGATGAACGCTGAGATCGGCGTGACCAATCATCGTCAAACCGAAGACGACTATTGGGGCGCGGAGTTTTGGATGGAGGCGGATTTTGATCTTCCCGACGCCGCAACCATCCCGAAACCGCCACTGTCTGGGCGGACCCTGGCCGTCATTTCATCCTCGCCCGTCGTCCGAGAAGCCGCCCTGGCCCAGATCCGCGCATCGGGGGCCCGTGCTGTGTTGGTCAGCGATTTCGAGCGGGTGGATCCATTTTATGACGCTGTGCTCGTGGACCCCTCGGACCGGTCGCCGGATATGATCGAGCGGCCTCCACGCGGCGTTGCGGCCTTTGTCCTGTTGATGCCGGAAGATCGCGACCAGATCAGCCGTTATCGCGATGCGGGATATCAGGGTTATCTGATCAAGCCCCTTCGGCGCGTATCGATCATTACGCGTCTGCACGCCATTTTGGGGATAGAGACGGAAAAGGCCAAGGCAGCGGCGCCCTTGCGGGAAGACGAGCGTGACGGTGTCAATCCGGCGGCGCTGGGCCTGCGGGTCCTGCTTGCGGAGGACAACGCTGTGAACGCCCTACTGGCCAAAGCGCTTTTGTCCAAGGCCGGTTGCACCGTGGATCGCGCCGCGAGCGGCGAGGAGGCGGTGGAGGCCGCCAGCATGGCGCCATATGACCTGATCCTCATGGATGTCCGCATGCCGGGCATGGATGGGCTGGAGGCGACACGTCGTCTGCGCGCCCAGGGTTTGACCACACCCATTGTCGCCCTGACGGCCAATGCGTTCGAGGATGATCGTCGCGCCTGTCTGGAGGCGGGCATGGACGATTTTCTGACAAAGCCCATCGCGCCGACCGCCCTCAATGCGATCATCGCGCGTCTGTCGGAGCCGCCGAAGCGCTCACCGGTGCGAAAAAGGCGACGCAGCCAGATTGGCGCGCGCTAAAGGCGGCGCCAAGGCTTGCACCGTGCGGGCAGTCCCGTCACCTTGGGCGACCAAACCATTGTGACGTGACGCATGACCTCTCACCCGACCCGGCGAAAACGTCGGATGATGGATACGCTCAAGGCGCTTCGCCGGCCCAGGGTCGCGGTCATGGCCGCGCTTGGATTTTCTTCAGGCCTGCCCTTCCTGCTCACCGGCAACACCTTGGGCTATTGGCTGCGTGAGGGCCATGTCAGTCTGACCGCCATCGGCTTCGCCTCATGGGTCGGGCTGGCCTATACGCTGAAATTTCTCTGGGCGCCGATCATCGACCGGGTGGGCGCGCCCCTGACGGGCCTGATGGGGCGCCGACGGGGCTGGATGCTGCTGGCCCAGATCGTGATCGGCCTCGGCCTGGGCGCCATGGCCATGATCGGCCCGGATGGCGGCCTCGCGCCCCTCGCGGCGGCGGCTGTGGTGGTGGCCTTCGCCTCCGCGACGCAGGACATTGTCGTCGACGCCTGGCGGATCGAGATCGCCGAGAGCGGTGACGAGCTGGGGCTTCTGACCTCGGCCTATAGTCTTGGCTATCGTGCAGCCCTTCTGGTCACCGAATCCCTGATTTTGCTTCTGGCCCAGGCGATGGGATGGCCGATCAGCTATGGGATCATGGCCGCGCTGGCCGCAGTGGGAATGGTCGCCGTCCTTTGCGCGAAGGAGCCGCGAGAGGCCGAAGAGGCGCTTGAGGCCCGTGCACTGGCGGCGCCCCTCCTGTCTCCGCGTGGTCTTTACGACGCCATTATCGGGCCATTCATCTCGTTTTTCCGCGATCACGGACTGTTTGCCGTGATCATGCTGCTGACCATTACGCTGTACCACCTTCCGGACTATCTTCGCGGGCCGATCTCCAATCCGTTCTACAAGGATCTGGGGCTATCCAAGGCCACGGTGGGGCTGGTCAGGGGCACGATCGGCCTGTGGTGCACAGTGGTCGGCGTCAGCCTGGGCGGCCTGAGCGCCGTGCGGATCGGCTATGCGCGGACCCTGATCATCGGGGCTGTGATCCAGCCACCGGCTATAGGCCTGTTTGCGATTCTGGCGCTGAACGGCGTTCAACCGGGTCTGTTCGAGGCTGTGATGGGCTTTGACAGCTTCGCCATCGGCTTTTCCGGCGTCGCGCTGGTCGCCTATATGTCCAGCCTCACCACTCTGGGCTACACCGCGACGCAATATGCGGTGCTGACCTCGGCCCTGGCCTTTACCGGCAAGACGCTGAAAGGGTTTTCCGGCGCCGTGGTCGACAGCCTGCAGCAGGGGCGGGGGCTGATGCACGCCTATGCCGCCTTCTATCTGGGCGCGGCCGCCTTTGGCCTGCCCGCTGTGGTCCTGTGCCTTGTGCTGGCGCGCCAGATTGAGCGCCAGCGCAAGGCGGCTCTGAGCCAAAGCTAGGCTTCAGATGTCGCGCTCGACCCCTGCGCGGACATCGAAAGCCGCGAAGATGGCCATGTTCAGGATCTGGGTCACCGACGCGGACAACTGGCAGATCTGAACCGGCTTAGACAGGCCCAGAAGCAGCGGCCCCACCACGGTGGCGCCGCCCAGGGCCTGGACGAGCTTGGTGGCGATGGAGGCCGAGTGGATGGCCGGCATGACCAGCACATTGGCGTCGCCGGTCAGTCTCTGGAACGGATAGTTCGACCGCGCGTCGGTGTTCAGCGCCACATCCGGCGGGATTTCGCCCTCATATTCGAAGTCCACATCGGTGCGGGAATCCATCATCTCCACAGCTTCGCGGATCTTTTCGCCTCGGGCTCCGGCCGGGTTGCCAAAGGTTGTGTAGGACAGGAAGGCGACGCGCGGCTCGTGGCCCAGCCGGCGCGCCGCATGGGCGGCCTCGAGCGCAATTTCGACAAGGGCGGCCGGCTCCGGCAGTTCCGACACCGTGGTGTCGGTGACAAAGATCGTGCGCCCCTTGGTCAGCAGCACGCTCATGCCCATGACCCGGCTGTCTGAGGATGGATCAATGACGCGAAGAACCTCGTCCAGCGCCTGATCGAAATTGCGCGTGACGCCCGTCACCATGCCGTCGGCGTGCCCCATGGCCACCATGGTGGCGGCGAACGAGTTGCGGTCCTGATTGATCAGGCGCTGGACGTCGCGCAGCAAGAAGCCCTGACGCTGAAGGCGTTGGTAGAGGAAGTCGACATATTCGGCGTTGCGGTCCGACATCCGCGCATTGATGATCTCGAGATCGGCCTCTTCGGGCGACAGACCCAGATCCGCCATGTTGCGCAGGATCAGCTCCTCGCGGCCGCAAAGGATGGCGCGGCCAAAGCCCTGGCTCTGGAAGGCGTGGGCGGCGCGGATCACGCTGGCCTCTTCGCCCTCGGCGAACACGATGCGCTTGCGACGTCCCCGCTGCACCGCGCCGGAAATCTTTTGCAGGAAATCGGCCGAGGGGTCCAGGCGACGGGCCAGGCTGGCGCGATAGGCGGGCATGTCGGCTATGGGGCGGCGCGCCACGCCGGTGTCCATCGCCGCCTGCGCCACGAAGGGCGGGATGTACCAGATCAGACGCGGGTCGAAGGGCGAGGGAATGATGTATTCCGGCCCGAACCGAAGCTGGCGGCCTTGATAGGCGGCGGCCACTTCGTCGGGCACGTCTTCGCGCGCCAGCTGAGCCAGAGCCTGGGCGCAGGCGATCTTCATCTCGTTATTAACCCGCCGCGCCCGCACATCGAGCGCGCCGCGGAAGATGTAGGGAAAGCCCAGTACATTGTTGACCTGGTTGGGATAGTCGGACCGCCCGGTGGCCATGATGGCATCGCTGCGGATGGCGTGAACCTCTTCCGGGGTGATTTCCGGGTCGGGGTTGGCCATGGCGAAGATGATCGGATTGGGCGCCATGGTCGCAATCATCTCGGGCGTAAAGGCGCCCTTGGTCGACAGGCCCATCAGGACGTCTGCGCCCTTGACCGCTTCGGCCAGGGTCCGGTGCGGCGTCGATACGGCGTGCGCGCTCTTCCACTGGTTCATGCCTTCGGTGCGGCCCTGATAGAGTACGCCCTTGGAATCGACCGCGATGACGTTTTCAGGCCTGACGCCCATGGATTTGATCAGTTCCATGGTGGCGATGCCCGCAGCGCCCGGACCGTTCAGCACCACCTTGATCTGGGACAGTTCTCGTCCGGTGATGTGACAGGCATTGATCAGTCCGGCGGCCGAGATGATCGCCGTGCCGTGCTGGTCGTCATGGAACACCGGTATGTCCAGCAGCTCCTGAAGCTCCGTCTCGATGCGGAAGCATTCCGGGCTCTTGATGTCTTCCAGATTGATGCCGCCGAACGTGACGCCGATATTCTTCACCACGGTGATGATTTCATCGGGGTCCTTGGAGGACAGTTCGATGTCGATCGAATCCACATCGGCGAAGCGCTTGAACAGGACGCTCTTGCCCTCCATCACCGGTTTGGAGGCCAGTGCGCCCAGGTCGCCCAGTCCCAATATGGCTGTGCCATTGGAGATGACCGCCACCAGATTGCCCTTGGAGGTGTAATCATAGGCGGCCTCCGGGTCCGCCGCGATGGCGTGGACGGGCGCAGCTACGCCAGGTGAATAGGCGAGGCTCAGGTCCCGTTGCGTCGCCATGGGCTTGGTCGCCACAACGGCGATCTTGCCGGGCGTAGGGTAACGGTGGAAATCGAGGGCTTCCTGGTCGGTAAGGGTGCGGTTATCGGTCGACATCTGGTTTCCAGTTCGGCCCTGTGACGGCGGGCTAGGGGGCTGAGCCTAGGGGGTAAGGGCGCGCGCGACAATCCGCGACCTTGGGTTACCGGCGATCAGACGTTCGGATATTCCGGCGATAGCAATTGATGCGGCGCTTTCGCGCGCGCAGTCCCCGCTCCCCCGGCAAGCAATCTGGTCTCAGGCAAGCAATCTGGCGCGGAGTCTGGCCTTCAGATCGGCGTCGACGCCCAGAGCCCGTTCCAGATAGGCGTCCAGCGCCCCATGACCGGAATTGATTTCGGCAAAGGCGGCGTCGAGATAGTCCGGCAGTACGCCGAGAAAGGCGCGAACTGCGTCCAGCGACGGCGTCTTGCCGGTGGTCTGGCTGATCGTGGCCTGTGACTGCGGCGCGCGCTCCTCGATCCGGGCGGCGCTATTGGTCAGAAGATAGTCCGTCATGATGTCGTCGGCGTGCACGCCCACAATCTTGTGGGTTAGTGCGGCTAACAGGCCCGTGCGGTCCTTGCCGGCCGCGCAGTGGATCAGCACCGGACCGCGCGCCTCGGCAAGCGCGCGGAAATAGCGGCGATAAAGATCAAGGTGGCGCGGCTCGAACGGGATGCGGCGATATTCCTCGATCATGAAATCGCGGACATTCTGCGGCGTCAGATCATTGTTCATGACGAAGGTCAGGTGCGGCGCGACGCCAACATCGCCAATATCGTTCTCGATCACGTCGCCCTGGAAGAGCGCGGGCCGGCGAGACGGCTCCCGGTCCCTTTCGCTGCGACGTCGCAAGTCCACGATCACGGCGACGCCCAGTTCGCCCATCCTGGATCGGTCGGCGTCTGTGGCGCGGGCGTGGTGCGCGGAGCGATAAAGCACTCCCCGGGCCAGATGCGCGCCGTGTTGGGTCGCGTAGTCCCCATAGTCCCGGAAATTGTCGACCGCGTCGAAGGGCAGGATGCGTTTGTTTGTCATCCGCAAAGCCTAGGCCGGTTTGTTGACATTTGCGAGATGGCGACGGGATCAGCGGAAGGGCGGTTCGTCAAAAGCGCGAAGCTTGCGGCTGTGTAAGGCCTGCCCCTCGTTGCGAAGGACATCGATTGCGGCGATGCCGATGCGCAGATGCTGGTTGATCGCCTGCTCATAGAAGCGGTTGGCCTGGCCCGGCAACTTCAGCTCGCCGTGAAGCGGCTTGTCGGAGACGCAGAGCAGCGTGCCATAGGGCACCCGGAACCGATAACCCTGCGCCGCGATCGTGGCGCTTTCCATGTCGATGGCGACCGCGCGGGACTGGTTGAAGCGCAGGGCCGAAGCCGTGTAGCGCAGTTCCCAGTTTCGATCATCCGTGGTCACGACGGTGCCGGTGCGCAGACGGCGCTTCAGCGCCTCGCCGCTTTCACCGGTCACGATCTCGGCCGCTCGGGACATGGCCAGCTGGACTTCAGCGATGGCCGGGATCGGCACTTCCGGCGGTAAAACGTCGTCCAGAACGTGATCGTCGCGCAGATAGGCGTGGGCCAGCACATAGTCGCCTATGGTCTGGCTGGGGCGAAGGCCGCCGCAATGGCCGATCATCAGCCAGGCCTGCGGTCGCAGTACGGCCAGATGGTCGGTGATGGTCTTGGCATTGGACGGTCCCACGCCGATGTTCACCAGCGTCACCCCCTGTCCGTCCTCGCGGATCAGGTGATAGGCGGGCATCTGGTGACGCCGCCAGGGCGCCTCCGCCACCTTCTGCTCGGCGTCCTGTGTGTTGCGATCCACAACGACCCCGCCCGCGCAGGACAGGCGCACATAGGGGCCGCCGCTCTGGATCTCGGAAATGCCCCAGCGGACAAATTCATCCACATAGCGGTGGTAGTTGGTGAAAAGGATGAAGGACTGGGTGTGCTCCACCGGCGCGCCCGTATAGTGTTTCAGCCGGGCCAGACTGAAATCCACGCGCAGGGCGTCGAACAGGGACAGGGGACTGGAATCTTCCAGCAGAGGCTCCCACAGGCCGTCCGCCACCTCGTCCCCGATGTCGGACAGGTGCGTCGTCGGAAACCAGCGCGCGAGATCTGCGCTGGCCGCGCCATTCAGGTCCAGACCGTCGCCGCCCTCCAGCACGAATGGAAAAGGGATTTCCTGAGTCGAGGGGCGAACCTCCACTGTGACGCCATAGTCGCGCATCAACAGACTTAGCTGCTCCACCAGATAGGGGCGAAACAGGGCCGGGCGCGTCATGGTGGCGGCATAGACGCCTGGGCGGCGGATCAGGGCGAAGGCGCGCGGCGGGCGCGGCGGCGGTCCATCGGACTGATAGGTCAGCACCAGCTCGGGATAGGCGAAGGCGCCCCTCATGCGGGCGTCTGCGTCCGGACGCTCGCCGGAACTGAGATATTTCGACAAGGCGTCGCGCAGTCTGGAGACAGAGGCTGCGTAGTGCGCTTCCAGGGCGTCGGCTACGGACTGTGGGGTGTCATATTGGGTCATGATGAAATCTAGCGGCGGAAAAGCCGTTTGGCGAGACCGCCGCACAAGACATCATCATGAACCTTTTTGGTTGACGCGTGTCCTCAACCCTCGTCCTGCGCCTCATCCGGCAGACCGATCATGTGGAAGCCTGCATCCACGTGAATCACTTCGCCGGTGGTGGAGCGCCCGAGATCGGACAGAAGCCACAGGGCGCAGCCCGCCACGCCTTCGACGGAGGTGTCTTCCTTCAATGCCGAGAATTGCCGGCCCTGGGCGATCATCTTGCGGCCGTCCTGAATGCCGGCCAGCGACAGGGTGCGGATGGCGCCGGCCGAAATCGCGTTGACGCGGATCTTCTTCGGACCCAGGTCGCGCGCAATATAGCGGGTCGCCGCTTCCAGCGCCGCCTTGCACACGCCCATGACATTATAGTTGGGAATGACCCGTTCCGAGCCCAGATAGGTCAGGGTGATCATGGAGCCGCCATTGGGCATGAGCCTGGCGGCGCGCCTGGCCGTGTCGACGAACGAAAAGGCCGAAATATCCATGGAGCGCAGGAAGTTCTCTCGCGTCGTGTTGTCCACGAATGAGCCGCGAAGTTCGTTCTTGTCGGAAAAGGCGATGGCGTGGACCACGAAGTCCAGTGTGCCGAATTCCTTTTCAAGCATCGCAAAACAGGCGTCCATCGAGGCGTCGTCGGTCACTTCGGCCGGAACGAACACCCTCACCCCAATGGATTCGCCCAGCGGACGGACGCGCTTTTCCATGGCGTCGATATAGCTGAACGCAATTTCCGCGCCCTGGGCCGCCAACTGGCTGGCGATGCCCCAGGCGATGGAGTTGTGATTGGCCACGCCCATGACGAGGCCTTTCTTGCCCTTCATGAGCTCGCCCTTGGGCAGGTTCATCTCATCGGCCATGTCGGTCTTCTTTCGGTTGGTCTTTGATGCGCCGTGGCGCGATGGTCAGTTCACCCGGCTCATGATCAGGCAGCCATTGGTGCCGCCAAAGCCGAAGCTGTTGGACATGATGGTGTCCAGCTTTGCATTCTCCACCGTCTCAAGCACGATATTGGCGCCTTCGAAGGCCGGGTCCAGGGTCTGGATATTGGCGCTCCTGGCGATGAAATTGCCTTCCATCATCAAGAGGCAATAGATCGCTTCCTGTACGCCCGCAGCGCCCAGTGAGTGGCCGGAGAGCGACTTGGTCGAGGAGATGGGCGGCATATCGGCGCCGAACACTTCACGAATCGCCCCGATCTCCTTCTCATCGCCGACTGGCGTGCCGGTGCCGTGGGGGTTGAGATAGTCGATCCGGCCGGGCTTGCGACCCGCAAAACCTTCCATGGCCATCTTCATGCAGCGCACCGCGCCTTCGCCGGACGGCGCCACCATGTCATGGCCGTCGGAATTGGCGGCGTATCCGGTGATTTCGGCATAGATGTGCGCGCCCCTGGCCTGGGCGCGCTCGAGATCTTCCAGCACCAGAATGCCTGCCCCGCCCGCAATGACAAAGCCGTCGCGGTTGAGGTCATAGGCGCGCGAAGCGGTGGCCGGTGTGTCATTATACTTGGATGACATGGCGCCCATGGCGTCGAACAGGTTCGACAGGGTCCAGTCCAGCTCTTCGCAGCCGCCAGCGAACATGATGTCCTGACGGCCCAGCATAATCTGCTCAGCTGCTGCGCCGACGCAATGGGTGGAGGTCGCACAGGCTGACGAGATGGAATAGTTGATTCCGCGAATCTTGAACCATGTGGACAGCACCGCCGACGGCCCTGAACTCATGGCCTTGGGCACGGCGAACGGGCCGATGCGCTTGGGACCCTTGTCGCGGGTGATGTCGGCGGCGCTGACAATGGTGCGCGCCGAGGGGCCGCCGGAGCCGACGATCAGACCGGTCCGCTCGGTGGATACTTCAGCTTCGGTCAGCCCAGCGTCCGCAATGGCCTGGTCCATGGCGACATGGGCGTGTCCTGTGCCTTCGGCCAGAAAGCGCGCGGCGCGGCGATCGACCAGGCTCTCCCAGTCAATGTCCGGTTTGGCGTGCACCTGGCAGCGAAAGCCGAGCTCCCTGTATTCCGGAGCGGCCACGACGCCCGAGCGGGCCTCGCGCAGTGACGCGGTCACAGTCTCCTTTGAGTTTCCGATGCTGGAAACAATGCCGATTCCTGTGATCGCGACTCGACGCATGCCTGCTCTCCGCTCCCGCTGTCTTGGTTTCTTATATGTTAGCTATGCGATAACTAGTCGAGGTCTTTGGGGTCGAACAGGCCCACGCGCAGTCCCTGCGCCGTATAGATCTGCTTTTCGTCGGCGAACATGACGGCGTCGCCTATGCCCAGAACCAGACTACGGTCGATCACCCGCTTCATGTCGACCAGATATGTGACCTTTTTGATCTTTTGCGTCACCTGGCCGGAGAACTTCACTTCATCGGCATGAAGGGCGCGACCGCGACCGGGCTTGCCCGACCAGCCGAGAAAGAACCCGACCAGTTGCCACATGGCGTCCACGCCCAGGCTGCCCGGCATGACGGGATCGTTCAGGAAATGACATTGGAAGAACCACATGTCCGGATTTATGTCGAGTTCGGCGCGGATGAAGCCCTTGCCATATTTGCCGCCGTCCGCGGTGATCTCGGTGATGCGGTCCATCATCAGCATGGGCGGCGCTGGAAGCTGGGCGTTTCCGGGGCCAAAAAGCTCTCCCCGCGCACAGGCGAGCAGGTCGTCACGATCATAGCTGGATTTGAAAGCGGTCATGCCGGAGATGGCTTCCGAAGTGGGGGCTGGGCGCCTTGTCGCGCGGTGTCGCACGGGGTCCTGCCGGTAACAATTGGGCATGGGTTACAACAGAGGCGCCCGCGCCTCAACTGCTAGAGCGCAGGCCAATGCGGTCTCAGGCCCGGAAAACGGGCGTTTTCGGTGTAAAAACGCGCGCGAAAACGTCTGCGATCACGGCTTTCGGCACCCCTCGCCGGCCGGCGGGTCGGATGCGCCCCAAAGTGCGGTTTGCGGCGCCCAGCCGCTGGCATGGTCCGCTGTGACCCGACACCAGCCGCTTTTGCACGTGTTCAGCGTGGCGATGGCGTGACTGGCCAGAACCGCCTGAGCCCTGCCGTCAGCGGCGGGTCGGTCGAGCAGGGCGAGGTCCGAAGGCAGGGTGCGCATGACCGTGCGCTCTCCGTCGAGCACGCGTTTGTGAACCCAGGCCAGACCGTCCTCCGGGTCGCGCACGCGGCGCCATTCGGCGGTTTCCTCCACCACCATCAGGGGCAGGCCCCTGGCGTGATAGACCCACAGAAGCTTGTAGTCGTCGCCCGGCCCGACACGCGCATTGGCCGGGTCGTGTTTCAGCGCCACATAGCGCGGCACAGGCAGGCCTGAGGGCGTGGGACGGCAGGAGGGGTCCATGGCCGGCGCGCCTGCGCCTTCGCCGTCACGGCGCCCCTGACAGCCGGCCGCCAGGAAAGCGAGCATGACAACGCTTGCAAGCCGGCTGACGCCCTTTCGCCATTGGACGCAGCGCGGCTGTTTGCTAAAGGTCTGGGGGCGGCGGCTGTTCAACGGTCCTCGCCATCCCCTGGGCGTCTGCGCCCGTTGCTCCGTTACCTGATCGTCCATGGCACAAAAGCCCAAAGTCGTTGTGACACGCAAGCTGCCCGATCCGGTGGAAACCCGGATGTGCGAGCTGTTCGATACAAGGCTCAACCTTGCGGATAAACCCATGTCCGCCGATGAGCTTGTGGAAGCCATCAGCGAGGCTGAGGTTCTGGTTCCCACCGTAACCGATCGCATCGACAGTCGCATCCTATCCCGCGCGGGTCCCAATCTGCGCCTGATCGCCAATTTCGGCGCCGGGGTGGACAATATTGATGTCGCCACCGCCAACGCGCGAGGAATTACGGTCACCAATACACCGGGCGTGCTGACGGAAGATACCGCCGACATGACCATGGCGCTGATTCTCGCCGCAGCCCGCCGCCTGGTGGAGGGCGCGAACGTGGTGCAGTCGGGCGGATTTTCGGGTTGGTCGCCAACCTGGATGCTGGGTCGGCGGATCGCCGGAAAGCGTCTTGGCGTCGTCGGCATGGGTCGGATCGGTCAGGCGGTGGCCCGTCGGGCGCGCGCATTCGGCCTGTCGATCCACTATCACAACCGCAAGCCGGTTTCGGCCCGCATCGCAGAAGACCTTGAGGCGACCTATTGGGAAAGCCTCGACCAGATGCTCGCCCGGATGGACGTGATCAGCGTCAACTGCCCGCACACGCCCGCCACCTTCCATCTGTTGTCGGCGCGGCGATTGAAGCTGCTGCAACCTCACGCCATCGTGGTCAATACATCGCGCGGCGAGGTCATTGACGAGGCCTCGCTCGCCAATATGCTGGCCCGGGGCGAGATTGCAGGCGCTGGCCTTGACGTTTATGAGAATGAGCCCGCGATCAATCCCAAGCTCCTGAAGCTGCCCAATGTCGTGCTTCTGCCCCATATGGGGTCGGCGACGGTCGAAAGCCGGATCGACATGGGCGAGAAGGTCATCATCAATATCAAGACCTTCATGGACGGCCACCGTCCCCCGGATCGCGTCATTCCATCCATGCTTTGACCGGTCCGACGGCTTCAGGCGATCCGCGTGAAGGCGGGTTCCAGAGCGTGCAGCCGAATCAGGGCGCCGGCCTCGTCCTGACACGCGGCGGCCTTGAGCAGATCATCGATCTGCGGGGATAAGTCTTCCCAGCCCGGCGCTGGATCGAAGGTCGCCAGAACCCCGTCCGCCGCTGTGGCGCTGACCTGTTCAGCATCGTAGAAGATTTCCTCATACAGCTTTTCCCCGGGTCGCAAGCCGCTGTAGCGGATTGCGATGTCGTTTCCGGGGCGAAGTCCGTGCAGGCGGATCAGCTGGCGGGCCAGGGCCTCGATCTTCACCGGCTCGCCCATATCCAGCACATAGACCCCGCTTGCGCCCACTGTGGCGTCGTCGCCTGCCGGCAGGGCGGCGGCTTGTAGCACAAGACTGGCCGCCTCCTGCACCGTCATGAAATAGCGCACCATGTTGGGGTCGGTCACCGTCACCGGTCCGCCTTCAGCAATCTGGCGCTCAAACAGGGGTACGACCGAGCCCGCTGAGCCCAGCACATTGCCGAATCGCACGACCGAGACCTGATTGCCGCTGGCGGCGCAGATGGCGCGCACGACCTTTTCCGCCACCCGCTTGGTTGCGCCCATCACATTGGTGGGGTTGACCGCCTTGTCGGTGGAGATGAAGACAAGAGCCGCCCCATAGGCTGCGCTGAGCTCCGCGATGATGCGGGCCCCGCCGATATTGGTCTGGACCGCCTCCGCCGGATGGGTCTCCATCAGAGGAACGTGCTTCAGCGCGGCGGCGTGCAGCACCAGGTCGGGCCTGTGGATCTGAAACAGACGCTCCATCCGCGTCCGGTCTCGCACATCGCCCAGTTGCGCCGTCCAGCTCACCTCTGGCCGGGTCTCAATCAGGGACTGGTCCATGGCGTAGAGATTGTATTCCGAGGCATCGACCAGAATGACATGTGCGGGGCGGAACGCCATGATCTGACGCGTCAGTTCACCGCCGATGGTTCCGCCTGCGCCGGTCACCAGCACGCGCTTGCCTGTGATCATGGTTTGGGCCCGGCCCATGTCCAGCCGCCGTGGCGGGCGGTCCAGAAGGTCCGCCGCCTCGATCTGAGCCAGCCCGGAACCCGGGCCGCGCCGCCGTGACACCCGGGCGCCGGATTCGGCGGCGGCGGTGACGACCAATTCCATCAGGGCTCGACCGGGGCGCAAATCGGCCAGAACCACCCGAACGCCGGGGCCATGGCGGTTCGCACGCGCCTCTGACGTTGTCGCCAGCACCGCGGCTAGATCGTCCAGGTCGCCAAGGACTTCCGCGCCGGCGATCATCCGTCGATGCGCCTGGATGTCCGACGTAATGACGCCTGCGACCCGAAGCCGTTCGCGCTCGCCGCGCTCCAGTTCGCCCAGATAGCTCGCCACGGCGTCAGGACTGCCGACAATGATCGCCAGAGGCGCGGACCGGTCTTCGATCCTGAACGCCGCCGCCAATCCGCCATGGTGGGCGGTCCTGACCAGCAACCGAACGCCGACGAGCACCGCCAGAAGGCAGGGGGCCTCGATGAAGACGCCGGTTCGGGGAAAGTCTCCAAGACGGTCGGTCAGGAACAGCACCGGCAAAAGCAGCAGATTTGCAAGGATCAGGGCGCGGCCAATCCTTACGACATCATTCAGAGCCGTGTAGCGCCAAAGGCTTCGCTCCAGGCGAAAGGCCGGGAAAATGACGGCGCAGATGATCATGAAGCTGATCGTGGCGCGCCAGACCATGGCGATGGGCAGGGCCTTGGGCTCGAACTGATAACGCCAAACCAGAGCGCCCGCCATGACCAGCCCCGCCATGCCGATGTCGTGAGCATAGGCCAGCCAGCGCGCGACCTGCGAGGCTCGCCTCGCGCTGCGACGGCTCATGATGGCGATTCCTCAGCGGCGGGGCGGGCGGGATCTGCGGCCTTCACGCGCGCCAGTTTCCAGCGCACCCGGGCGCCCTGTCCGACGGCGGGCGTGACGCCCGACAGCACGATCTGCATCGAGCGACGCGCCATCCCGTCCACATATTGTATCGACGGCTCAAAGCCGACGGCGGCGGAGTCATTGCGCATCCACCAGCCCTTGCCCGCCGGCCCCCGCAGCATCACGCTGCGGCCGTCGCGCGCCAGAGAAGCCTGCACGTCCCAGGCCAGATGGAAGCGCACCGCGAAGGGAACGCCCCGTCTTCGCCCCGCGTCGTCCGTCGCGGCAAATCGATCCTCCCCGCGCAATTCCTCCGCATCGATATCCAGAAACAGCCGACGCTCGTGGATGATTTTGAGGCTGTTCGCCCAGCCGTCGTGACTGAGGTCGAGCCAGACAGCATGTTCGCCCTCATTGCGCTCGACACGCAGCTGCGTGGCGCCGTGGATCAGACGCTCGCCCAGGCCCTCGCCGCGAAAGCCGCTCAGAACGGTCCCCGCCGACAGGTCGGCCAGAACGGCGGTAGAGCCGCCTGTTGTCGTACGCAGTCCGTTCGATGCGCCGCTGTCCGGGCTCCAGCCGCTATTGGTGATCAGGCGGTCGCCGTCACACACCACCTCAATGGCGAGGGGTTGGGCGCAGGCCGCCACGCTCCAGGCGCCCTGGGCGGGGGCGCCCGTATCGACCATGACATCAATCAATGGGCTTGAAAGGCGCTGATAACCGGTGTGGGGCGCAAAGCGGTAGACCGGCGCCTCGGCCGCATCATGGGCCAGGGCCGCGGCCACACGCGGCGCGGCCGCGGCCTCCCCGCCCTGAAATGACGCCAGCCTTCCGTCCGCGAGCCGGAAGAAGCGCACAGCCGCTGTCAGATGATCGATGGCGCGGCTGAGGGCTGGCGGCGGTCCCATTCCTCGCAGCGCCAGTCCGTCGTCAAGCGTCAGCAGGTCCAGCAACAGCTCAAGCGACTGTTCCGGCGATCTGGACTTCACGCCGCCGTCCGGCAGGACCATCTGGTCCAGCAGTCGGGTCAGTCGCGGCATGACGCGCGACAGGATGTGCTTGCCCGCGTCCCCAGTGAGCGCTGTCCCGGCTATGGCCGAAACAGCCAGTCTTTCGGCGCTTCGGATGTCCGGGCCATATATGTCGGCCAGTCGACGCGCCTGGCGCGCCAGCATGACCGCCAGCATCGTGCCTTCGGCGTCGGACGCCACGTCGGCAAGCGCGCGCGCGCCGCACGCCAGATGAAACACCCGGCGCTCCAGGGTCTCGCAACTCCATACGAAGGGGGCGATCGCCTCGAACTCACCGCGCCAGCCGATATAGAGCCTCAGGGCCTCCTTTGCGCCGGGCTCGCCCTGGGTCAACAAATGCGGCAGCCAGTCGAAACGATGCAGAGCGACAGCAAAGCGGCGTGACGGACTGGGCTTGCCCCAGGGGTCGCCGAACGGACCGGTGGTCAGGCTGGCGCCCCCCAGATCGTATCGACCTTCGAGCAGCGCCTTGCCATGAGCGGCGCTGACCGGCCGGAAGTCCCTGGGCTGATGCCCCAGACCGATGGCGGCGGGTCTGTCCAGCATCTGTCGGTAGATCCACAACCCGGACCACTCGGTGGACAGGTGCTGGCGCGTCTTTCCCCAGGCGGCGCCGGCATAGGCCCGAAGGGTGTCAAGCCATCGCTGCACCACAGACTCCGCCAAGTGCGCCTCTCTCTGTCAGAGGGCGGCGGGCGCCGCCCGCTCGCCTCTCAGCCGGGTGATATTGTCCGCATAGGCCACGGGTCCGCCTTTGAACACGGCGGTTCCGGCGACGAGCGCATTGGCCCCGGCCTCGATGCACAGGCGCGCCGTATCGGCGTTCACACCCCCATCGACCTCGATCAGCATGTCGGTCCGTCCTGCGGCATCCGCCATGGCGCGAAGGCGTTCGATCTTTTTCAGCTGTGAATGCATGAAGCTCTGCCCGCCAAAACCCGGATTGATCGACATGACGAGCAGCAGGTCCACATCATCCATCATATACTGGATGATGTCTGGCTGGGTGGAGGGGTTGAACACTACGCCCGCCTTGGCCCCCAGGGCGCGGATCCGTTGCAGCGTGCGGTTCAGGTGAGGACCCGCTTCGGGATGGACGCTGATCAGGTCGGCGCCCGCCTCGCGGAACGCCTCCAGATAAGGGTCGGCCGGAGCGATCATCAGATGCACGTCGAAGGGAATGTCGACATGAGGTCGAAGGGCCTTCACCACATCCGGTCCAATGGTGATGTTGGGCACGAAATGTCCGTCCATCACGTCGATATGCAACCAGTCCGCGCCAGCGGCGGCGACGGCTCTGGCTTCCTCCCCCAACCGGGCGAAGTCGGAGGCCAGGATGGAGGGGGCGATGATGACGGGCGCGCTCATCAGGATTCGATAGCCCCCGTCGGGGTGGGAAGGCAAGCGCTCTCAGGATGCTGTCGCCGTCTGAAACGCCAGGATCGCGCTGCAGACGGGGTTGGCCTTGCGCAACCTATCGCGGCGGGGGCGGCGGGGGCGGCGGAGAAGCGCCGGGCGCATAGATAGGCGCAATCCGCACCCGCGCGCCGTAGCTGATGGAAACTGCCGAGCCATTCGGGATCGGGGAGGCGTCGGGCTGGACAATCTCGACCAGCTCATGAGTGCGCCGGACGCGAACCGTATAGGCGTAGCCCCGGGCCTCATTGCCCTTTTCGATGGCGTTGCCCAGCACGGCGCCGGCCAGGGCCCCCGCTATGCCAAAGGTTGCATGATCCCGGCGGCGTCCTCCAAACTGTGAACCGACCACAGCGCCGGTCACGCCGCCGACCACTGCGCCTGTCCCGGAATTGTCGGCGCTGATGGCGACCGGACGGAAGGATACGACCTCCCCTTCCTCCACATGGGCGGCGACGCCCGATTCATAGGCCGAATAGCGGCCCTGTCCGGGCGCTTCGGCGCAGGCCGTCAGGCTGAGCGCTGTCAGGGCCGACAGCGCAATCATTGTCGCCGCGCGGACCGGGGCCGTCTTGCTGGAAGCCGTCTTGAACTGTATCATTTTACTGTTTCGCCTCTTTATTCCGCCGTCCGGCGAACGTCGGACAGCTTGTCGCAGACCACTGCAACGTCGTGTCACCATCCGCCTGAACGCAGGCTGAACAGGGCCTCACCACATCATGGAAATGGGGGCGGCAATGGGGCGGTGCGACGGTCTGGGCGATAAATCAGGGTTCGCGGTCGAAACGCACGGCGAAAAAGCCGTCCTGCCCTCCGTCCGGTGCGTCGCCTGTGGCAGGCAGAAGGCGCATCGCCTCGCCGTGACGATGGAATTCGGGATGGCGCTTGAGGAAGCCTGTGGCCTGAGCCTCGCCCTCCTCGGGCTCCAGCGAGCAGACGCAATAGACGAGGCGCCCGCCGGGTCTGGTTAGGCGGGCCGCATTGTCGAGCAGAGCGGCCTGAACGACCGACAAGCGCGCAATATCGGCAGGCCTTGCGCCCCACAGCACATCAGGATGGCGCCGAAACGTCCCCGTGGCCGAGCACGGCGCATCCAGCAGAACGGCGTCAAAGATCCGTGTCGCCTCATAGGCGGCGGCGTCGGCGGCGATCAGTTCTGCAGACAGGTTGAGACGCGCCAGATTTTCGCGCAGCCGGTCCAGTCGCCGGTCTGACCTGTCCAGGGCCGTGACCGCTGCGCCCGCGGCGGCGAGTTGCATGGTCTTGCCGCCTGGCGCGGCGCACATGTCCAAGACGGTTTCGCCGGACCGGATGTCGAGCAGCAGGGCAGGGCGGGCGGCGGCGGCGTCCTGGACCCACCAAAGTCCCTCCCCATAGCCCGGCCATTCGGACACTTCACCCTTGCGTGAGGTGCGGATCGAACCTGTGGTCAGAACCACGCCCTCCAGCGCGGTCGCGATCTCTTCGGCCTTGGCTGGATCCAGCGGGGTGATGTCCGTGGGCGGGGTTTCGAGAATGAGCCTGCTGATGGCGTCTGTGGCGGCGTCGCCATAGGCGCCGCGCCAACGGCTGAGCAGCCAGGCGGGCGCATTGAGGGCGGAGTCCAGCGCCTCGGCCAGCTTTTGTCCGCCCTCCCGGTCAATGCCGCGAAGGACGGCGTTGGCCAGACCCTTGAAGCGGATCGTGCGCGGCGCGCGCTCCAGGAGCGCCAGCGTCGTGGAGACCGCGGCGAAGGCGGGCGCAAGGCCGAACAGGATCTGCGCCGCGCCAAGACGCAACAGCATCCTCACCTCGTCCGGCGGCGGCGATTTCAGGCGTTGGTCCAGAACGAAATCAATCTTGCCCAGGCCTCGCAACAGGGTTGAGGCGAGCATCCGGGCAAAGGCGCGGTCGGGGCCCGACAGGGCCGCGAAGGGCTTGCGTCCCATGGCCTCCTCGAACCCGCCACGGCGGGACAGGGCGGCGGTGACGACATCGACAGCGGCGATTCGCGCAGGAAGCCCGCTCACGGCGGCGTCGAAAGTGGGGGGCGGAGTGTCTGAGGAAGGTTTCACCGGACAGCGCGTGCCTGATGTCACCGCGCTTGGCAAGTCGAACGCGCAATTGAGGCGAGGCGGAACGACTGGCGAAAGGTGGCGCGTCGGCCTATGTTTCCATCCATGAGCGACGCT
>CAIOJR010000246.1 GCA_903858685.1 uncultured Caulobacterales bacterium | reverse complement strand
GCTCTTGGAGGAGTTGGCGATCGACAGGGCCTGAATGCCAAGCTGCTGCTTGGTCTGCAGGGCCGTGAGGTTGGCGCTTTCCTTGGCCACGTCCGCATCGACCAGATTGCCGACGCCCTGGGTCAGGGTGTCCTGCAGCGAGTTGATGAAGTTGAGGTGGGTGGTCAGGGCGTTTGACGAGGTGCCGAGCTTGGCCACAGCCGCGTTCACATTGGTGATCGAGGCATTGACCGTGGTCAACAGGCTCGACGCCGTGGTGGACGAGGTGAAGGAAGCCGTGGCGGAGAAGGTGATATTGGCCCCGCCCACCGCCAGACTGACCGCCGAAACCGTCAGCTTGCTGGTGCCCGCCGCATTGGCGAGCGCATAGAGGCTGGTGCCGCCAGTCTTGATCAGATTGGCGCCGTTGAAGTCGGCATTGGAGACGATCTTGGTCACCTGACCGATCAGGGCGCCCACATCGCTGTTCAGGGCGGTGCGGCTGGCCGTGTCGAGCGAGGTGTCCGTGGCCGACAGGACCTTGGACTTGATCTGGTTCAGCAGGTCCGAAATGGTCTGACCGGCCGAAACCGCCACGTCCACAGTGGACTGCGAGCGCTGCAGCGACGATTTCACAGAGTCGAGGGCGTTGATGCTGGCGCGGCTGTTCTGGGCGATAGCCCAGATGGCGCCATTGTCCTTGGCCGACGAAACCGCCAGACCGGTGGAGATGCGATTTTGGGTTTGTTGCAGTTCGGTCGCGGTGCTGTTCAGATTTTGAAGCGCGACCAGCGAGCCGACATTGGTATTGATGCTGTTAGACATTGGGGGCTTCCTTCTAGCCATACAGCGTCGTTTTGACGCCACGAGCCCGAAATTTCAGGCTCGTTAGAAGGATGCGCGAAATTTATTTACAGAAAGAAAACGCGGGCTAACAATATCAACGACACACGCTCACAAGTTCACCGGCCCTCATTTCGAGCCGTAAACTTGGATAATAGAGTATAAATCCGCATTCATTCAAATTCACTATAAGACGAACTTCCAATGACGGTGTGAACACAATTGACTGGCGTCGACACATGGCGACCCGCCTGCGATAGGCATCGAGTTGTCCCCAGCCCCTCCATTTTTCTGTTAACGATTAGCGCACGGGCGACGCGCCTAACGCCGAGTTAATATATCAAGTCTGGATGACAGCCGCCTTCGACTTCAGCGCCGCCGACCCAACCGGTCTGAGCATTCCGCACACCCCCTGTAATCTGGAGGCGGAGCAAGCCCTGCTGGGCGCCATTCTTTATGACAACGCCGCCTATGAGCGCCTGACCGACCGCCTGCAATCACGCCACTTCTACGAGCCCTTTCACCAGCGCCTGTTCGCCGCGATGGAGGAATATATCCGCAAGGGCCAGCTGGCCGAGCCGATCGTGCTACAGGAGCGGTTCCGTCGCGACCCGGCCTTCGAAGAACTGGGCGGACTGCGCTATCTGGCGGATCTGGTGGGGCGCGCGCCGCCCGCCGCCAATGCCGGCGACTATGCCCGGGTCATCTATGATCTGGCGCTGCGCCGCGACCTGATCCGGATTGGCGGAGACATTGCGGCCGCCGCATCGGGCGATCCGGAAAAGGAGGCGCGCGACCAGATCGAGAGCGCCGAACAGCAGCTCTATAGCCTGGCCGAATCCGGCGCCGCCTCGTCCGGCTTCCAGACCTTCGCCGACGCCCTGCATGGCGCGGTCGAGATGGCGGCTGAGGCCTTTAATCGCGACGGCCAGCTGGCGGGCATGTCGACCGGACTGATTGATCTGGACCAGAAGCTCGGCGGGCTGCACCCGTCCGACCTGTTGATCCTGGCCGGACGCCCCTCCATGGGAAAGACGGCGCTCGCCACCAATATCGCCTTCAATGTCGCACGCAACTATGCCTGGGAGCCGCAGCCCGACGGCACGCGCAAGACGGTCAGCGGCGGGGTTGTCGCCTTCTACTCCCTCGAAATGAGCGCCGAGCAGCTGGCCATGCGGATGCTGGCCGACGCGTCCGGCGTGCCGTCCGACAAGCTGCGCAAGGGCGAGATTGACGCCTCCGAATTCGGGCGCCTGCGCGACGCCGCCCTCGAAATTCAGGAGAGCCCGCTCTATATCGACGCCACGGGCGGCCTGTCCATCTCCAAGCTCACCGCCCGGGCGCGACGCCTGAAGCGGCAGGTGGGGCTGGACCTGATCGTGGTCGACTATCTCCAGCTCGTCACCGCTTCTGAAAACAAGCAGGGACAGGGCCGCGTGCAGGAGGTGAGTGAAATCACCATGGGCCTGAAGGCCCTGGCCAAGGAGTTATCCGTCCCCATCATCGCCCTGTCGCAGCTGTCGCGTCAGGTCGAAAACCGCGAGGACAAGCGCCCCCAACTGTCCGACCTGCGCGAATCCGGCTCCATCGAGCAGGACGCCGACGCCGTCATGTTTGTCTATCGCGAGGCCTATTACAAAGGCCGCGCCGAGCCGCGCGAAGGCACGCCCGAGCACCTGACCTGGCAGGACGAGATGGACCAGATCCGCCACGTCGCCGAAGTCATCATCGGCAAGCAACGCCACGGCCCCATCGGCACCGTCAAACTCCACTTCAACGACGACCTGACCCGCTTCGGCAATCTGGCGCGGGACGCCTGGTCGGAGCCGCGGGAGTAGGGGGCGAGGCACAAACACTTATCCCCGCCCTGAGGGTTGGCTATATTCTTCCGGAGGTTGAAAACCTCCGGAACCCGCCATTATGGCCGCTACATTAAAACCTCGCCTCACATCCCTTGAGCTTCGCCTCGCCAGCGACCTCGCCTTCGATCGCTTCCGGCGCGCGGCTTGGGCGTGGCGCGACCTGGTGGAAGCAGAAGATAGTAAGGCGCAATCCCACTACGACCCCAATCAACCGCGTGATGCGCTTGGGAAATGGACATCTGAGGACGCCTCAAGCGCCCGTGGTGATGTTCTGCGCCACTATCAAACCGAAGACGGCACGGACCATATTGCCATTGACCACCCAGATGGCCTTACCGACCTGCCGGATGAAATCGTAGTCAAGCCAAATTCAAATAACAATCAATTGCATCTGAAAAACTGGCCCGTTCCTGGCCATCGCCAATTAAACCTGGCCGACAAACCCGGGCAGGGCGACGGTCACTATGGCGCCAGCCGGGATCGAGGTCGGCGCAAACACCAGGGCATCGACATTCAAGCCCCTGTGGGAACACCTGTGGTGGCGGCGGATGACGGGAGGGTCGTATTATCAAGCGATATCAGCAAGTCATATGGCGATCAGATTATAATCGATCATGGATACAGGAACGTCTCAATTGACAATAATAATCTCAGGTTGCGTATTTATTCACATTATGCACACTTAAAGAACAGAGGCGTCACTGCGGGTCGTGTGGTGTCGCGTGGGACGATCATCGGCAGCGTAGGTCAAACCGGAAACAGCCCATCAAAGGGTGATGCGCACTTGCATTTTGAAGTTCGCGTGGGAAGTCCGCTTCCCCATTCCCAACACGGCACAACGATTGATCCAGCGCCCTTGCTAGCCGGAGCAGAATGACATGGACTTTTCGATCTTCGCGTCTTTTTTCGTCCTGATGGCGCCCCAACTCACCACCGCCTCCCCTGCAGAAGCCGTGCGGGCCTTTCCCGGCCTGACCGTGGGTGCATTCGTTCCCTTCACGGATAGCCGGATCCGGCGCCTGCCAAGATGTGTTGAGGCGGCGCCCGACAGGGAACGATCTAAGACATGCTTCCAATTCGATGGCATAAATTACGCCTATCGCCTCGACGACCGCACCATTTCGGAAAAGTGGATCGTGGCGGGTCGAGGCGCCCTGCCCTATGGCCTAAGGGCGCCGATCCACAGGACGCAGATCGATGCGGCCCTTTCCAGGCGCTTCAATCTCAGGCTCGACAACCGTCAGGTCTATAGAAAGGACGGGTCCACACAGGTCGAGCGCTACATCGATCGGTCACAAAACATTAGTCAGGGCTGTGTTGAAGACTGCAACCTGCTCGCCGTCTACGATCCGCAAGGTCGGCTGATCGAGATATCTGTCCTGGAATTCGATGGCGAGGCTGATTGAGCCGACGATTTCTCGCTCCTTCTTCTCCAATTATCCCCGCCCTGAGGGTTGGCTATATTCTTCCGGAGGTTGAAATCATCCGGAGCCCGCCATTATGGCCGCTACATTAAAACGTCGCCTCACATCCCTTGAGCTTCGCCTCGCCAGCGACCTCGCCTTCGATCGCTTCCGGCGCGCGGCTTGAGCGTGGCGCGACCTGGTGGAAGCAGAAGACAGTAAGGCGCAATCCCACTACGACCCCAATCAACCGCGTGATGCGCTTGGGAAATGGACATCTGAGGACGCCTCAAGCGCCCGTGGTGATATTGTGCGCCACTATCAAACCGAAGACGGCACGGACCATATTGCCATTGACCACCCAGATGGCCTTACCGACCTGCCGGATGAAATTGTGGTTCGCCCATCGAAGACAGACACAGCGCAATCAGTTCACGTGCACCACCGGCCCGTGGGCAAGAATGGCGTCCCCGGAAAACCGCTCGCGGCGGACCAGCAAGCCTCCAACCGCGCTTTTGCAGACCGGATGTTGTTGAATCCGACCGTTCAGGCGTTCGCCAAACTCATCAGCAAAACTGAGGGAACGACAACCCATGGATACAACACCATGTTGGGAATAAGAATGTCGCAAATGATTTGAGCCGATTTCCAGGAGACGCTTCGAAATATGGGGCCTCTGCCTCCGGAATTTTTCAAATAAAAAGAGCACGTATGAATGGCCGGGATCGGCGCCTATCCGGGGCAGACCCCGAAAAACATGACTGACTGCATGAACGACCTAAGCAAATACGGATTTAGATCGGGATATTAGACGTGAAAATCGAAATATTGCTTGCACTCGCGATAATCACAACGACACCCATAGCCAATTCCGCCGAATCCTAGTCAAATGAAACGGCGGATGGTGATTTAATTGAGCTTCCCAGCTGCATTATTATTAACAATCAAACGCGCTGCATTCAAAGCGCCACCCATTATGATGAAGTAAAAAGGACGCTGATTTCCTGGGGATTACGTCCTGTAATGTTCCCGAAGAGCGTGAAGCGGCATCGAAGCTGGCTGCTCAACACCTCTCAGCAAGACATAGACAAATACCCAGAGGTCGTTTCATGCAATCAGAAACCAAGTGAGAATTGTGAGTTCGCTTTTGAGTGGAAGACGCCTCACAAATACCTGATTGTCTGGGCTGAAAGCGGCCGGAAAGAGGATCATATTATGGATACATTCAATATTCCCAATCCCCGGAAAAATAAATCCACACGATCTGCAACCCATGTCGTTTGAAATATTTGTCGGACCCAACAAGCCAATCACCTTTTCTGATTAGCGAGATAAATTCTCGGCCGGGGTGCGACGATCCGCGCGCCGCGCCTCTTGCATCCGGCGCGGGTTTGGGCTCAATCGGCGGGCTGTGATCTCACCGGAACCTGAACCTATGGCCGCCACATCCACCCTCTATGACGCCATCATCATTGGCGGGGGCCATAATGGTCTGGTCTGCGCCTTTTACCTGGCCAAGCGCGGTCAGAAGGTGGTGGTGCTGGAGCGGCGCGACGTTGTGGGCGGGGCCGCGGTCACGGAAGAGTTCCATCCCGGCTTTCGCAACTCCGTCGCCGCCTATACGGTCAGCCTTCTGGCGCCGGAAGTGATCCGCGACCTGGAATTGAAGCGCCACGGCCTTGAGGTTGTGCTGCGCAAGACGTCCAACTTTCTGCCCATGCAAGACGGTCGCTACCTGCTGACCGGGCGGGGCCAGGACAAGGACCACGCCGAAATCGCCAAGTTCAGCGCCAGGGACGCTGACGCCTATCAGCGCTATTCCGCGCGGCTGGACGCCATTGTTCCTGTCCTGCGCGACATCTTGCGCGCCACCCCGCCCAATCCCAAGGGCGGATTGAACGACCTTCTGGGCGCGGCGGGTCTGGGCCTGAAGCTGGGTCATCTGGACATAGAGGCGCAGCGCGATCTGCTGGACATGTTCGCCCGCAGCGCCGGGGAATGGCTGGACGACTGGTTTGAGTCAGACCCGATCAAGGCAGTGCTGGGTTTCGACTCCATCGTCGGCAATTTCGCCGGACCCTATTCGCCGGGTTCGGCCTATGTGCTGCTGCATCATGTGTTCGGCGAGGTGAACGGGGTGCAGGGCGCCTGGGGCCACGCCATGGGCGGCATGGGCGCCATCACCCAGGCCATGCAGAAGGCCTGCCTGGAAGCCGGTGTCGAGATCCGCACCGGCGTGGAGGTCAGCGAGGTTATTGTCGAGCGCGACCGGGCCAGCGGCGTCAGGATCGACGGCGGCGCGGTGCTGAAGGCGCGCAAGGTGGTGTCCAATGTCCACCCGCGCATTCTGTTTGACCGACTGGTCCCGCAAGAGGCCCTGCCTGACAAGTTCCGCGACCGGTTCCGCGGCCATCGCTCAGGCTCCGGCACCTTCCGCATGAATGTGGCCCTGTCGGAGCTGCCGCGCTTCACCTGTTTGCCGGAGCCGGGCGACCATCTGACGGCGGGCATCATCATGGCCCCGACCCTGGGCTATATGGAACGCGCCTATGACGATGCCCGCCGCTTTGGCTGGTCCAGGGCGCCGATTGTGGAGATGCTGATCCCCTCCACGCTTGACGACAGTCTGGCGCCGAAGGGCCAGCATGTGGCCAGCCTGTTCTGTCAGCAATTCGCCCCCAGCCTGCCCGACGGCCAAAGCTGGGACGAGGTGCGCGACGAGGTGGCGGATCTGATCATCGATACGGTCGACAGCTATGCGCCGGGCTTCAAGGCCTCCGTGCTTGGCCGCATCGCCCTGTCGCCGCTGGATCTGGAGCGCAAGTTCGGCCTCATCGGCGGGGACATCTTCCACGGCAAGCTGACGCTGGATCAGCTCTTCTCCGCGCGCCCCATGCTCGGCCATGGCGACTATCGCGCGCCGGTCAAGGGCCTCTATATGTGCGGCGCGGGCTCCCATCCCGGCGGCGGCGTCACCGGCCTGCCCGGCCGTAGCGCCGCGCGGGAGATTTTGCGCGACCGATAGGGCGGACGCCCCTCGCGCGCGGCGGTTTGAAATGCTAAGCCCCGCGACGTGATGACCCCTGCCCGCGATGCGTGCGAACCCTGGCTGACCATCGATCTCGACGCGATCGCCGCCAATTTCGCCACCTTGAAAGCTCAGGCCGGCCCAGCGGAGGCCGCCCCTGTGTTGAAGGCTGACGCCTATGGCATGGGCGCGGCGTCCGTCGCGCTCCGGCTCTGGGCCGAAGGCGCCCGCACCTTTTTCGTTGCGCGCCTGGGCGAGGGCGAGGCTCTGCGCAGCGATCTGGGACCGGATCGCCCCTGCACTATCTACACCCTCGACGGCTGCATGGGCGGGATGGCGCCAAGGCTGAAAGCGGCGGACCTGACGCCCGTGCTCAACGGGCTTGATCAGGTGGAGGCCTGGAGCATGGCGGCCGAGGCGAACGCCCCAGCCCGCGCGGCCCTGCACATCGACACCGGCATGAACCGGCTGGGTCTGCGCCCAGAGGAAGCCCGCGCGCTCAGCGACGCGCCGCAGCGCCTGCAACGCCTCAATATTGAGCTTGTGATCAGCCACCTGGCCTGCGGCGGCGAACCGGGCCACCCCATGAATGCGCGCCAGCTTGAAAGCTTCCTGGACGTCGCCGACCGGTTTCCCGGGGCGCGCAGGAGCCTGGCCAGCTCCGGCGGAATGTTTCTGGGCCCGGAATATCTGCTGGACATGGTGCGGCCCGGCGTCAGCCTCTATGGCGCCGGACCGTTTGAGAGGCCCGACCCGCGCATCCGGCCGGTCGCGACCCTGCAGGCCCCCATCCTGCAGATCCGCACCGCCCGCCCGGGAGAGAGCGTCGGCTATGGCGCGACCTATTGCGTACGCAACGCGCAGCGCATCGCCGTGATCGCCCTGGGCTATGCGGACGGCGTCTTGCGCAGCCTGAGCCCGAACGGCTATGGCTGGCTGGCGGGACGGCGCTGTCCGATACTGGGCCGTATATCAATGGATTTGATCGCCATGGACGTGACCGGTATCGACAAGATTGCACCGGGCGATCTTGTGGAACTGTTTGGCCATAATATTGCGGTGGAGACGGCGGCGGCCAATGCCGGGTCCACGTCCTATGAGTTTCTGAGCCGCATATCGCCGCGCGTGGTGCGGACCTATCTGGGGAAGCCTGAATGAATGTCGTACAGGCGGTCGGTCGCTCGACCCTTGGGCTATTGAGGACCGCAGGCTCTGTGGCGATTTTCGCCGGCCGCGGCGTGAGCGCGACGTTCAGCGCGCCCTGGTTCGGCGGCCAGTTTCTGCGCCAGACCGTCGCCATCGGCTATCTGTCCCTGCCTGTCGTGGGTCTGACAGCGGTGTTCACCGGCGCAGCCCTGGCGCTGAACATCTATACGGGCGGCGGCCGCTTCAACGCCGAACAGATCATGCCCCAGATCGTGGCCCTGGGCATTACGCGCGAGCTTGGCCCCGTGCTGGCGGCGCTGATGTTGGCCGGTCGCGTCTCCGCCGCCATCGCCGCGGAGATCGGGGCGATGCGCGCGACAGAGCAGATCGACGCCCTGCAGACCCTGTCCACCGACCCGTTCCGCTATCTGGTCGCGCCGCGCCTTCTGGCCGCGGTTCTGACCCTGCCGCTGCTGACCGCCGTGGCCGACATCATCGGCATATCCGGCGGATTTCTGGTCGCGACCAGCACGCTGAACTTTTCCGGCCCGCTCTATGTGCAGAACACCTGGAACTTCCTCACAAGCTGGGACATCACTTCCGGCCTGATCAAGGCCAGCGTGTTTGGCTTCATCGTGGCGCTGATGGGCGCCTATCATGGCTATAACGCTTCAGGCGGAGCGCGCGGCGTCGGACGGGCGACCACGCACGCCGTGGTGTCCGCAGCCATCCTGATCTTCGCCGCCGACTATATCCTCACCAGCCTGTTCAGCGGCAAATAGGTCATGAGCGAGCCATCAACCCCGACGCCCATGCTGGAACTGCGCGGCGTCATGAAGCGCTTCGGCGACAAGATCGTGCTGGACGGGGTGGACATCCCCGTGGCCAAAGGCCGGTCTCTGGTGATCATCGGCGGTTCGGGCCAGGGCAAGTCGGTGACGCTGAAGATCGCCATCGGCCTGATGGCGCCGGACGCGGGACAGGTGCTGGTCGACGGCAAGGACGTGACCCGGCTGCCCCAGTCGGAACGCGCCGCGCACAATGCCCAATTCGGCATGTTGTTTCAGGGCGCCGCCCTGTTCGACAGCCTGACCATCTGGGAAAATGTCGCTTTTCGCCTGATCAACGCCGACGGCGTGCCGCGCAAGCTCGCCCGCGAGCGGGCTGTGGAGGCCCTGACCCGCGTGGGTCTGGCCGCGTCAGTGGCGGACCTCTATCCGATCGAACTGTCAGGCGGCATGCAGAAGCGGGCCGGACTGGCCCGTGCGGTCGTCGCAGCGCCGCAAATCATCTTCTTCGATGAGCCCACCACGGGTCTCGACCCCATCAATGCCGACGTGATCAATGACCTGATCGTGGAGCAGGTGAAGCGGCTGGGCTGTACGGCGGTGTCGATCACCCATGACATGGCGTCCGCGCGTAAAATCGGGGACGAGATCGCCATGCTCCACAAGGGCAAGATCGTCTGGCGCGGCCCGGCCAGCCAGATCGACCACTCGAACAACCCCTATGTGGACCAGTTCGTGAACGGTCGCGCCGATGGGCCGATAAAGGTCGAACTCTGACGGAGCCCGCCCGCCAGCTTGCCCGCCGGATTTAGAACCGGCGGCTCAGCCCGATTTCGACCACTGGATAATAGCGGAAGTCCTTCACATCGTGGCTGAGCGAGGCCTGCTCCGCCTTCAGGTTGGACTGGACGATCGGATCTGAGGCCAATGGGCCAGTCGCTGTCAGGCTGACGGAAGGCGAACCGCCAGCCGCGACGCCCGCCGCAATGCGCAAGCCCCAATGGCCCCGATGTGCAAAGGTGTTGTCAAAGCCCACCCCCACATAGGGCGCGGAGCTGCCAAGATCGATGGAGCCGTTCAGTTGAGCAATCTGGCTGATCGAATAGGTCACGCCATTGATCTTGAAGGTCTGAACCGTGCCGGACGTCGGCGAGCCCTTCACCGTCGTCTTGCGGTCGCCGCCGACAACGCCGACTGCGGCGAAGAAGGGTCCGCCTGCGGGATGGAGTTCGGCAAAGCCCGCCGCCGTATTGAAGCGAAGGCGGCCGCTATAATGAACGTCTGTGGAGTTGAAGCCTTCATTCAGGCTGAGAAAATTGCCTTCAGCGCGCACGACAAGGCTGCGTCCCAGCGCCACAGAGCCGCTGACGCCGCCGCCGAGCGTGCCGGCGCCGACACCGATCGCGATGGACGAGGTGTCCGAAGACTGTGCACTGGCCTGAGCGGCCACGCCGAGCGCCGCGACGATAGCAAGGGCGCTGAATGTGATTTTCATGTGCGGGGCCAGGCCTCAGCTTACGCGGACATATACCGCAGGATGTGGTTAATCATGCACATCCGGGCCTAATATTTGCTGAATATCACAGCCGCCAATACTGAACACCCGCCCCCCTTGTCCGGAAGCGATCTGTTGTCAGGCCCGGCGACGGCGCGGCTGCACGGACGCGTTTGAACCAACCTTGAACAGGCCCACAGCGCCGGCCAGTTCATCGGCCTGCCCCTTCAGCCCGCCGGCGGCGGCTGCAACCTCTTCCACCATCGCGGCGTTGCGCTGGGTCACCTGATCCATCCGCTCGACCGCGGTATTGACCTGGGCCAGACTTGCAGACTGCTGGGTTGCGCCCTGAGCAATCTGGGCGATCAGGCCGTCAATCTCTCCGACCCGCTCGACAATATGCGACAGGGCCCGGCCCGCATCATTGACCCGCTCCGAGCCGCGCCCGACCTGTTCGGCGCTGTTGCTGATCAAGGTCTTGATTTCCTTGGCGGCGTCGGCGGACCGCTGGGCAAGCGCCCGCACCTCGGAGGCGACCACGGCGAATCCGCGCCCAGCCTCTCCCGCCCGCGCCGCCTCCACGCCGGCATTCAGGGCCAGGAGGTTGGTCTGAAAAGCGATTTCATCGATGACGCTGATGATCTGGCTGATCTTGGCGGAGGACTGCTGGATCTCGCCCATGGCGGAGATGGCTTCACCCATCACATCGCCGGAGACGCGGGCCTCGGTCTTGGCGTCGACAGCGGCGTCAAACGCCTTGCGCGCGCCTTCCGCGGTGCGCTGGACAGCAATGGTGATCTCATCGAGCGCCTGAGCCGTTTCTTCCAGAGTGGCGGCCTGTTGCTCGGTCCGCCGCGACAGATCTTCAGAGGCGGCGGCGATCTCATCGGCCCCGTCGCCAACCAGAACCGTGGATGAAAGAATTCCGGAAATCGCGGTTTCGAGACTGCTGACGGCGCGGTTGAAGTCCTTTTGAATCACCAGATAGCGCCCACCCATCCGCTCACTCATCTGGCGGCTCAGGTCCCCGTCAGCCAATCGGTTCAGACTGTCGGCCAGGGTCTCGATGACAATCGCCTGCTCGCTTTCGATCGCCTTTCGCTCAGTCTCGTGTCGGGCGCGCTCCAGTTCGATCGCTGTGACGTCGGTTGCGAACTTGATCACCCGGCAAGGGCGACCAGCGGCGTCAAAGATCGGGTTATAGGCCGCCTCGATCCAGACCTCGGCGCCGCCCTTGCCTAGCCGCTTGTAACGCGCCGCCATATATTGGCCTTGAGCCAGCTTGGCCCAGAACTCGCGGTATTCGGGGTTGGAGGCCGTCTGTTCATTGACGAAGATGCGGTGGTGTCGCCCCTGAATTTCGTCCAGCCGATACCCCATCGTCTTCAGGAAATTATCGTTCGCGGTCACGATCTGACCATCAAGCGAGAACTCGATTATGGCCTGCGACCTGTCAATCGCGTCATAGACGGACTGGAGTTCTGCGATCCGCGCCTGCATCGCCCGCGCGCTGGACTCGCCCTTACCCAAGTTGAAAATCATCGCCGCCCTCCGAACACCCAAATGGTGCGCGAATACAAAAACCGAACCCCGGGGGCGAACAGCTATACTTTAGCTCAAGTGGCTATAAGGCCCACATCCCCTAGATATTCGACAGCCATTTTGAATCCCTCCGATTAACTACCGGTGAAGGTTGGCCAGAAAGATCGTTGCCGGGGCGCAAAACCACCTGCGGCGCTTCCGGGCCAGGGCCAAAGCTCAATGGCTCAATGGCTCAATGGCGCCATCGCACCGATCGGGCGGTCAGCACGCCTCCCCCGAATCACGACACACTAAGGACATTCCTCAAGGAGTTCCGATGGCCCGAGACGGCGCGCTCTATGTTTGCCAGTCCTGCGGCGGCGTTCAGGCCAAATGGGCGGGGCAATGCACCGCCTGCGGCGCATGGAACACTTTGGTGGAAGAAGCGACCGTCGCCCGTCCGCCCGGCGCGCTGGCCCCGGCCCGCACAAGCCGAAAAGCCGCCGGACTGAACTTCGAGACACTGGACGTCGAGACGCCGCCGCCGCCCCGGATCATCACCGGCGTGTCCGAGTTCGACCGTGTCTGCGGCGGCGGCGTCGTACCCGGCTCAGCCATGCTGCTGCACGGCGACCCCGGCGTGGGCAAGTCCACGCTGTTGCTTCAGGTGGCGGCGCAGGCCTCGCTCCATGGCGCGCGCGTGGCCTATGTCTCTGGCGAGGAAGCGATCGAACAGGTCCGCGCGCGGGCGCAACGCATGGGGCTGGCCAATGCGGCGGTGAAGCTGGCGGCGGAGACCAGCCTGCGCATCATCATAGACGGGCTGAAGGCGGACGCTTTTGATCTGGTCGTGATCGACTCCATCCAGACCATGTGGAGCGACCAGCTCGAAGCCGCGCCGGGCTCGGTCACCCAGGTCCGCGCCGCTGCGGGCGAACTGGTGCGGCTGGCCAAGAAAAAGCGCGTGGCGGTGATTTTGGTGGGACACGTCACAAAGGACGGGCAGCTGGCCGGTCCGCGCGTGGTGGAGCACATGGTGGACGCGGTCCTGTCTTTCGAAGGAGAGCGCGGCTATCCCTTTCGCATCCTGCGGGGCGCCAAGAACCGCTTCGGCGCGACGGACGAGATCGGCGTGTTCGAGATGGGCGATTCCGGCCTGCGCGAGGTGGCCAATCCCAGCGCGCTCTTCCTCAACGACAGCGGCGCGCGGGCGGCGGGCGCGGCGGTGTTTGCGGGCCTTGAGGGCTCCCGCCCCGTTCTGGTGGAGTTTCAGGCCCTGGTTGCGCCGTCCGCCTATGGCACGCCGCGCCGCGCCGTCGTGGGCTGGGATTCAGGGCGCCTGGCCATGGTTCTGGCCGTGCTGGAGGCGCGTTGCGGTCTGGGTCTGGGCGACAAGGACGTCTATCTGAACGTCGCCGGCGGCTTGCGCATTACCGAGCCTGCCGCGGATCTTGCGGCGGCGGCGGCACTGGCGTCGTCAGCGCTGGACCAGCCCCTGCCTCAGGACTGCGTGGTGTTTGGCGAGGTCAGCCTGTCTGGCGACGTGCGCCCCGTCAGCCGAATGGAAGGCCGCCTGAAAGAGGCCGCCAAGCTCGGCTTTGGCAGCGCCCTGGCGCCGAGGCTGGCGGACGAGGCGGGCATTATGCAGGTGTTCGGCGTCACGCGCCTGGCCGAAGCGATTGACCGGATCGGCCGTGGGGACTGGACGTGATGACGCAGTGTTCGGAGCGGAAATCATGTTAACCTGCGATGACTCAGACAAGGTCCATATTGATCCGAACAAGGTTGGGGAAGGAGCGCCTGCGTGACCCTGTTCGACATCATTGCGGGCGGACTTCTGCTCCTGTCAGCGGTGGCGGGATATTCCCGCGGCGGGGTCAAGGAGATGGTCGGCTTCGTCGCCATTACCCTGTCCATGCTGGTCGCCGCCTATTCCATGCCCTACACAGCCCCCGTGGTGCGGGTGTTCATTCACCCCGCCTGGGCGGGCGGGGCAGCGGCCGTGGTGGGGGTGTTTGTCGTCGCCTATCTGTTGATCCGCTGGGCGGGCAACTGGCTGAGCGACAATCTGGCGCGGTCCGCAACGCTTGGCGAGTTCGACCGTTTGATCGGGCTGAGCTTCGGGATCGTGCGGGCTCTGGTCTTTATGGGCCTGTTTTCTCTGATCTTCAGCGCCATCACGCCCAGGGCCCTGATGCCCGACTGGATATCGAATGCAGTGCTCTACCCCGTGGCGCGCGGTGCAGGCGTCGTGCTTGGCGCGCTGGCGCCCAGGGGCATGGCGTTTTCCAGCGGCCTGAGCCGCGATATCCAGAACAAGGTAAAGGCCGGCTTCGCCGATCCGTCGAATCCACATGCCGATTCCGACCGATCCGACGCCTCGGCCAATGATCCGGGCACGTCAGACAACGCGGCCCCTATCCCTGCGCCTCATAAGGCCCTACATACCGGTCGCCGATCATCCCATCCCGGTTACAGCCCGTCAGAGCGTCACGACGTCGACGCGCTCGTGGAGCATTCGCGATGACTCTTGTCGATAACTTCTCCTCCGGCCCCTATGGGCGCGATGATGAGGACGACACGCTCCGCCTCGAATGCGGCGTGTTCGGCCTGTGGGGGCATCCGCAGGCCTCCGCCATAACCGCCCTGGGTCTTCATGGCCTTCAGCATCGCGGACAGGAGGCGTGCGGCATCGCCGCCTTTGACGGCCAGCGATTCCATACAGAGCGTCATATGGGCCATGTGGGCGAGGCGTTTTCAGGCGCTGAGGTCGTCAACCGAATGCCGGGCTTCGCCGCCATCGGCCATACGCGTTACTCCACGGCGGGCGGCAGCTTCATCCGCAATGTGCAGCCCATGTTCGCCGATCTGGAAGCTGGCGGCATCGCCATCGGTCACAATGGCAACCTGACCAATTTCCTCTATCTGCGCCGCCGACTGGTGGCGGAGGGTGCGATCTTCCAGTCCACCTCGGACTCAGAAGTGATCCTTCACCTGATCGCCCGTTCTCGCAAAGCCAAGGTCGTCGACCGCTTTGTCGACGCCCTGTCACAGATCGAAGGCGGCTATGCGCTGGTCGCCCTGACCAACACCAAGCTGATCGGCGCCCGCGACCCGCTGGGCATCCGCCCTCTGGTTCTGGGCGATCTGGACGGCAAGCCGGTGCTGGCGTCGGAATCCTGCGCGCTGGAGGGCATTGGCGCGCGCTTTGTACGCGATGTGGAGCATGGCGAAGTGGTCGTCATCTCTGACACCGGCATTGAATCCATCCGCCCCTTCCCCGCAGCCCGCGCACGGCCCTGCCTGTTCGAATATGTCTATTTCGCGCGCCCGGACTCGGTCGTAAACGGCCGCTCGGTCTATGATGTGCGCAAGCGCATGGGCGAAAGACTGGCCGAAGAGACGGGCGTGGACGCCGATGTCGTGGTCCCCGTGCCGGATTCCGGCGTGCCCGCCGCTCTGGGCTATGCCCGCGCCAGCGGAATCCCCTATGAGCTGGGCATCATCCGCAGCCACTATATGGGACGCACCTTCATCCAGCCGACCCAGGGCGTGAGAGAAATGGGCGTGCGCATGAAGCACAGCCCCAATCGCACCGTTCTGGAAGGCAAGCGCGTCATCCTGATCGACGACAGCGTCGTGCGCGGCACCACCTCCCTCAAGATCGTGCGCATGGTGCGGGAAGCCGGCGCCAAGGAGGTCCATCTGCGCTCCGCCTCGCCGCCGATCAAATGGCCGGACTTCTACGGTATCGACATGCCCGATCGCGAACACCTGCTGGCCGCCAACAAGTCTCTGGAAGACATGCGCAGCATGCTGGAATGCGACACTCTGGGCTTCTTGTCCGTCGACGGGCTCTATTCGGCCATGCAGGCCGGGCCGCGCGACCCGTCCTGTCCGCAATTCACCGACCATTATTTCACCGGCGACTACCCCACGCGCCTTCTCGATCGCGAAATCGCCGAAGGCCGCAGCGACCAGCCAGAGCGCCAATTGTCCCTGCTGGTTTCGGCCTGATCAGAGCCTTCCATCGCGCTCTTTTTTGATGGCGGCGCTTCGCAAGGGGGCGTGCGCCGTTTATGACCTCCGCCATGAGCTCAAGCATGACCGACACATCTCTCGCCGGGCGGATCGCCGTGGTCACCGGCGCATCGCGCGGCATAGGCAAGGCCAGCGCCCTGGCCCTGGCCAAGGCGGGCGCCCATGTGGTCGCCACCGCCCGCACCCAGGGCGGACTGGAGGCGCTGGACGATGAGATCCTGACGGCCACCGGCGAACGCGCCACGCTGGTTCCCATGGATCTGACGGACGGCAAGGCGTGCGATCTGCTCGGCGCCGCCATTTTCGAGCGCTGGGGCAAGCTCGATATTCTGGTCCATGCCGCCGCCGAGCTTGGCGTCATCACCCCGGTCGGCCATATGGAGCCTCGGACCTTCGAGCGGATCGTCAATCTCAACCTGACCTCGACCTGGCGCCTGCTGCGCAGCTTCGACCCGCTGTTCCAGCGCGCCGAGGCCGCCCGCCTGATCATCATGACCACAGGCGTCGCCAGCCAGCCCCGCGCCTTCTGGGGCGCCTATGCGGCGTCCAAGGCCGGGATGGAGGCTCTGGTGGGCGTCTATGCCGACGAGGTGGAGAACACAAAGGTCCGCGCCACCCTGGTCAATCCAGGCCCCATGCGCACCAAGATGCGCGCCGTCGCCTTCCCCGGTGAAGACCCCGACACCCTGACCCCGCCTGAGGCCATCGGGCCGCTGGTGGTGGACCTGGCCCAATCGGGCAAGACGCCCCCGGACAGGGTGAACTTCCGCGACTGGGCCGGGCTGGCCTAGGAGCGAAATCCATCAGCACGGATTTTGCCCCAGGGCGCCCTAGCCCTTTCGGCCCGGCCCCTTGGGCTTTGGCCTTGCGCCGCCGCCCTTGCCGGGACTGGCCTTGCCTGCGCCGCCGGATGGCCGCGAGGGGCGCGAGGGGCCGGACGACTTGGCCGCGCCGCTGAATTTGGTGGGGCCGCGAGGCCGGATGGGGCCTGCCCCCACATTGGCGCCCGCCCGCACCTTGGGCTTGAGCGGCCCGCTCATGCGCGGCGCGCCCTTGCCGATGGTGGGCTTGGCGGCGCCGAACTTCTTGGTCATGGGCCGGGCGCGACCGTCGCTGATGTCGGTCTCGGCATAGGGGTTGACGCCCGACTTGATCGTGATGCGGATCGGTACGCCGGGCAGATCAAAACTCTCCCGCAGGGAGTTGATCAGATAGCGGCGATAGCTGTCGGGCAAATAGGCGGCCCGGCTGGCGAACAGCACAAAGGTCGGCGGGCGCGCCTTGGTCTGGGCCATGTATTTTGGCCGGATGCGCTTGCCCTCGACCGCCGGCGGCGGGTGGCGCTGCACGGCCATGGCCAGCCAGTCGTTCAAGTCGCGTGTCTTGACCTTGGTCGACCAGTTGGAATGCAGCTTGAACACCGCCGGCATCAGGCGGTCCACGCCGCGTCCGGTCTCTGCCGACAGGGCGATCAGGGGCGTGCCGCGCACCTGGGGAAGCATCCGCTCCGCGGTCTCGCGCAGTTCGGCAAGCTTGGCGGCCTGATCCTCGACCAGATCCCATTTGGCGATGCAGAAGACCAGCCCTCGGCCCTCCCGCTCCACCAGATCGGCGATTTGCAGATCCTGGGTTTCGAAGGCGTTGGCGGCGTCCATCACCAGAATGACGATTTCGGCAAAGGTGATGGCGCGGATCGTGTCGGCGGTGGACAGCTTTTCAAGCTGTTGCTGCACCCGCGCCTTGCGTCGCAGACCGGCTGTGTCCACCAGCCGCACCTGGCGCCCGCCATAGGACCAGTCGACCGGAATCGCGTCGCGGGTAATGCCCGCCTCGGGGCCGACCAGCAGGCGCTCCTCCCCGATCAGGCGGTTCACCAGAGTAGACTTGCCCGCATTAGGCCGCCCGACAATGGCGATGCGGACGGGCTTGAGCGGATCATCGACCTCTTCGCCGTCCTCCAGCTCAACCTCTTCCTCGATCGCGGTCAGGTCGGGCGCAATGGTCAGAAGCGCCTGATAAAGCTCGCCCAGTCCCTCGCCATGCTCCGCCGACATCGCGATGGGTTCGCCAAAGCCCAGTGCAAAGGCCTCGCCGATGCCGCTTTCGCCTGCCTTGCCCTCAGCCTTGTTGGCGGCGATCACCACCGGCTTGTCGCGACGACGCAGAATGTCGGCGAAGATGCGGTCCAGAGGGGTGACGCCCTCGCGGCTGTCGATGACGAACAGACAGATGTCGGCGTCGTCTATCGCCTGCTCGGTCTGGGCGCGCATGCGCGATTCCAGACTTTCATCGTCAACGTCTTCGAATCCCGCCGTGTCGATCAGTTCCAGATCCACATCGCCCAGCCGACCAGCGGCCACGCGCCGGTCTCGGGTCACACCCGGGCGGTCGTCCACAATGGCCAGCTTTTTTCCGGCCAGACGATTGAACAAGGTCGACTTGCCTACATTAGGCCGGCCGACGATGGCGAGCTTGAGCGCCAAGGTGCGATATCTTTCTCAAAACGACTTCAGGAGACGATAGCAGGAAATGCCTGCGCATCCCCCTTATCGTTTTAGCGAATAGCGATCAGTTCGCCATTATCGGCCATGACATACAGCATCTTGTCCATGGCGATGGGCGTGAGAAAGGCGGGCGGGCCAATCCGCAGACTGCCGACCTTTTCGCCCGTATGCGGATCAAGCGCGCGAAGCTCGCCCTTCGAGGACAGAATGATCAGTCGATCAGACGCCAGGATCGGCCCGGACCAGACGGCCCTGAATTTTTTGCGCAGATGGGCGTTCAGCTCCTGGATCCAGTAGGCCTGACCCGCATCGCGCGACAGGCAGATCACCTCGCCGATCTGGTCGGTGATATAGACCACGTCCCCGGTCACCCATGGCGTCGTCACTGTCGTGATAGGTTGGGTCCAGCGCGGCGCGCCGGTGCGCAGATCAACGGCGGCGAACACGCCGGAATGGCTGCCCGCCAACACATCGCCGCGATAAACCACCGGCAGACCTGCAATATCGCGAATCTCGGACAGGGCGTTGTTGCGGTTCGTCAGGGACAGAACATACGACCAGATGTCGTTGCCATTGGCCTGACGCACAGAGGTCAATTCTCCCGATGCGAAGGGCGCAAGCACCATCTCCCCGGACAAGGCCGGGCTGGACGAGATTTCCATCCTCGCGGGCTCTTCCAGGGCCTGATAGCTCCAGAGTTCTGTGCCGTTGGTCAGATCATAGGCGTGCATCTGGTCGAGCGTATCGATCACGAACAGCTTGCCGCCGCCAATATTGGGCGCGCCGTGCAGCGGCGCCGACGTATTGGTCGTCCACTTGACGACCCCGGTCTTTGCGTCCAGCGCGGCGACAAAGCGATAGCCGGACGTGATGAAGACAACCCCGTCATTATAGGCCAGACCGCCGCCATAGGCCTCGCGGTCAAAACCCTTGCGCGGCGCCGGGTTCACCGTCCAGATCTGACGTCCGGTGCCGGCGTCCAGCGCCGTGATGCGGGCCTGACCGTCCAGGGCGAAGACCATTCCGTCCGCCGCCACCGGCGGGGCCGTGATATGGCCCGTGAAGGTGTCGCCCATACCGATCTTGTGACGCCAGGCGATCTTCAGGTCCTGAGCGGCGGCGACATGCTCGATGGAGTGTTCGGCGTTGCCGCCAATGACCGGCCAGGAGGTCTGAACCCGAGCTGCGGGATATGAAAAGCCGATCCCCTTCAGGGCGGACGACGGTTCAAGCTTCTGGTTCAGGCTGAGCACCGAAATGCGCTCGCCCTTCAGCTTGGCCTGATCGGTCTTGGGCTTTCCCGTGAACGGTATGTGCGGGGTCTTGAACCCGCCACAGGCCGCAAGGCCAAGGCTGGCCGCTATCGACAGGCCCATGGCGGCGGCCCGCAGGGCAGGCTGGCGTCGCGTGTTCATCATTGGGCTCCGGCGGGGTCGGCGGCCGGACCGGCCAGCAGAGGCGATGCAGGCAGTGCGGGCTCGGGCAGGTTATGCGCGGCCTTCAAGACGGCGGGCAGCGACGCGGCGGCTCCGCTGTCAATCAGGGCCAAAGCCGCCTGGGCGCGCGCGCGCGCAGTCTCGGTGGCGTCTGCACTCAACGACAGTGCGGTGAAGTCAGCCCTGGCTTCGGTCGTCTTCCCCGCCGACAAACGCGCCATAGCCAGCGCCTCGCGCGCCATGATTCGGAAGGGGCGGTCCGCCGCCTGCAGCGGGGTCAGGCGCGCTTCGACCTGGGGCAAGGGCTGACCCGCCTCCATCGCCGCCAAAGCCGCCTTTAGATGCGCATTGTCGGCCAGGACCTTGTCCGGTGCGATGGATGCGGCCTGATCGAACAGGGCGATGGCCTCGACCGTCTTCTTCTCGTCAAGACGGGCGGCGCCTTCCTGCATCAGGGCCAGGGCGCGATAGCCTCGCGGCCCGCTCTGGGCCACGGAATCAAACGCCAACAGAGCGGCGGCCTTGTCGCCGCGCGACAGGGCCTCTAGCCCATGGGCGTAGGATTCCGACGCCTTGGCCTGAATGCTGGACTGGTACTGGTCCCACCCCCAAAGGCCAAGCGCCACGGCCAAAGCCAGACCGGCGGCGCCGGCGGCGAAGGGCCAGCCCTTGCGGACCATGGTGATGTAACGGTCCGAGCGGAGTTGCTCCTCGACCTCTTCGAATATGTCGGCCACTCTGGTATCGGCTCCGCAATGAAATCGTCATGGCCCCGCTGCTCGCATCCCGAGACGCAAACATACAAGGCCGCGGCAAACTATCTGTGTTGCCTCTCGGGGGCAATGCGCCTCGCACCGCCCGGCTGCAAGACCCAGCCCGCTTCCAGTGGCCAAATTTTGGCGTCATCGCAACACAAGTCCCTGTTTTGTCATATGCAGGGGTGAATCGACGCGATGTCTCAGATTTCCTCAACCAGCCGGGTCGCCAGAAACGCGGCCGCAACCGCCAGCAATCCGCCGACCAGCCAAACCACCTCGCCGCCAAACGGCAGGGTCCGAAATCCAAAGACCTGCAGGAGCGACCCCGCCAGTTGCGGCGCGCTGACCGCACTCTTCTGGGCCACATTCACCGAGGCCTGAGTGACCGCGAAGATCCGTTCGGCAAGGCTTGGGCCCGCCACCTGCACCACAGCCGCCAATCCCCCGCCCAGCCCCAAGACGCCGATCAGTCCACGCCGGACCGACCAACCGCGATTCAGCTTCTCCTCGACCCTCCGGGCGAACAGGACGGAGTCGGGAAAGGCGCGATGTTCGGCGAACAGGCGCGTCAGATCGGCGTCGAAACTCTGATCAGCCATGATCATGTCTTCCTGTTTCACCCGCAGCCGGGTTCGCCAGCGGCGCCCCCAGCCTGCGTCTGAGCTTGTCCAGTCCCCTTTTGACGTGGGACTTCACCGTACCGACAGGGGCGTTGGTCGCCTCTGCCGCCTCCGAGTGGCTAAGGCCAGCACCATAGCACAGGGTCACGCAAAGACGCTCGGCGTCGCTTAGTGATTTGAGCGCCTCGTCCAGATCAATCCGCGCATCGCTCAAGGCCCCGTCCGCCGCCGGATCGGCCTGATCAGGACCGTCGGGCGCGGGGTCCAGCTGCGCGCGCTTGCGCCAGCGCTTGATATAGAGTCGCGCGGCGATGCGCTTGACCCAGCCAGCAAAGGCGCCCTCGCCGCGAAAATCGGCGATCGCCTCAAACGCCGCCAGAAACGCATCCTGAGCCAGATCGTCCGCCAGCGCCGGATCTGCGCCCATGCGTCGCAAAAGCGCACGCACCGCGGCTCCGTGGCGCCGCACCAACTCGCCGAAGGCCGCACGGTCGCCCGTCATGGAAAGCTGAGCCAGCTCCACATCGTGCAGACCATTGATCGGCTTCGGCCGCGCGGCCGACCTGTTGACGAAGCCCCCCATAGGGCCGCCCCCGTGCTTGCTTCGCCTCAGGCCTCAGTTTTTTTAGGACGCGTCAGGACGTAGATGAGCAGATAGGCCAACCCGACAAAACCGGGGAAACAGGCGACGGCCATCAGAGTGCCGGTCGAATCGTTGGAGGGGTCGTAATAATATTGCAGTCCCCCGGCGACCAGAAACGCCACCGCCCAGGCCAGCCAGAAGATGCCTCGCCGCAGATCGCGCTCCGGACCAAAAAAGGGGCGAAGCCGCCTGATGTCCTTCGGCCCAACCTGCATCGCCTCCACCAACTCCGGCGCCACAGGCTGACCGCGCTCATAGGCGGAGCGCAGCGTGTCCTGAAGCTGGGTGCGCTCCTTGTAACGGAAATAGCGCGCTGAGATCGCGATCCCGGCGATCGATCCAAAGATCGTCAAGGTAACGAGAGTGCCTTCCAACGAACCGCTCATCTCGGTGTCTCCAAAGTCTAGTCAAAAACGCCGACACGCGATTGCGCCAGCCTCATAATGTCAGAGGCCATGGAGATCAGATTGGATGCGAAAAATCGTGTGAAATCTTCGTAAGACTTTGAAAGGCAGGGTTCAGACCGCCTTCAACATCTTCACCAAAGGCACCGGAACCCCGCCGGACGCATCGGTGAAGTGCTCGACCGGCTGATAGCCGCAGGCGCGATAGAGCGGCAGGCCCGACAGGGTGGCGGCCAGTTGCACATGGGTGAACCCTTCGGCGCGCGCAGCCGCCTCCCCCGCCTCCAGTATGGCCTTGCCCACCCCCCTCCGGGCGAACGCGGGCGAGGTGTACATGGCCCGCACCCTCGCCGGATCCTTTGCCGGGTTCAGCAGTTCCGGCACGCGGCCGGGCGTATGATCGCCGCCATAGAGGGTGTTGCGTCGGCTCCAGCCCCCGCACCCGGCAAGTTCGCCGCCAATCTCGACGACGAAATAGGTGCCATCATCGACCAGCAGGGTGTCGAGCCCCATGATCATGCGGCTTGAGGCCACCTCGTCGGGATTGAGCACCTGGGCCAGATGCACCGTGATCGCCTCTTCCATCAGGGCGATCAGGGCGGGAAGGTCGGCGCGGGTGGCCAGGCGGATCGTCAGATCAGTCATGGCGTCAGGCGAGGTCCTTCGCCCAGACATCGGGCTTGAATCCCGCGAGCAATCCGCCGGGATGCTCCACGATCGGGCGTTTGATCATGGACGGCTGAGCCGCCATCAAGGCCACGGCGCGTGCCTGATCCAGCCCCGCCTTGTCAGCCTCGGGCAGTTTCTTGAAGGTCGTGCCCGCCCGGTTCAAAACCGTTTCCCAGCCCAGGACATCACACCAGCCAGACAGCTGGGCAGCGTCCGCGCCCGCCTTCTTGTAGTCATGGAAAACATAGGCCCGGCCATGCGAATCCAGCCAGTCCCGCGCCTTCTTGACAGTGTCGCAATTGGGGATTCCATAGAGGGTTATGGTCATGGAACGCTTTTCCTGTCGCCAGTGGATGCGGTTCTATCGGATCTGGTCCTGGACCTGAACCCCGTTTCATCACGGCACGATCAGGAAGCCATGCGAATGAGCCGGTCAAATCAGGCCTTGAGGGGCTTGCGCCGCCCTTGGCTTTCTTGGCTAGACGCGTAGAGTGCGACGGCGCTGTTTGGAGGGGGACATGCCTGTCACCGGCATTGGCGGACTATTCTTTCGCGCCAGCGATCCTGACGCCCTGACCGATTGGTATCGCACCCATCTTGGCGTGACGCCGCAGGGCTACACCCCTTGGGAGCAGCAGGCCGGTCCGACCATGATCATGCCTTTCTCCAAGACCACCGACTACTGGCCCGCCGACAAGCAATGGATGTTCAATTTCCGCGTCAGCGACCTGGAAGCCCTGATCGCGACGCTGAAACAGGCCGATATAGCCGTCGCCACAGACCCCGCATGGAACAGCCCCGAAGCTGGCCGCTTCGCCAGAATTCACGACCCCGAAGGCAACGCGATCGAGCTTTGGGAGCCGCCGGAGGATTAGGGCAGACGCGCGGAGGGCGGGTCGCGCGCTTGCGAGCCTGCGTCGTGTCGATCCCGTTGCGCCGCCGCCCTCACTGCCACTCAATTGATCAATTTCGCCATAATATTCTGTTTTTATTAAGAAAAAACGCTCAGATCCGCTTTTGCCGTCTGCAATACCGTCAAAAAAAGGGCTTCTGATTTCATAGGGAAATTTCGGCCAGCCGAAAATATCTCCTATCGCCGTCTATCGGCAGAGGTCTCCACCTCGCCCGTTCGTTTGACCCCGCCAATTTCTGGGTTGCGCTCTTGGCGGACGTGAGGAATGTCAGCTTTCGGCACGCACAGGGCGTCACCGCTTAGCTCGCCAGGATTCATGAACTCACCGCATAACCGCATGCGGCTTTTCGAGCCTAATCGCCGTCTTTCCCGCGGAGTAAGACACTTCGGGAAAATCGAATTCGCCACGGGTGCAAGGTGACCAAAGAGGTCGTTGTCGTGATCGGGGCTGGCTCAATAGGCCAGGCCATTGCCCGACGTGTCAGCGCTGGAAAGCGCGTCCTTCTGGCGGATCTGCGACCTGAAGCCGCCGAGCTTGCCGCAGCGGTTCTCGCCGATGCTGGGTTCGAAGTCAGCACAACCAAGGTGGACGTCTCATCGCGAGAGTCGGTTCACGCACTCGTCCTCGCCGCGACGGCCTTGGGCGATGTGACAGGCGTGATTCACGCCGCCGGTGTTTCGCCGACACAGGCGCCGCCGGAAGTCATATTGGCCGTGGATCTCTACGGCACAGCGCTGGTGCTGGAAGAGTTCGGCGCCGTCATCGCACGAGGAGGGTCCTGCGTCGTCATTTCATCGCAATCGGGTCATCGGCTGCCTGCGCTTACGAAGGAACAGAACCACGCTTTGGCGATGACACCGGTGGACGAGCTCCTCGCTCTGCCGATGCTGCAACCCGACAAGGTCACCGACCCGCTAAACGCCTATCAGATATCGAAGCGCGGAAATGCGTTGCGGGTGATGGCAGAGGCGGTGCGCTGGGGCAGGAAGGGCGCTCGGGTCAACGCAATCAGCCCAGGGATCATCTACACCCCGCTTGCGCGCGACGAACTCGCTGGACCCAGAGGACCGGGCTACAAGCGCATGATGGAAATCTCGGCGGCGGGACGGGGCGGCACGCCCGACGAGGTGGGCGTGGTCGGGGCTCTGCTGATGGGCCCTAACGGCGCATTCATTACCGGCAGCGACTTCCTGATGGATGGCGGCGTCACGGCCGCCTACTGGTTCGGCGACCTCGCGCCACAGCCGTCTATCACCGAATAGAGCAGCATCTCAATCAAGCACGATCCCACAATGCCCGGAGGCATTCGATGAAGAACCCAGGACTTCACTGGCGCCGTGCATTAGCTGGCTGTCTGGCCAGTTTTGCCTTGTCGGGCTCCGCCTTGGCCGTCTCCGCTCAGACGGTTGGCCCCGTCCGCCACTGGCCGGACTCAATCCCAGGTCAGGAGATGCCGCTCTATTCCACAGCCCCCGCATCTGCCACGCCGGAAATCTGGGAGCAGTGGAATGGGATGATGATTGTGCGAAATGTTTCTTCGCCCACCCTAACCGCTGTGCTGCCTCGGCCCGAAAAGGCTACGGGCGCCGCAATTCTGATCGTGCCTGGCGGCGGACTGCATCTCCTGGTCATGGATCAGGAGGGCTGGACCATCGCCCAGGCTCTGGCGGATCGGGGAATTGCCGCCTTCGTGCTCAAATACCGGGTCGAACCCACACCGGGTGATGACAATGCCTTCAACACGCTCATTGCGCAGCGGTTCGATCCGGCGGCCTGGATACCTGGGGTGCCGGGCTATTTAAACGCCGAACTCACCAATGCCCGGACTGACGCCCAAGCGGCCTTGCGGCTGATCAGGGCCGGGGCTGGCCAATGGAAGATTGATCCCCATCGCGTCGGTATGCTGGGCTTCTCAGCAGGCGCCATCACCACAGTGGCCACGGCTGTGGCGGACTTGCAGGACGCCCGGCCCGATTTCATTGCGCCGCTCTATGGGGTCATGCTGCCGGTCACGGCGCCCAGCCATCCGCAACCCCTCTTCGTCGCCCTGGCGGACGACGACCCAACTTTTTCCAAACAGGGATTTGGGTTGGTGGAGTCCTGGCAGAAGGCGGGCGGCTCGGTCGAGTTGCACTGGTATGAAGGCGGCGGCCACGGGTTCTCGCTGGCCAAGCAGGGGCGAACCAGTGATCTTTGGTTTGAGGAGTTCATGGCCTGGATGCAGGCGCGGGGATTTCTTAAGACAGTTGCATCCGAACAGGCCCGCCGAAAATAAGGACCATGCCAATGCGCAGGCGTTGGCAAGTTAACTGGGCGAACCTCAATCTAGCCCCTTCCCGCCCCTAAATGTCAGATCGCTACGGTCGCCGCCGCCCACGCTTGATCGGCCTGCGCCCTAAGCTCCCGAAGGCCGGGGCGGGAGATGAGGTGCTGTTGCAGATTGTAGATGTTGCAATCCGCGACGCCGGGTGGCGGGTCGTGAGGCCAAGGCGCTTGGCGGCCGCGCGATACGAAGCGAGTTTGTCCGTGACGATCGTCTGCGGATGGATCCCCTGGTTCTTCAGCAACCGGCAGAATAGTTGCAGGGCCGCGTGCCTGTTGCGACGCTTCTAGACCAGGACGTCGAGCAATTCGCCCTCGTCGTCCACAGCACGCCACAGATACATTCGACGGCCGCCAATCTCGCAGACCATCTGGCTTCGCCGAACTTCGTTTCATCCAGGCGCCACCGGCCGGTCGGGTGTGACCTTCGTCGCCGGAGGTTGGCCGCGATCACGGGTCCGGACTTGTTGACCCAGCATCGAATGGCCTCTCGGCTGAAGATAATTCCACCCCGTGTCATCAATTTTTCGACGTCGCGCCGGCTCAGGGTGAATCGGAACGACAGCCAGATGGCATGAGGGATGACGTCCGGCGGGAACCGGCATCGCTTGGACGACAAGGGTTTCGTCATCTCGAACTCCAAATCGGCCCTCAGGCCGAAAGGATAAGTTCGCGTACAGATGACAGCACCCTTCCACCACCCGGACCGGGTTGTCCTATGTCACGTAATCGTCGAGCGATTCCGGCAACAGCAACGACTGGCGTCGGTCTTCACCCTCGACGAAACGCCCCATGACCAGCCCTGCGAATGACCAGCCGACCATAGCAAACCCGGGGACTTTTTTACCCAGGCTGGACCCTGAGCTGACATTCGAAGTGACTGGAATGCGATGTCAGCTCAGGCGGCGCCACGGTCGCTGGG
>CAIOJR010000245.1 GCA_903858685.1 uncultured Caulobacterales bacterium | reverse complement strand
AGCGCGAAGCCAAATATCTGAGGGGGCGTATTTTTCAGGAACGTCCAGATGCGATTTCTGTGGCCGTAGTATAGGCTAAAATCTGATGTGCGGCCGGTGACTCCAGACCCTGCGTGCAGCAAGATCGCCCCGCCCGCCCGTACTGAGCCATATCCGGCCATGCGAAGTCGAATCGCCAGGTCGACATCCTCGCAATAACAGAAGTAGCGCTCATCAAAGCCGCCCGCCTTCTGGAAAGCCTCACGCCTGTACAGCGCGCCAGCCGCGCAAGGACCAAAGATTTCGCCATCGGATACCGCCCCCGTCCACCGCTTTCCCTCACGCGCGCGCCAGGCCAGACCCGCGACGTGCCAGACGTCCCCAACGCCATCGAGAATATCAGGATCATCCAGTCGACGCTGGACTGAGCCCACGGACGCCGCTCCCGGCGAACGATCCGCCCTGTCCACAAGCGCGGCCAACCAATCCGGCGGAGCGACTGTATCCGGATTGAGAAGCACCACATATTTTGCCGTCGACCGCGCAATCGCTGCATTATTGGCTGCGGCAAAGCCCGAATTGAACCCCATCGGCAATAGGGAAAACCGCCCATCCGGCAACTTCAGCGCTTCTACCGAACCATCCGTCGAGGCGTTGTCGACGACCACAGCGGTAAAGCCCGCAAAGGTCTGTCGGCCTAGCGCGTCCACGCACGCCTGAAGGTACGCGCCCGAATCATAGGCGACGATGATGACTTCAACGGTTGCGGGGGCCGTGACCGATCCGACCAAGGGACTGACCTGCTGGTTGCGGCGCCAGACGATAACCGGCGCCGCCAAGGATTAGCGACGACCGCCTGCGACTTCCAACAAATAGCGGCCATAGGACGTCTTTTGCATCGACTTGCCGACTTCGATCAGTTGTTCGACGCCAATAAAGCCGTTCACATAGGCAATTTCCTCAAGGCAGGCGATTTCTATCCCCTGACGATGCTGAAGGGTCCTTACAAACTCGCTGGCCTCAAGCAGACTGTCATGGGTTCCGGTGTCCAGCCACGCATAACCGCGCCCAAGGCGCACCACGTGGAGTTCACCCTGCTCCATATAGACGCGGTTCAGGTCCGTGATTTCGTACTCGCCGCGCGCAGACGGTTTTAAGTTCGTTGCAATCTCCACGACGCGGTTGTCGTAGAAATAGAGCCCAGTGACAGCGTAGTTGGATTTTGGCTTGGCTGGTTTTTCTTCCAGCGAAACGCCCATGCCCTTATCGTCCAGTTCCACCACGCCATAGCGTTCGGGATCCTCAACGCGGTAGGCGAAGACGCTGGCGCCGGTGGGGCGAGCGACCGCCTCGGCCAGTTTGTCCTCAAGCCCTGCGCCGAAGAAGATATTATCACCCAGAACGAGCGCCACGCTGTCATCGCCGATGAACTCGCGGCCGATGGTGAAGGCCTGGGCCAGCCCCTCCGGCTTGGGCTGGACCTTGTATGAGATGTTCATGCCCAGGCGCGAGCCGTCGCCGAACAGACGAACATAGTTTTCCAGATATTCCGGCGCCGAGATGATCAACACCTCGCGGATCTTGGCCAGCATCAGGACGGACAAGGGATAGTAGATCATCGGCTTGTCATAGACAGGCAGAAGCTGCTTGTTCACCGCCAGCGTCGCCGGATGCAGCCGCGTGCCGGAGCCGCCGGCCAGAATGATGCCCTTCATGAGCGTTTGGTCTCCAACAGCATCAACTGATCGACAATCTTATCAATGGCGTCCTGCCACTGCGGCATGACCACGCCGTAAACACGCTCCAGCCGCTCCGTCGACAGACGCGAATTCAGCGGCCTCCTGGCAGGTGTCGGATATTCCGCCGTCGTGATGGGGAACACCTTCGGCGGCTTGTAACCCTGGGTGGCGGCGCGTGCGAAGACGGCGTCGGCCACGCCGCGCCAGCTCGTCTCGCCGCGATTGACCGCATGGACAACGCCGGTCGGGGCGTTCGGGTTCTCGATCATCTGCACGGTGATGGCCAAAAGCGCTGAAGCCAGGTCCTGAGCCGAGGTCGGCGCGCCGCGCTGGTCATCGACCACGCGAAGCTCTTCCCGATCCGTACCCAGACGCAGCATCGTCTTGACGAAATTGGCGCCAAACGGGCTCACCACCCAGGAGGTCCGAGCGACGATATGGCGCGCGACTGCGGCGCGCACCGCGACTTCACCCGCGGCCTTTGACGCGCCATAGACTCCAAGGGGCCCGATGGCGTCGGTTTCCAGATAGACGCCATCCTTGTCCCCCGGAAAGACATAGTCGGTCGAGACCTGGATCATGGGAATGCCCATCCGCCCGGCGTGCTGAGCGATGCGACCTGGCGCCTCGGCGTTGATTGTCCAGGCAAGCGCCGGTTCGCTTTCCGCACGGTCCACGGCGGTGTGGGCCGCACCGTTGATGACCGCCGCCCAGGGGCGCTGCGCCATCACCGCATCAATCGTCTCAGGACGCGTAAAGTCCAATCGGTCCAGCCCCGGCGCATAAAGGCCGTAGCCTTGCGGCAGGTTCAATTCGAGGAACGAGGTTCCAAGCTGTCCGTCCCCGCCGGTGACAAGGATGTCCCTCATGCCTTGGCGTCCTGCTTGGCCAGTCCCAGCCTTTGGCCTGAATAGTTCGCGCCCATAAGCGGCCGCCACCAGGCTTCGTTGTCGAGATACCACTGCACCGTCTTCTCAAGACCGGTTTCAAACGTCTCCTGCGGGCGCCAGCCCAGTTCGGTGGCGATGCGCGAGGCGTCGATGGCGTAACGCTGGTCATGGCCCGGACGATCGGTCACGAAGGTGATCTGATCGGCGTAGAAGCCGCTGTCGAGCGGGCGAAGACGATCCAGCGTGGCGCAGATCGCCTCCACCACCGACAGATTGGTGCGCTCGTTGAAGCCCCCCACATTATATGTGCGGCCGGACTGCCCCTTCTCGAACACCAGATGCAGGGCGCGGGCATGGT
>CAIOJR010000244.1 GCA_903858685.1 uncultured Caulobacterales bacterium | reverse complement strand
CGAAGCTCCCTGCCGGGGCGGCGATGGACGGGGGAAAGTCCTGCGGTCAATACCACCCTGGGTTATTCCGGCCAATGGCCAGTGGCATGAAAGCGGCCCTCGCCACCGCCGGCTGGGATGACGGGCCGACGCTCGCTCAGCTATAGGTTCTGGCATAGGGCGTCATTGGCCGAACGCTAACCCATTGATTCGCGGTAGTCGATTCTGGGATAGGCTGTCATCGATTCTGGCATAAGGCGTCATTGCGCCCGGGACTAATTTCCCGGTATCGCGGCTGCGGATGTTGGAGCGGCAATCGAAATATTTTAGACGACCAAAATCCAAAAGATTTATCGGACGAGACTGTATGCCTTCTGAGCCTTGGATCATCGAGGTGATCGACAAGACACCGTCGGAGGATGGCGACGAAGGAGGCGAGGGCGGCGAGGACAATCGCGACAGCGGCGGGTCTGGCGCTTCCGAAACGTCCCGATTTTTCGTTGCATTTGATGGCGCAGCGCACGCCGTCGCTAGTGAGGCCGACGGTATCAAACTTATTCAGCAACTCGCGCTTTTTAACTCACCTCCCGCACGAAAAACAATAGTTAGAACCAGGGTTTGGAGAAGTTAATCTGACGGTAACTATGCGATATATAGAATAGAAGAAGCGGGATTGGTATATTTTAAGATTGGCATTTCCGGGAGGCTTGTCGATGATATTTTTCACTCGCTCGATTACGCCATACAGCATGCCAAGCGCTTGATGGGTAAAGCAGCTACGCCCGGCTCTTGAAATGGGATTCGACAAATAATATCATGGAGAATCCTAGATTCTTCTGATAAAACAATGCTGTCTTTCTTATTGATTTCCTGTGAATATTTTCTATCGTCAGGGGTGGGTGCGGCTTCTGCACGGATTTTCGCCTCGGTGAGCATTTCATCCTCCCTGCAGTTGATCCAACCTACTCACTTTGCGTGCAAGAATGCGCCAGCTCGACCACCCTCTCGACCTTGCTAGCGGCAGGCTGGCAAAGAAATCGAGCGGTTGGCTCGCCGGCCAGCACGAATAGCAGCACCGCTGACCCGAAGGCGATACCGAAGCATCTCAGCGCTGACGATGCATCGCAACAAGTTCAACGTTCCTGCCGTGCCGTATGGCCATGATTTTGGCGCTCCACTTTTCTTGTGAGTAACCCTCAGGCGCGGGGCCAATCGGCGTGCTTCTCGAGATCTCGTTGAGACGTGCAAGTTCGTCCAGGAGACGCGAACCGCGGATCGACCGACTGGTAGAGTCTTTTTGGAGCGTGGTGCTCATCCCGCTTGTTCCCCTCCAGAACCCTGACCCAAAGCTATGTCGGAAGTTTGCAAAGATTGGAAGGCAGCCCGGCAACCAAGGCTGGCGACTAGCGGGACATCTTGGGCGCGATAGAGATAGGTATGCGCCGCCGCTGCTTACGGGTTTGGCCCGTCACGAATACCTCACTCGCACCATCGGATCTTGCCAGACTTCAGCCAGAAGTGGCTTCGGCATCCATCCTTCCGCCAGACCGATGGAGCCAGGGACGGAACGCCATCAGCGTCGACAGCGAGTTTCCAGTGCTGGGAGCCTCGGCTAGGAACCAGGTCGAGGAAGATTGGTCGGCCGCACCCGCACGGGCACGCAAGCACCGCCTGGAATGGGTCTGCCGCTGTTCCCACCACGTACAGGCGACCCGCCTTCGCCACCTCGGGCGGGTCCTCCACGAAGTGGACCATCCAGGCGGACCGCCGCCAAAGCGACCCCCACCATTCGAAAAGCCGCTGGACTGGTCTTGCCCGCTGAAGCCAACGCGAAACGCCGATCAGCATGACGGGCTCCAGCGGTCGCCGATACCCACAAAGTTGCTCATAACGGTGCAGGCGGTGCCATCGCCGCCCTTCTCGTAGTAGCCGTGAGTCAGGCTCCAGCGCTGGCGGGAAAACTCGCTGTTCGCATCCAGGCGGAACCCGTGGATCCGCGCCAGTAGGTCTATCATCACCCCATTCGATGCCACCATATTCAAGGGCATCACCGCAGGACGGTCCTCCAGGACCGCCGCCAGATAACCTGCCTGCCTCTGTTGCTCGTAGAAGGCCGGATTGAGGCGTCGCTGGGATTCGGCGGCCAACGCCTCAGGCGTGCAGACGCCCCGGCTCAGCAGGCTGGAACCCTCAGGCTGAATGTAATGGGCATCCGCGACGGCCTGATCGATTCCGCCGCGTCCATCGGGCTCGATTTCCACACCGGTGTCGAAGTAGGGGAGGCAATAGGCGCTTGCCAACGAGTTCAGGATGTAGCGGCCTTCAACGGAATCCATGCAGCCGATAATGACATCGCACTCGGCCACAGCCCGTACCGCAGCAGCGTCATAAATTCGCATCGGGATGGCGGTCACTTGAGTACCAAGACCAGCTTCCCTGATGGCTTCCGCAAGAGCGTGGACCTTGAATGTCTCCGCAGCTGCGTGCCGGGCCTTCGAATTTATGATGCGGTTGAGGTTCTTCTCTTCAACCCTGTCGTCGTCGACGAGGACGAGGTGTCCGATGCAGTTCCGGTAAAGCAGTTCGACCATGATGCTGCCCGTCCCCGAGCAACCCACGACCGCCACCTTCAGGGACTTCAACAGCTGGTAAGTGCCTTCGCCGAAGGTCTGCACCAGCCGTCGTGCATGCTCGGGCACCACGTCGGTCCGGGCCGGCCGGAAGAACTTGAGGTCGTCTCCCGCCACGGCAACGACATCGACGGGGCGAAAGCTTCCGTCTGGTTCGACGTAGCGGGCGATGACATCGCCGTCGGGCAGCATGACGGCTGCACCATGCGCGCCCGGTTGGTCGAACCATGAGTGGACGCTCGGGAACAACGAGCGGTCGCCCTGGTCATCAGCCCTGGAGAAAAAGCGGCCGCCCTTGGGGTGTGAATGAACAACGACCACCCCAAGGTCGTCGCGCTCCATCTCCTCCACCAACGGCAACAGGAACTCCTCTACAGACCACTCCACCTTGTCGGGCAGGCGGCAAGAGGACCGATCATGCGGGATGAGCACAACCCGCCGCCCAAGCAGTTGCTCCCGTTCTGCGCCGCGTCCACGGCCACAGAGCAGGAGGGCGACAGCTTCCAAGCCATCGCCAGGGAACAGGTGCTGGCGGAGGGTAGCGTACTGGCTGCCCGTAAGCCCCAAGCGGGTCTGCATCTTCATCCCCTCACGACGCCGCATCAGCGGCCAGCGCGTTCTCCACCAGGGCCATGTGGGTGGCCAAGCCGTCGATGCTCGGCACCCAAGGGTCTCCCGGCAGGCGGTGACGCGACCACTGCTGCCAGGTCTGGCCTTGGAAGGGGAAGACGCTCAGGCAGGCGATGGGGCGACCGTCAGCGCGCCTCACCTGCGGCGTGACATTGAACATATCGAGCGGCGTGGCCGGGTAATGGGGCGGGACCCTGACCATCAGGTCCACTTCGCTCGGCACGAAGGCAGCCGGAAGGCGATATCCCTTCAGGATAACGGCCCAACCACCGCTGTCCTGGGCGACGTGCCAGGAGTAGCCGGTGGAGTGCAGATATTCGGCGTCATCTGCGGTCAAAGGCCCGCGGAACCCCGCATCGCCGTTGCTGGCCGACTTCGGTGCCGTCTCGAAGCGCTCGACCCCGTGGTCATGGAGAACCACCACGTCGTCCGGCTCGATCCTGACACGCTTCCCGCCGTGGAGCTTCTCCGTCAGCGTGAACTTGTCCGGCGCCTTCCCGGCGAGCTGCAGGATCTGGCGGCCCGTCACCTCGTGCTGGTGCAACACGTGGGGCTGTCGGTCCACGACGATCCGGTAGGACTTGGCGCGCTGCGGCTTCGTGCCATGCTTGCCGTGGTGCTCGAGATCTTCGACCTCGATCAGGACGACCTCTCGGATCACGACAACCTTCCCGCCGTGCTCGCCTTCGGTCACCGTGACTGACTCTTGGACGCCCACAACCCGAAAGTGTTCGGATTGGGCCGTATCGCTGCAGCCCGCAGGCTCTGCGGTGACCTGCGATGTCAATCGGCACGCAAAAGGGACCCCCAATCGGCGTCCAAAAGGGACCCCTTCATGCTGCGCGGAACCCCGCCCTGGTCGTCCGTCCCGGTGCGGTGGGGGGGGGGGCGGACGACCGGGGCGGCACAGCCCAACGCGCAGGGGTGGTCAGGCGCGGTTGCGGAACCGCCAGCTGTCGTTGCCGGTCTCGACGATGTCGCAGTGATGCGTCAGTCGGTCGAGCAGCGCGGTGGTCATCTTGGCGT
>CAIOJR010000243.1 GCA_903858685.1 uncultured Caulobacterales bacterium | reverse complement strand
GTCTATCTGGACATGATTGGGGTGACGCGGCGCGGTCGGTTGGTGCTGATTGAGTGCAAGCTCTGGCGCAACCCCCAGGCCCGGCGCGAAGTCATTGGACAGATTCTGGAATATGCCGCGCTCGTTCGCCGGCTCAGCTATAGCGATCTGAGCGCCATGGTTGGCCAGAAGTCCGGACGAAGCGGCCCCAATATCCTGTGGGACCTGGCGCGTGAGCGGCTGGGTCTCGAAGACGAAGCGGCCTTTGTGGACTCGGTGACAGAAAGCCTCGAGAGCGGCGTCTTTGACCTCATCATCCTGGGCGACGGAATTCGCGGCGAAGTCGAAGTGGTCCGCTCCTATCTGGAAGCTGCGGGACTGCGCTCTAGGCTTACCCTTGTTGAAGTCAACTGCTGGAAGGATGCCGAAGGGCGCACGCTGTTTGTCCCCAAGATCGCGCTTCGAACGCGTGTGATCGCGCATCGGGTGACAACGTCGATCAGCGGGGCGGACCTGGCTAGTGAGGCCCCTGCGCCTAGGCGAGAAGAGAATGACGCCGCCCGCGCCAATCGCATGGACAATCGAACCTTCTGGCAGTCGTTCATTGATCAGGTGACGTTCAGCCACCCAGATCAGCCTCCATCTACCCACGGCGGGAACAACTGGGTCCGGTTGCCGCTTCCGCTCTATCCAGCGGTTGCCTATCGGGCCGTTGGAGCCAATGGGTCCAATTCGGCGCTCGGCATTTATCTTCGATTTGCCGGGGAGGGCGCCGGCGTGAACTATCAGGCGATCGCGGATCAGCTGCCAGATATTGAAGCTGAGCTTCAGGTCCCCTTGCGGGCTAACTGGGTCAGCGCCCGGGACGCCTGGGATATATCGCTGGACGCCCCGCCTGAGGCCAGCCTGGACGACAAGTCGCAAATGGCCTGGCTACTCAAGATGGCAGATCGGTTCGTAAGCGTCTTGCGTCCGCGGTTAGCGCAACTTGCAACGGAGCCGTCTGCGGAGCATTGACCAGCTTGAGGGAAATGCGTCGGATGGTGGAGGCGGAGGACGTAGTTTGAGTGATGGCGGCAGTAGCGATGCGTTGAAGCCGCCGGGGCGAAACTTCGGGCTGTCAAAGTCGCGTCTCACGGATTTTGAGCAATGCGCTCGTAAGCTTTGGCTGTCGGTCCACCGGCGTGAGCTTGCTGTACGCGATGACGCTAACCAGTACGTCATGGATCGGGGCCATGAGATCGGCGCTGTTGCCTGTTCTCTGTGGCCTGATGGCGTGATGATCGAGGCGGACCCGGATCTTGCCGCCGCCGTCGAACGCACAGCGGCGCTCATGGCAAGCGCGGATCGACGGCCCCTGTTCGAGGCGACCTTTGTCCATCATGGCGTGCTGGTGCGTGTCGACATTCTCGCACCTGAAGATGACGGCGCTTGGCGGATGTATGAGGTGAAGAGTACGGCCTCGGTCAAGGCGTACCACTTGGCCGATCTGGCGACACAGGCCTGGGTCCTTGGCGGCGCTGGGGTGACCTTGTCATCCGCCAGCATCCAACACATCGATACGGGCTTCGTACTGAAGCGAGCAGGAGACTATGACGGCCTGTTCAAGTCTCGAGACCTGACGCTGGAAATCCGCCCGCTCGTAGCGGGACGTGACGGTGTGGTTCAGACGGCGCGGGAGGTTCTGGCCGGGGCTGAGCCCTCGATCCTGCCGGGCGCCCAGTGCCATCAACCGTTCGACTGTGAATTCCAGACATGGTGCGGCAAGGCGCTCGATGTTGGGCCCGAATGGCCCATTTCTTTGATCCCTAGGATTGGCTCGCGGTTGGCGCAGAAGTGGGCGCAAGACGGGATCCTCGATCTGCGTGATGTCCCCGATGGCGGCATGATCGGTATTGCGGAGCGGATTCGCCAAGTGACCAGGACGGGTGAAACCTACCGCGACCAGGATGGCGCGAGGCGTGCTGTGGCTGACTGGGCGTATCCACGTGCCTATCTAGACTTTGAGACTATAGGCTTTGCCGCCCCCCGCTGGGTCGGTACACGGCCCTTCCAGAACCTACCCTTCCAGTTCTCATGTCATTTCGAAGCGGCGAACGGCGAGTTGACCCATACGGGGTTCCTTGCGGTCGACGGAGACGACCCCAGGCGTCGGCTGGCTGACCGTCTTGTCGACGCCTTGGGGCGTGGCCACAGAGGCGCTATCGTCACCTACAACGCAGCGTTTGAGCGAAGTGTCGTACGAGAACTGGCGGCGGTGTTTCCAGACCTCGCCGAGCGCCTGATGGAGATCGTGGGGCGGATCGTTGATCTGTTGCCGGTCACGAGAGAGCACTATTACCATCGCGACCAGCGCGGAAGTTGGTCGATCAAGGCGGTCCTTCCAACGATCGCTCCACATCTCTCCTATGACGACCTGGAGGTGGGAGACGGGCAGATGGCGCAATATGCCTGGTTGGAAGCTGTCAATCCCATGACTGATTCACGTCGGCGGCAGGCTATTGGCGACGCCCTAGAGGCCTATTGTACTCGTGACACCGAAGCCATGGTGGTGCTTCTTCGCAGTTTGACCAGCGCATAGGCGCCTTTGACCGCTATAGCGGCCGGTAGGCAACCTGCCGAGGCCGTCTCGCTGATGCGCCGATATCCCCAATCCAGTAAATTCCAAGTCAGCGTGACGCTGGGAGTGCCTTATCCCAGCCCACAGTCTTGCAGTCGGTTAAAGGGCGCCGGGAGCCAGATTGACTAAGCCGCCGGAAGCGCGACCAGGGACTTATTGGCGTTGATGCGTCTTGCCCTCACTTGAGTGAAGGTCTCGCCGGTTTCAGCCAGAACGGCTTCTTGTCCAGTATAATCCTGCCAGCGTATGACGCCGGTATCGACATATCTGGGATCAAGATCCATCGCTCGACCTCGGCGCCTTGTTTCTTGAGCGGCAATCAAGCTGGTGCCGCTGCCGCTGAAGAGGTCGAGTACGACACCCCCGCGCTCCGTTGAATCCAAGAGGGCGTCAATGACCATGGCCAAAGGCTTCACAGTCGGATGGAGGTCCCGTGTCCGGGCCTTGCTCGATCCAAAGCCGTTCACGCCCTCATAGACCCAGACATTTGAGCGGTCTCGTCCATTGGAGCCGAGCTGAACGCGGTTCAAATGGGGAGCGCCGGGCTTTTTGACGAGAAAGACCAGCTCATGACGGGAGCGATAGAAGCTCCCCATTCCGCCAGCGGTCTTGTCCCAGACGATGAGGTTCAGGAGCTCAAGTTCCGTCCCGTCCATTGACTCCAGCGTATGGCGCATATGTCGCCAATCCATACAGAAATAGGCAAGACCGCCGGGGACAAGCGCTGCGGAGATTTGCGTCCAGACTTGATGCAAGAAGCCGGCGAATGCGGCATCCGACATCTCCCCGGACGCCATAACGAACTCTGCATGACGGCTATTGCTGGTGACGTGACCGCCGATGGCGACGTTATATGGAGGGTCGGTAAAGACGGTCTGGGCGCACTCGCCGGCCAGAAGAGTTTCAAGCGAGGCCAGATCAGTTGCATCGGCACACATCAGTCGGTGCTCACCCAGTTTCCAAAGGTCGCCGAGCTGGCTGACGGGCGTTTCCAGAACAGGTAGAACCTTGTCGCCATTTTCCGAGCCAGCATGACGTCCCAGTTGGAAAGCAGACCCGGTCGAAGTCCGAGAAGGGTGGATTGCTGCCGTTCCTAAAGGGCCCGATGCATCACCAAGGCGTCGACATAGCCGTGGACAGGATGTCGAAACGCCCCCGGGACTTGCCCGACGATCTCGAAGCCCAGCGACTGCCAGAGCCGCACGGCGCGCTCATTGGTGCTGACTACGAAGTTGAACTGCATCGCCCGAAACCCCGCTTCGCGAGCATGGTGGAGGGAGTGTGCGCACATGGCCCGCGCCACGCCTTTGCCCACGGCGTCAGCCGCAGTCATGTAGCCACAGTTGCACACGTGTGAGCCACCGCCCGACTGGTTCGGACGGATGTAGTAGGTTCCGAGGACCTGCCCCTCGACTTCTGCGATGAAGGTCTCGCGGTCCGTCCCCAGCCAGTAGGCGAGGGCGTCGGCTTCGGAGAAGTCCGATGGAAGGGCGTAGGTCTCAGCAGCACAGATCGTCGGGCCGATGATCCGCCAGATGGCGGCGGCGTCGGACGGTGTGGCGGGTCGGATCAGGAGGTCGGAGCTCATGACGGCAGAGGCTAGGGCCGGATCACACCTAAGGCTATAGGTGTCGAACGCTTAAGTGTTCGGAGGCTGGCCTTGGCGGACCACGACCCATCTGACGTTGACTACTTCCGGGCCTTCCTGCTGGCGCCTGTTGGGCTCGCCCTGGCCCGGGATCGGACCATCATCGACTGCAATCTGGCGCTGGCCGACATGTTTCGCGGCGACCGAGGCGCTATGGTGGGGACCACCTTCGCCGCGCTCTATCCCGATGAACATCACTTCGTCGAAACGGGCCGGAGGGTGGCCCGGTTGCTGCAGACGCAGGAGACATTCGCCAACGACCGCGTGATGCGACGGCTGGATGGGGAACTGTTCTGGGTGCATGTCCGCGGACGAGCTCTCCAGTTGGACGACCCGCACCAGGAAACGCTGTGGGTCTTCACGGAACTGGCGGGTTGCTTCGCGACCCGCAACGCCCCCCGCATGGCGTTGACGGTGCGGGAGCGTGACGTCGCGGCGCAGTTCATGGAAGGCAGGACTGCAAAGGAGGCCGCGCTTGCATTGGGGATCAGCCCACGGACCGTCGACATCTATCGCTCTCGGCTGCTGCGGAAGTACGCGGTGTCCAGCACAGCGGACCTCGTTCGTCGCCTGACGAACGGATAGCCTGCACGCCGATAGAAGCTAGAACTGCGGAACGTCCGCCAAGGGTCGATCCTCCCCTTTGACGTGTCGCGGCAAAGCAGACGCAAGACGGCTCGGACGTCAGCCGCATTCCCCCTCCAGCAGTCCCGCCAGCAGGGGGTTGGGGAAGCGGCGCCTCGATGTCAGGCGCGTTACCAATATAGTGCCACCTGTGTTGCTATCGGCCGCGCCAGCCTTTGCTTAGGTGGCAGTGGAGGAGCCAGTTATGCAGGCAGTGCCGCAACCCTGCGCTGGCAGCCTTAGCCAGATCGGGATGGAGTTGCCCTCCAGCTCGCGCGTGACGGTCGATACTGCGGTAGATGCCGAAGTCCTCGCCAGGGTGCTTGCGGTGCTGCAGTGGCACCATCTTGCAGTTCGCAGATGGTCGCAAAACGTAGAAAACCTCAACAAAAGCCGTATTGACCGGGTAATCGTCCACCACGGTTCGTCTGCGTTCGCCTACAGCCGCCTGAATTGGGGGTGGGATCGGGGGTAGACCTGCCATACCCCCGGAAGCGATACCCCCAGATGGCGTTGACCGACACCGCAATCCGAAACACCAAGCCAGGCCCGTCCGCTCAAAAAGCGTTTTGATGGCGGCGGCCTCCATCTCTTCATTTCGCCGACTGGTGGCAAACTGTGGCGGCTGAAATACCGGTACCTGGGAAAGGAAAAGCTACTCTCCCTTGGCGCCTACCCAGCGGTGAGCTTGAAAGACGCCAGTGACATCCGAGCCTTCGCAAACCAAAGGTCATCGAGCTCGGTCGGAGCGTCACAAGCTGGATATGCGTTTTCTGAATGCGGCTTTGGCAAGCCGTCAGTCAGCGTTGTAGATCAAGCCGCAGTCGCTTCTTGTCCACCTTGCCATAGTTGGTTAGCGGAAGTTCCGGCCTGAAGGCGACCGACTTGGGTACCTTGTAGGCGGACAAGTTCGCCTTTGCGAACAACCGGATGTCATCAGCAGACGCGACTCCTGAGGGAACCACAACTGCAGTGACCACTTCCCCCCAGTCATCGTCTGGCATGCCCACAACAGCCACTTCAGCGACACTGGCGTGTTTGCGTAGAACGGCTTCTACTTCGCTGGAGTAGACGTTCATGCCGCC
>CAIOJR010000242.1 GCA_903858685.1 uncultured Caulobacterales bacterium | reverse complement strand
CCTGACCCTGACCTACAGGGCGAGCGCGGCGGCGATGATCTATGGCCAGAGCGTTCCTGCCCTGTCGGGGACGGTGAGCGCATCGGGTCTGGTCAATGGCGACGTCCTGTCCACGGTGACGACCGGTTCGGCCCAGTGGACGAGCCCGGCCAGCCCGACCCGGCCGGTCGGCGCCTATGCGATCACCGGCTCTGGCCTTGTGGGATCGAGCAGCAATTACAGCTATAGCGCGGTGGAGGCGTCGGACAACGCTGCGGCCCTGACCATCATGGTCAACCCCTTGGCATACTCGACCGCGACATTCCTGCGCCGCATCTGTTGGCTGACCAGCGGGCCTGCGTCCTGTTCAACGCTGCTCAGCCCCTTCATGATGGACGGCTCGCTGCATATGGTCCAAATGGATTTCTCTTTGAGTGAATTGCTGGCCAGGGGCTCTCAAGACCGTCAGCGGGGATCGGGTTCGGATCACGGTCTGGGCGGGGCTGCGCCAAGGCTCCATTAGGGCTTGGCTGCCGGATCAGACGGCTTTTTCCAGCCGGGCCAGCAGCTTGCCTTCAATCACCTGATCGCCGAGGCTGACATGGAGGCTTTCGACCACGGCGTCGAAGGGGGCGGTGAGCACATGCTCCATCTTCATCGCCTCAAGCGTGAGAATGGACTCCCCTTTTTTCACGGCGTCGCCGACCTTGACCGGGCTGTGGACAATCCTTCCGGGCATGGGCGACAGGATGGCGCCGTCGCCTGTCGCTTCCCCAGACAGGGCGTCAGGATCGGGTTCGCGAAAAAGATGGGCCTCTCCCGCTTCGAACACCACGACGCCGTCCCGATAGGGCCAGGTGGCGTCAGTATGCGGGAGCGCGGGGTCGATTTGGACAAGTCGCGCATCATCGCCGCAAACGAGTTTGATCTCAAAGCGCGCTGGCGCATTCAGGCGAAACCCGCTCAGGCTTTGCCACGGCCCTGAATCGGAAGGCTTGGCCAGAGCGCGGGCGGCGGACGTCCATGCGGCCTCGCCGGGCGGCGTCGTGGCGGCGAGCGCCTCGATCCGGTCCTCCAGAAAGCGGGTGTCGACGTCGCCACTCAGGAAGTCGGGCTGCTTCAGCGTGCGGCTGAGAAAGGCGGCATTGGTCGCGACCGGATAGACTTTCACCTCCGCACAGGCCTTTGAAAGCCGCAGAGCCGCCGCCGTTCGCGTCGGAGCGTGGACGATCAGCTTGGCGATCATGGGATCATAGAAGGGGCTGATCTCGCCGCCTTCTTGCACGCCCGCATCGATCCGGATATTGCGCGGCAGGCTGAACCGTTCCAGAGCCCCGATAGAGGGCAGGAACCCTGTCGAGGGGCTTTCAGCATAGAGCCTGGCCTCGATGGCGTGGCCGGTAATCTCGATCTGGTCCTGAGTGCGCGGCAGGGGCTGGCCTGCGGCCACACGCAATTGCCACTCCACAAGATCAAGGCCGGTCACGCATTCGGTCACGGGATGCTCGACCTGCAGCCTGGTATTCATTTCCATGAACCAGATCCGGTCCGGGCGAAGGCCGTCCGAGGCGTCCGCAATGAACTCGACGGTTCCCGCGCCCTCATAGTCGACCGCCCTGGCCGCGCGGACGGCGGCGTCGCAAACGGCCTTGCGGGTGGCCTCGTCAAGGCCCGGCGCGGGAGCCTCCTCGATGACCTTCTGATGGCGGCGTTGCAAGGAGCAGTCACGCTCGAAGAGGTGCACCACATGGCCGAACCGGTCGCCGAAGATCTGCACTTCAATATGCCGCGGACGGGCGACATAGGTTTCCAGAAGCACGCGCACATCGCCAAAGCTGGACGCGGCTTCACGCTGGCAGGAGGCGAGGGCGGCGAGAAAGTCCGGCGCGCGGTCAACCTTGCGCATGCCCTTGCCGCCGCCGCCAGCCACGGCCTTGATCAGGACGGGATAGCCGATCCGGTCGGCCTCAGCCTTGAGGCGCTCGCGGCTCTGATCGTCTCCCATATAGCCCGGCGTCACCGGAACGCCCGCGGCCATCATGCGCGCCTTGGCCTGGTCTTTCAGTCCCATGGCGGTGATGGCGAAGGGCTTGGGGCCAACCCAGATCAGGCCCGCATCCATGACCGCCTGGGCAAAGGCGGCGTTTTCAGACAAAAAGCCATAGCCTGGATGCACGGCGTCTGCGTCGGCGTGTCGCGCCGCTTCCAAGATCCGCTCGGGCAGCAAATAGCTTTCGCGAGCGGGCGCAGGTCCGATGGGAATGGCGACATCGGCCAATTGCACATGCGGGCTTTGCGCATCGGCTTCGGAATAGACCGCAATGGTGCGCAGGCCCAGTCTTGCCGCCGTGCGAATGATGCGGCAGGCGATTTCGCCGCGATTGGCGATGAGGAGAGATCCGAACATGACGGCTACATCCGAAAGACGCCGAAGCGGACGTCATCTATGGGCGCATTGAGCGTGGCGCGAAGGGCCAGACCCAGCACGTCACGGGTCTGCAAGGGGTCGATGATCCCGTCGTCCCATAGCCGGGCGGTGGCGAAATAGGGATCGCCTTCGGTTTCATAGCGTTCGCGGATCGGCGCCTTGAAGGCGGCCTCCGCTTCGGGCGACCAGCTTTCCCCGCGGGCCTCCATGCCGTCGCGTCGAACCGTGGCCAGCACGCTCGCCGCCTGCTCGCCGCCCATGACGCTGATGCGGGCATTGGGCCAGGTGAAGAGGAAGCGGGGAGAATAGGCCCTTCCACACATGCCGTAATTGCCTGCGCCGAAACTGCCCCCGATCAGGACGGTCAGTTTGGGGACATTGGCCGTCGCGACGGCCGTGACGAGTTTTGCGCCGTCCTTGGCGATCCCGCCCGCTTCGTACCGACCGCCGACCATGAAGCCCGAGATGTTCTGCAGGAACAGCAGGGGAATATTGCGCTGGCAGGCCAGTTCGATGAAGTGGGCGCCCTTGAGCGCGCTTTCCGAAAAGAGCACGCCATTATTGGCCAGGATGGCGACGGGACAGCCCCAGATATGGGCGAAACCCGTGACCAGCGTGGTTCCATAGAGCGCCTTGAACTCGTCAAGATCGGAACCGTCCACCAGACGTCCGATCACTTCGCGCACGTCATAGGGGGCGCGCACGTCGGCGGGGATGACGCCCAGGAGTTCGGCCGGATCGAGGCGCGGAGGCGCAGGTTCTTTAAGGGCGACCGCGGCCTTGGAGACGGGTCCCAATCGGGCGACGATGGCGCGCAGGATGGAGAGGGCGTGTTCGTCATTTTCCGCCACATGATCCACGACCCCTGACCTTCGGCCATGGGTGTCGGCGCCGCCAAGCTCCGTCGCTGTGATCACCTCGCCTGTCGCGGCCTTGACCAGAGGCGGGCCGCCGAGGAAGATGGTGCCCTGGCTGTCCTCTCCGGCGCCCCGGACAATGATGGTCTCGTCGGACATGGCGGGCACATAGGCGCCGCCCGCGGTGCAACTGCCCATCACACATGCGATCTGGGCGATGCCCTGGGCGCTCATCTGGGCCTGATTGTAGAAGATGCGGCCAAAATGGTCGCGGTCGGGAAACACTTCGGCCTGATGCGGCAGGTTGGCGCCGCCGCTATCGACCAGATAGAGGCAGGGCAGGCGGTTCTGCAGGGCGACTTCCTGCGCCCTCAAATGCTTCTTCACCGTGATCGGGAAATAGGCGCCGCCCTTGACGGTTGCGTCATTGGCGACAATCATCACTTCGCGCCCGCAGACGCGGCCGATGCCGGTGATCAGGCCTGCGCCCGGCGCCTCGTCCTCATAGAGGCCAAAGGCCGCCAGCGCGCCCAGCTCCAGAAAGGGCGCGCCGGGGTCCAGGAGGCGCTCGACCCTTTGGCGCGGCAAAAGCTTGCCCCGGGATTCATGGCGGTCCCGGGCGGTCTTTGGGCCGCCAAGTGCTGAGACGGCGCAACGCGCTCGCAGCTGATCCGCCAGTTTCTGATTGAGCGCGGCATTGGCTTTGAAACCGTCCGACCCGGGGGAGATTTTTGAGACAATATGGGTCATTCGCCCAGAAGCTCCCGCCCGATGAGAAAGCGCCGAATCTCGTTGGTCCCTGCGCCGATGTCATAGAGTTTGGCGTCGCGCAGAAGGCGTTCCACCGGCCATTCGCGCGTATAGCCTGCGCCCCCCAGGGCCTGAATAGCTTCGAGCGACACTTTCACGGCGCTTTCACTCGCCATCAATATGGCGCCGGCGGCGTCAAATCTTGTGGTGCGGCCAGCATCGCAGGCGCGTGCGACGGCGTAGACATAGGCGCGGGCGGCGTTGAGCGCGACATACATGTCGGCGATCTTGCCCTGCATCAGTTGGAAGGAGCCGATCGCCCGTCCGAACTGTTTGCGATCGCGCACATAGGGAAGAACAATGTCCAGCGCGGCCTGCATAATTCCCAGAGGCCCGCCCGCCAGAACGGTTCGTTCATAGTCGAGGCCGCTCATCAAAACGCCCGCGCCGCCGCCCAGCGGGCCCATCACGTTTTCGTCCGGGACTTCGCAATCCTCAAACACCAGCTCAGCAGTGTCCGAGCCGCGCATGCCCATCTTGTCGAGCTTGGGCGAGACGGTGAAGCCCTTGAAACCCCGTTCGATCAGGAAGGTGGAGACGGATTTCTCGCCCGTGCGCGCATAGACGACCAGCGTATCGGCGTGGGGCGCATTGGTGATCCAGAACTTGGTTCCGTTCAGAACATAGCGATCACCGACCTTTTCAGCCTTCAGACGCATGCTCATCACGTCGGAGCCGGACCCCGCCTCGCTCATGGCGAGGGAGCCGACATGTTCGCCGGATATCAGCCGGGGCAGATAACGCCGCTTCTGGTCCGGCGTGCCCCAGCGCCGGATCTGGTTCACGCACAGATTTGAATGGGCGCCATAGGACAGGCCGATGGAGGCGGAGGCGCGGCTGACCTCTTCCATCGCCACCACATGCTCCAGATAGCCAAGGCCAAGCCCGCCGAATTCTTCCTCCACCGTTATTCCGTGCAAGCCCAGATCGCCCATTTCCGGCCAGAGATGGCGCGGGAAGGCGTTGTCGCGGTCAATGTCGGCGGCGATCGGACTGATACGGTCCTGGCTGAACCGCCTTGTGGCGTCGCGTATGGCGTCGGCGGTTTCGCCCAGAGCGAAGTCCAGTCCCGGTCCGGCAATTGCTGACATCTGGCGTCCTCACCCTGGAAAATTGGTCTTCGACCATGACGGTATACGCTAAAATCGCGTTCGAAAAATTGAAGCTTTATCCGATGACACGGAGTCTGCATCTTGGAGCGACCGGCGCCGGTTCTGTGAGGTTCTCGCCACACAGGGCGCGCCATTCGCGACCTGGCCAGAGTATCCGTGATGGTCAAGCCACCTTCGGCGTCCAGGTTCGGTCCTGAGCGGTGAGGGTATTTGCGAGAATGATGAGTTTTCGCATGACGGCGGTTATGGCGATCTTGGGTGGTTTACCGGCTTTGCGGAGCTGCTGGTATTTGGCCTTGAGATCCGGATTGAACCGGCAGGCGATCTGGCTCTTGATGTCGCTCGTGGACAGGGCGAGGTGGTGCAGCGCATTGGGCTTGGCGGACGCGGAGGTCTGGGACGCTCCTTTCAGATATGGGCGAGCGCGAAGGCCTGCACCGCGCCGGAAATCGCGTTGGAATACAGGGCCGAAATGGCCGTGGCGACGCCAAGGCTGGGGCCCGGGGTGAACACGCTGTTCAGACCCGCCGGACGCATCCAGCCATCGACCACGACCCGACCGATCCGGTCAAAGCAGGCTTCCGCCATGCCGTTCAGAAGGCTTGTATGAGGCGTCGCGCCCAGAGCCGGAATGACCAGATCGGCCTGAAGGGTCTCGCCCGATTCGAGGATCACCGGGCCTTGATGATGACCGCTTGTCATGTACAGGCGTGCGGTCTCGCCGGCCCGGATCCGGACGCCCAGGTCGCGCAGCCCTTCGCCAGCCTTGTGCCCCGCCCCGTCGCCAGCACCACAAGATCAGCGCTGAGCCTGTCGCCGGAGGCCAGGGTCACGCCCTGGTCCGACACGTCGCTCACTTGGCCCCGAACGCTCTTGCCCCGGTTCAGGAGGCGGTCATAGGGCAGGATGATCTGATCCAGAAGGGCGGGGGTCGCCAGGGCGCGGATCGCGGCCATATTGTGCACGAAGGCTTCTCGAGCCTCGATCAGCACCAGGTCAAACACCGGGTCTAGCGCTCTGGCCAGGGTGGTCCCGGCATAACCGCCGCCCACATTGATAGCCCGTTTCACGGCACGCTACCTGATCTTTTGATCAAGATGGCGCCGTCAGATGGGTGAGTTCGAGGATGATGACGTCAGCGGGACCCAGTGATGTCGCCGCCGCACGGGTGAGCGAGGCGCGCGACCGGCTCATCGCCGCCGCCCGCCGCAGCTTCGCCACGGCCGGCTTTGAAGGCGCGGCCACCTGGCAGATCGCGTCGGAGGCCGGCGTGGCGCAGAGCCTGCTCCGCTACCCTTTCGGCTCCAAGGACGCCCTGTGGCGGGAGGTGATCGACCAGTTGTTCAACGGGCTGGCCGAACGTGTTGCGGCCGCGTCCCGGCGGGCGCGGAGTGGAACGGTGCGAGAGGGGCTGAAGGCGGTGATCCGGGAAGGTCAGGACAGCGGATGCGTGCGCCAGGGCGATCCAACCTTGCTCTATGACAGCTTCATCGGCATCGCCGGCACAGCCTTCAGCCTGGCGCCGGAGATCGAGAGGCTCAGCGGGGACCGGCACGCCGTGGCGCCCGAAGCGATCGAGCAACCCATCGTCGCCCTGTTGTTTATCGGCGACGAAGCGTCAACTCCGGACATTCACGCCGTCTGATCCACAAGGATCGCCCATGGACGCATCCGCGTGATTGCTTTTCCGGCTGGAACCGGGCGACAATCATCATGGTTTCAGGTTGCGCTGCGGTCTGGGGAACAGGGTGCAGCCTGCCAAGGCCTGATGGGGGATGTAACGAACTTGGTGTCTGACGATGACTATCCTGGCCCGACCTCGCACAGCTTCGTGTCGCAAAGGCTGCGGCTGAACTATCTGGACTGGGGCAATCCGGATGCGCCGACCCTGATCCTGCAACATGGCGGCCGCGACCATGCGCGCAGCTGGGACTGGGTGGCCAAGGCGTTGCGTCGGGACTGGCACGTCATTGCGCCGGACCTGCGCGGGCACGGCGACAGCGCCTGGTCGCCGGACGGGGCCTATATGACGCCCTACATGATCCACGACCTGGCGCAGCTGATCCATCAGCTCGACTCCGACGAGGTCAGCATCATCGCCCATTCGCTGGGCGGTGCGATTGCGTTGCGCTATTGCGGTCTCTACCCTGAAAAGGTCCGCCGACTGGTGGCGATCGAAGGGCTGGGCTGGGCGCCCAGACCCGCGGGTCCGATCCCGGCCGACACCCTGGCCCAGGACTGGCGCGACTGGATCAATGATCGTCGCGGCCTGAGCGGACGTCCGCCCAAGCGCTACCCCTCCATTCAGGCGGCGCTGGAGCGGATGAGAGCGGAAAACGCCCATCTTAGCGCCGAGCAGGCGAGGCATCTGACGGTTCACGGCGTCAGTCGCAACGAGGATGGCAGTTTCAGCTGGAAGTTCGACAACTATGTCCGAACGCCGCCGCCGGTCGATCTGACGCCGGATAATCTGCACGCCTTGTGGAGCCGGATTACCTGTCCCACCCTGTTGTGCGTCGGGCGCGACAGCTGGGCGCGCGATCCGCGCGTGACCGGCGAAGTCGACCATTTCCAGAATGCTCAGGTGGTGATGTTCGAGCATGCAGGTCACTGGTTGCATCATGATCAGCTGGACCAGTTCATGAAAACTGTTCGCGACTTTCTTTGATGGCCAATTGCGCCGTTGTCGCCCCCCGCGGAGCCGCCTGATGCGCCAGACCCAAGCCTCGCCACAGCCCCTGGGCGGCGTCGCCAATTTTCGCGATTTTGGCGGATACGCCACCAGATCCGGCGGGGTGGTGCGCACCGGTCTTCTGTTCCGGTCCGGCCATATGGCTCAGGCCCTGCCTCAGGACATCGAGACGCTTGGCGCCCTCGGCGTCTCTCATGTGGCCGATCTGCGTCGCCCGGAGGAGCGCGCCAAACTGCCCACGCCTGATGCGCTGGCCCGGAGCTGGACCACCCTGTCGCACAACCACCCCTATAACAGCCCGGAGCCGCCGCATCTGGCGGTGTTGCTGGCGCCGGACGTGTCTGAAGCTGCGGTCGATGCGCGCATGATCAGCGGCTATCGGCAATATCCGCACGATCCGGCCCTGTCAGAGGTCTACCGCGCCTATTTCGACGCCCTCTGCGATCAGGACGAGGGTCAGGCCGTGCTGGTTCACTGTCACGCGGGCAAGGACCGCACCGGCTTTCTGATCGCCCTGACCCATCATCTGCTGGAGGTCTCGCCCGACGCCATGATGAGCGATTATCTGCGCACCAATCAGGAAACCCGCGTGGATGAGCGCATGCCTGAGGTGCTGGCCAGTTTTGAAAAGGAGCACGGCGTGGCGCCGCCTCTGGAGGCCCTGCGTCGTGTCATGATGGTGGCCGGCCCCTATCTTCAGGCCGCCATGGACAGTGTCCAGGCCAGATATGGATCACTGGATCTCTATCTGGAGCAGCATCTTGGCGTGGACGCCGCCAAGACGCAGCGGATCCGTCAAAGGCTCGTTCGCAGAGCCTGACCGCAGCCTTCAGGCCCTGAGCGCCGGAAAAAGATGCGTTTTTGTCGGTTGGGCCCAAAAAAACCTTGGACTTACGCAGGATCACCGGCCCGATAAGCGAAGAGAGTTCGTCCTGACGCGACCCCATAAGAGGAAACGACCCCATGACTGAAGCCTGGATCATTGACGCTGTCCGCACGCCGCGTGGCGTGGGCAAGGTTGGCAAGGGCGCGCTGGCGCACATGCATCCGCAGCATCTGGCCTCGACCGTTTTGAAGGCGCTCGCCGAGCGCAACAATATCAAGACCGCAGAAGTTGACGACGTGATCTGGGGCACCTCGACCCAGGTGGGCATGCAAGGCGCCGATATGGGCCGTATGGCCGCGCTCGACGCCGGTTACGACATCAAGGCCAGCGGCATGACGCTGGACCGCTTCTGCGGCTCTGGCATCACCACGGTCAATCTGGCGGCGGCGACCATCATGAGCGGCCTGCAGGACATGGTGATTGCGGGCGGCTGCGAGATGATGAGCTATACCGCCCAGCTGCCGCCGGTCGGCCCCATGGGCATGGACAAGGGCAATCTGCACCTGCGCTCCATCCATCCCCAGTCGCATCAGGGCGTCTGCGCCGACGCGATTGCGACCATGGAAGGCATCACGCGCGAGGATGTGGATGCGCTGGCTCTGGAAAGCCAGAAGCGCGCCGCCGTGGCCATCGCCGAGGGCCGGTTCTCCAAGTCGCTGGTGCCGGTCTATGACCGCGACGGCACGCTGCTGCTCGACCATGAAGAGTTCCCGCGTCCGCAGACCACGGCCGAAGGTCTGGCCTCGCTCAAGCCGTCCTTCACCCAGATCGCCGACATGCCTCTGGACGAAGACGGCACGACCTTCCGCAAGCTGATCAACCAGGCCTATCCCGATGTGAAGATCGAGCACATCCACCATGCGGGCAATTCGTCGGGCGTGGTCGACGGGTCTGCGGCGCTGCTGCTCTGCTCGCCGGAATACGCCAGGAAGGAAGGCTGGACCCCGCGCGCGAAGATCGTCGCCGCCATCAATATCGGCGACTGCCCCACCCTGATGCTCAACGCCCCGGTCCCTGCGGCCAAAAAGGCGCTGGAGCGCGCGGGTCTGACGGTGGACGATATCGACCTGTGGGAAATCAACGAAGCCTTCGCGGTGGTAGCTGAAAAGTTCATCCGCGACCTGAAGCTCGACCGCAACAAGGTCAATGTGAACGGCGGCGCCTGCGCGCTGGGCCATCCGATCGGCGCCACAGGCTCCATCCTGATCGGCACCCTGCTGGACGAGCTGGAGCGCCGCGACCTGAAGCGCGGTCTGGTCACCATGTGCGCCGCTGGCGGCATGGCTCCGGCGATCATCATTGAGCGGATCTGACCAGGTCCTGGCCATCCGGATTTGCAACCGGACGAAATGGCGGCCCGGTCTTGATGATCGCGGCTTCCATTGCGTCCGGTTGTTCTGGTTCATTGGTTTAAACAAGCCGCTTTGACAGAGGTTGCCATGGGTGTCCTGAACGTCGCCGATCCCGCCATTTTGCAAGACGAAGAGCTGACCATGTTCGGAGACAGCGTCGCCCGCTTCTTCGCTGAGCACGCCCCCGCCGCCCGTCAGGAAAAATGGCGTGAGAACGGCCAGGTCGATCGTGAATTCTGGACCGAGGCCGGTCAGGCGGGCCTGCTGGGCGTGTCGGTCCCTGCCGAATATGGCGGGGTCGGCGGGGATTTCCGTCACGACATTGCGCTGTTTCGCGCTCAGGCCCGCGTGGGCGTGGATGGCTTCGCCGCCTCGCTCCACAACGGCATTGTGGTTCCTTATGTGGTCGCTCACGGCACGGAGGAGCAGAAGCATCGCTGGCTGCCGCACCTGTGCAACGGCGAAATGATCTCCGCCATCGCGATGAGCGAACCGGCGGTCGGCTCTGACCTGCAAAATATCAGGACGACGGCGCTGAAGGACGGCAACGGTTATCGGATCAACGGCGCCAAGACCTTTATCTCGTCTGGTCAGCTTGCCAATTTCATCGTGGTCGCCGCCAAGACGGATCCGAGCCTGGGCGCCAAGGGCGTGTCGCTGCTGGTGGTGGAGACCGACAAGGCCGAAGGGTTCCGTCGTGGCCGCAAGCTGAAGAAGATGGGTCAGGACGCGGCGGATACGTCTGAACTTTTCTTCGATGATGTCTTTGTCCCCGCCGACAATTTGCTGGGCGAGGTCGAGGGGCAGGGCTTTCGCCAGTTGATGACCGAACTGCCGCGCGAGCGGCTGGTGATCGCCATTCAGGCCATTGAAGCCATAGACCGCGCGCTTGAAGTCACGCTGGACTATGTCCGCGAACGCAAGGTGTTTGGTCAGCCCATCCTCAGCTTCCAGAACACCCAGTTCAAGCTGGCGGACCTGAAGACCGAAGCGACGGCGGCCAAGTGCTTCGTCAACTACTGCATAGAGCAGTTGTTCAATGGCAAGCTGGACACCACGACCGCCTCCATGGCCAAGCTTCTGGTGACCGAACTGCAAGGCAAGGTGGTCGACACCTGTCTGCAATTCCATGGCGGATATGGCTATATGGATGAGTATGCGATCAGCCGCATGTATCGCGACGCCCGCATCAGCCGCATCTATGGCGGCTCTAACGAGATCATGCGGATGCTCGTTGCTCGCAGCCTTTAGGCTTGGTCCAGGCCAGGCGGCCCAGGTGACGCCCTGTGACGCTTCCGTCACAGGGCGCAAAGGTCTCAGCCTGCAATCGCGGCGAACCGGCGCGACATGATGGCGTCGGCCTGGCTCATCACGTTGCGCACCAGTTCAGCGCAGGTGGGGATGTCATGGATCAGGGCCTGGCTTTGGCCCGTGGTCCAGATGCCGCCATCCAGATCACCGTCGCGCAACACATTTTCCCGTCCCCGCACGCCGGCCATCAGTTCGCGCACATCGGCGAAGCTCTTGGTGGGATCGCGCTGGATCTCGGCCACCTGCTCGGCGATGGCGTTGCGGGCCACGCGAGCGGTGTTGCGCAGCGAGCGCCCGACCAGCACGGTGTCACGCTCCGTATTGTCGACAATCTGCTGTTTCACATTCTGGTGGATCGTCGCCTCGACGGTGGCGCAAAAGCGGGTGCCCATATTGACGCCCTCTGCGCCCAAGGCGAGCGCCGCCACCAGACCCCGGCCATCCGCCATGCCGCCAGACGCGATCACCGGCACATCCACCGCGTCCACCGTCGCAGGCAGGAGCACGACCAGACCAATATCGTCCTCGCCCGGGTGACCGGCGCATTCAAAGCCGTCAATGCTGATCACATCGACCCCGTGCTTGACCGCAGAGACCGAATGACGGACCGATGTGCATTTGTGGATCACCTTGACCCCGTTTTCCTTGAAGCGCGGCAGATGATCAACCGGCGCGCGGCCCGCCGTTTCCACGATCTTGACGCCTGAGGCGATGATCGCTTCGCGGTAATCGTCATAGGGGATCGGATTGATCGAGGGCAGCAGCGTCAGGTTCACGCCAAAGGGCTTGCTGGTGAGGCGCTTGGTCTTTTCGATTTCGGCCAGAAGGTCCTCGCCGGACGCAAACATATGGGCGGTGATGAAACCCAGGGCGCCAGCATTGGCCACGGCCGCAACCAGTTCGCCATAGCCCACGCCGGTCATGCCGCCCATGACGATCGGGGTTTCGACACCGAACATTTCTGTGATGCGCGTCTTCATTCCAAGTGTCCTTCCTGCTTTGCCTGTTGTCCGCCAGACAGGGCGCAGGCGTCAGATAACGCCCGCGCGCCCGTGTCGTCGCCTTGACGGGAAGCGGGCCTCTGCGTCCCGCTCTGACGCCACCATGACCCTCTTCCCCAGCGTCACGCAAAGCTCTGTTTGATGCAGAGCCTGCGTGACAGGCAGGTCCGCGCCGTCAGGCCCGGCAGCGGCCAAACCGATTAGCCCTGGGCCAGCTTGTCGGTCGTCTTGGTGTCAAAGTCTGACGCCTCATGCCGCTCGATGAGCTGGCTGGAAGGCTCGCCCCATCCGCGATTGACCATCCGGCCGCGCTGCACGGCGGGGCGTTCTGCAATCACGTCCGCCCATCGCTGGACGTTCTTGTAGTCCTGCACCTGAAGGAACTCGCCGCCCTCATAGAGCAGACCCTTGGCCAGCCCGCCGTACCAGGGCCACACGGCGATGTCGGCTATGGTGTATTCGTCACCCGCCAGATAGGCGTTGTCGGCCAGGCGCTTGTCGAGCACGTCCATCTGACGCTTCACCTCCATGGCGAAGCGGTCGATGGCGTATTCGATCTTGATCGGAGCATAGGCGTAGAAGTGGCCAAAGCCGCCGCCCAGATAGGGCGCGCTGCCCATTTGCCAGAACAGCCAGGACAGGCACTCCGCGCGCTTGCCCGGATCGGTCGGCAGGAAGGCGCCGAATTTTTCGGCCAGATGGACAAGGATCGCGCCGGATTCAAACACCCGGATGGGGGTTTCGCCGCTGCGATCCATGAGCGAGGGGATCTTGGAATTGGGATTGATGGCGACAAAGCCGCTGCCGAACTGGTCGCCTTCATTGATGCGGATCAGCCAGGCGTCGTATTCAGCGCCAGAATGGCCCAGCGCCAGAAGCTCCTCCAGCATCACGGTGACCTTCACCCCGTTGGGCGTGGCCAGTGAATAGAGCTGAAACGGGTGGCGGCCGACGGGCAGATCCTTTTCATGGGTCGCGCCGGAAATGGGGCGATTGATATTGGCGAACCGGCCGCCGCTCTCCTTGTTCCAGGTCCAGACCTTGGGCGGCGTATATTCAGGCGTATCGGACATGGTTTTCTCCCGCTGTATGGCTCTGTCGGCACGTGTCGGCCCAGGCACAGGATGTGGGGAATCAAGGCGTGCGGGTCAATTGCTCTTGTGTCGATTGCAGTTCATTCGCCGACCCTGATCCGTTCGAGCAGGTCAGGGCGAGCAGGTCAGGGCGAGCGGGTAGACCGCATGGGCGTCGATCCGGGCCGTGCTGTGCATGGTCAAAGGACGGCGCCTCGTCGGCGGCCCTTCCCGGACGACATCCTGTCCTTGCCGCCAGCCTGGGACGGATGACGGCAAGGGCAAGACTATTCGGTCAGGTCGAAGGCGGGGTTGAGCGCTACTTCGCGGTGTCCATCCACGCTTCGATATCTGTGCGCAGCTGCCTGGAAGAGCCGGGCTCGATATAGACCATGTGGCCAGAGGGGTAATATTTGTAGGTCACATTGGCCTGGCGATCTGCGTCGATCGCCATGTGGCTCAGATCATATTCTGCGCCGAAGAAGGGCGTGGCCATGTCGTAATAGCCCGCGATTTGCAACAGCTTCAGATGCGGATTGCGACGCATGGCGGCGGCCAGATCGACCGATGTATCCGCCGTGAGCTGGCCGCCCATGCGCGGTATGCGGTGACGCCAGTCCCATCCGCCGCCTTCCTGAGCGCCGTAATTGTTGGGCCGGTAGGTCAGATTGGTCTCGTAGCCCAGATCGCGGAACAGATAGTCGTTCAGGGCCCCGACCCAGGCGCCGGTCATGCCCGCGTCGGTGGGGTCATATTCGGTGCCCTCGCCGCCGGCGTCGGCGTCTTCACCCAGAAAACGGCTGTCCAGACGCCCGACGGTCTTGCGCTCCGCCCGCAGCAGTTCCTTGCGGAAGCGGTCGGCGTCCACGCGCAGATTGTTGTTCATCACAACAGCGGGGGTCAGGCCTGTATAGGCCGCAAGCTGGCGAGCGATCTGGTCGCGCTCCGCTGCGGGGACCTTGTGCCCCTTGGCCAGCGCAGCGGCATAGGGACCGGCGGCGAAGGCGCGTACCTCGGCCATATAGGCTGTCAGATCGGCGGGGCGATTGGCCAGCTTGTTGTGATACCAGGCCGTCGCCGCGAGCGTCGGCAGCATGTTCACAAAGCCCTGATCGTTCTCCTGGAACAGAAGCCCGATATTGAGCGTGGTGGAGACCAGCGCCACGCCGTTCAGTTGCACGCCCTTGTTCTGCAGCGCAAAGGCCAGGCCGGCGGAGCGCAGGGTGCCATAGCTCTCGCCGATCAGGAATTTCGGGCTGTCCCAGCGGCCATTGATCGTCAGATAGCGGGCAATGGCGCGGGAAAAGGCGTCAAGGTCGGCGTCCACGCCGAAAAAGGCCTTGGGCTCGGTCTTGCCAATGGCGCGCGACAGGCCCGTCGTGGGGGCGTCGATGAAGACCAGGTCGGACTTGTCGAGCAAGGTGTCCTGATTGGGCGACAGATGGAACGGCGCGGCGGGCAGGGCGTCCGGCGTGGTCATGGCGATCTTCATCGGGCCGAACGAGCCCAGATGCAGCCACATGGAGGAAGAGCCCGGACCGCCATTATAGAGGAAGGTCACTGGCCGCGGCGGCGCGCCCGGCGCAGGCTTCACCGTATAGGCCACATAGAAGATGCTGCCCGTGGCCAGCCCTTCATCATTGCGGATGGTCAAGGTTCCGGGCGTGACCGTATAGGCCAGAGCGGCGCCATGGAAGGGAATGGAGCGGGCGACAGGATGGGCGGTCTCAACCGCGCTCGCCTCGACCTGATCGGTCTTGGGCGCTTCGGCTTTCGGGGCGTCCGCCTTGGGGGCGTCGGCTGCGCTGGCCGATGTGGCCAAAGCAGGGGCGACAAGCATGGAGCCCATCATCAGGGCCAGGATTATACGACGCATGGGTGATCCTCCGGGCGGCCCGACCGGCCGCGCCTCTGACAACAGGTTAAATGCAGTGGCGATATGTTGACAAGAAGCGCGCAGGGGAGCGGCGACTTTGACCTCAGGGCGGCTATTTCCCGTCCGCATACAGCTTCACGACCCGATAAAGATACTGCCGTCCTTCCAGCAGGGACTGGACCGAGATGCGCTCATTCAGTCCGTGAATATTGCCCATGGACGCATCAGAGAACATGCCGGACAGTCCATAGGTTGGGATGCCGCCCGCATTGAGATAGCTGCCGTCGGTCGCGCCCGTGCTCATCGTCGGCAGGACCGGCACGCCCGGCCACATCTCATGCGCAACCGCTTCAGCAGGGCCCAGAACCTGGGCGGACAGCGGCGGCGGCGGCGGCGTCGGGGCCAGATCGCCGACCGGGGTGATTGTGACCTTGTCGTCCGAGATGACGCTTTTCAGCATGGCCTGAACGGTCGCCACCGGCATGCCGGGGAAGATGCGGCAATTGACATTGGCGGCGGCGCGCTGAGGCAGGGCGTTGGGCGCATGACCGCCCTCCAGCAGGGTTGCGACGCAGGTGGTCCGCAGCAGGGAGTGCCATACAGGATCGCGTGACACGACGGCGTCGGCGGCCTTGTCCTGCGGATTGGCGATCAGCGCCGTCATGGCCGCGCCCGCCTCGCCGCCGACCAGGGCGGCGGTGCGGGTGAAATAGGCCCTGGTCGTGTCGCTCGTCTGGATCGGGAACTCAAAGGTCGACAGCCGGGCCAGCGCCACGGCCACATGATAGATGGCGTTGTCAGGCCGGGGCAGGGATGAGTGGCCGCCCGGATTGGTCGCTTCCAGCCGGAAGTCCTGATAAACTTTTTCCCCGGCCTGAATGCCGAGATAGATCCGCTTGCCGGAGGGGTCGACCAGTCCGCCCGCGCCCTCGTTCAGGGCGAATTCGGCGTCGATCAGGTCCTTGTGCGACTTGACCAGCCATTCGGCGCCGTCAAAGGCCAGGCCGCCGTTTTCCTCGCCGCAGGTCAGGGCCAGCTTGATGTCCCGGCGGGGTTTGAAGCCCTCCTGCTTGTAGCGGATCATGTTGTCGGCGAAAGCTGCGGCCATGGCCTTGTCGTCTGATGCGCCGCGTCCGTAGAAATAGCCGTCTTCCTCTACAAGACTGAACGGGTCGCGGGTCCAGTCGGCGCGCTTGGCCTCCACCACGTCAAGATGGGCCAGCAGCAGGATGGCCCTGGCCTTGGGGTCGGCGCCATGCAGGGTGGCGATCAGGCCGCCCTCCTTCGGATGGCCGGGCGCGGTGAAGACGTTCAGGTCCGCTTCGGCATAACCCGCCGCCTTCAGCCGCATGGCGATCTGGCGCGCGGCCACGGTGCAGTCGCCCGAAGACAAGGTGGTGTTGGTCTCCACCAGTTCCTTGTAGAGCGCCCGAAACGCAGGTTCGGAGGCGTCAGGCCCCTTGGCGGCGGCGCTGGCCAGCAGGGGCGACAAGATCAGGCCGCACATGACGACCACCCCGAATATGCGCATGAGACATGTCCTGACATCGGCAAGCAAGACGTCCAACCGACCACAGAAATGCAGGGTGGGCAATGGATGAGCGCTCGCGTGCGACGGCCGGCGCGGCGTCTGTTCCGTTCAGGTGCTCGGGGCGCTCCTGTCGCGCGATCTGAAGCCAAAATCCGCTGTTGCCGACCCTTAGGGAATGTTTCTACGGTGAGCCGCAACGAGAACATCCACTGTGCGTGGACGGCGATGGGGTGGGCGGATGGAAGCGGCGCGGCGAAAGGTTGTCTCGGGCAGGTACGAGCATCTGTTCACCCCTCTTGACCTTGGCTTCACCCGGCTGAAGAACCGGGTCCTGATGGGCTCCATGCACACGGGTCTGGAAGAGGCGCCGGACGGTTTTCGTCGTCAGGCCGCCTATTATGCGGAGCGTGCGCGCGGCGGCGTCGGCATGATCATCACCGGCGGCATCCCACCGAACCCGGAAGCCGGCGGCGGCGGGGCCATCCTGTCCAATCCGCAGGAGGCCTCAGACCATCGGATCGTCACCGAGGCGGTGCACGCCGCCGATCCGGATGTGAAGATCTGCCTGCAGATCCTGCACACAGGCCCGCTGGCTCGCACGCCGGATTGCGTGGCGCCCTCGGCTATCCGCTCGCGCATCGCCGCCTTCACGCCGCGCGAACTGGACGAGGAGGGGATCGAGAAGCAGATCTCGGACTTCGCCAACTGCGCCGCCATGGCCAGGCTCGCCGGCTATGACGGGGTGGAGATCATCGGCTCCGCCGGCTATCTCATCTCCACCTTCCTCGTGGAGCGGACCAATCAGCGGACGGATCAATGGGGTGGCTCCTATGAGAACCGCATGCGCTTCGCCGTCGAGGTGGTGCGTCGCGTCCGCGAAGCGGTCGGCCCGGACTTCATTGTGATCTTTCGAATCGCCGCGATGGACATGCTGGACGGCGGTATGGCCTGGGATGAGGTTGTCCAGCTTGGCAAGGCGGTGGAGGCCGCAGGCGCCAATATCATCAGCACCCATTTCTGCTGGCACGAGGCGCAGGTTCCCACCATCGCCACCATGGTGCCGCGCGCCGCCTTCGCCGGTGTGACCGGTCGTCTGCGAAAGGCGTTGACCGTCCCGCTGATCACCTCCAACCGCATCAATATGCCCGATGTGGCCGAGGCCGTGCTGGCGCGCGGCGACGCCGACCTGATCTCCATGGCCCGGCCCATGCTGGCCGACCCCGATCTGGTGCGCAAGACGCTGGAGGGACGAGAGGACGAGATCAATACATGCATCGCCTGTAATCAGGCCTGTCTGGATCACACCTTCACAGGCCAGACGGTCAGCTGTCTGGTCAATCCGCGCGCCTGTCGCGAGACGGAGCTGAATTATCAGCCGACGGACCATTCAAGGCGGCTGGCCGTGGTAGGGGCCGGTCCCGCGGGTCTGGCCTATGCCACGGTGGCGGCGGAGCGCGGCCACAGGGTGACCCTGTTCGACGCCGCGTCCGAGATTGGCGGCCAGTTCAATCTGGCGCGGCGCATTCCGGGCAAGGAGGAGTTTGACGAGACCCTGCGATATTTCCGCCGCCGCATCGAGGTGCTGGGCATAGACCTTCGCCTCGACACCCGCGTCGATGCAAAGTCACTGCAGGCGGAAGGTTTTGATCATGTCGTCGTCGCCACCGGGATTGAACCGCGCACGCCCGACATTGACGGCATCCATCACCCCAAGGTCGTCAGCTATATAGACGTCATCATGGGCCGCGCTTCGGTCGGCCAGTCAGTGGCGATCATGGGGGCGGGCGGCATCGGCTTTGATGTGGCCGAACTGATCACCCACAAGGGAACCTCCGCCGCGCTCGACATTGATGTCTTTGCACGGGAATGGGGCGTCGATTTCGCCAATCATCCGCGCGGCGGCGTGACGGGCGTGGTTCCCATGGTGGCGACGTCTGGACGGGATGTGACGCTGATGCAGCGCAAGTCCGACGCGGTCGGCAAGTCCCTTGGCCGCACGACCGGCTGGACCCATCGCCTGACCCTGCAGAGGCGCGGCGTGAAGATGATGAACGGCGTGGAATATCTGAAGATCGACGATGCCGGACTGCACGTCCTGATCAAGGGCGAGCCCCGGCTGTTCGAGGTCGACACGGTGATTGTCTGTGCGGGCCAGACGCCTCTCCGCACCCTGTTCGACTCACTGGAGGCAGAGCATGTCCCGGCTTCGCTGATTGGCGGCGCCTTCGAGGCTTCCGAACTCGACGCCAAGCGCGCCATCAACCAGGCGTCGGAACTGGCGGCGCAAATCTAGCGCGCAAGAAAAACGGCCCGCCGAAAGCGCGGCGGGCCGTCTCGAAATCTGAGGCTGGCGAGGATCGCCCGCCGCTTAGCTCATGCGGTGCAGGGCGCACAGCTTGTTGCCGTCCGGATCGCGCAGATAGGCCAGATAGAGCTTGCCCATGCCGCCCTCGCGCACCCCTGGGGGATCTTCACAGGTCACGCCGCCACTGGCCACGCCCGCGGCGTGCCAGGCGTCAGCCTGTTCCGGAGTCGTGCAGGCGAAGCCGATGGTGGCGCCATTGGCGGCCGTGGCGGGTTGCCCGTTGATCGGCTCGGATACGGAGAAAACACCTGCTGGGGTCATGTAAAAGATGCGGTGACCGTCGACCATTGCCGGCGCGACGCCCAGCGTGCCGAGCACAGCGTCATAAAAGCTCTTGGCCTTTTGCAGGTCGTTTGTGCCGATCATGATGTGCGAAAACATGCTGTTCCCATCCCTTGTGGCTTGGCGGTGGTGAATCAGCCGCCGGATTATTCGCCAAATATGCCGTTCATCGGCGTTCTAAGCTAGTGGACAAAATTTGAACCTTGAGTCCCGCGGGTCGCCTCACCGACTGGAACTCCAACGTCCGCATTATGCCCCGAACCCAACGGGGAAAATCGACCCATCTCCGAAATTCGGAGCGGCTTCTACTCACCGTCAGGGACTACCCTTTGGTAGGGCAAAATCGGGGGTAGGGCGAAATCGGGGGCAGGGCGAAATCGGGAATGGCCAGTCCAACCGGGTTCAGGGCCCACGCGCTGGCGGCGCCATCTCTTGCGGCTTCACGATGTTCGCTTCTTAGAATTGCAACTCCCGTAAATAGGTACGGTATCCCACATATCTGCTTTGCAGGATGACAGTCCGTGTCGCCCGGCGCCCCAAAAGTATCAATTCCCTACTTGCAGTAACCCTTACTGGCGTCGTCCCCATTGTACCAGAGCGTTTGGGCGCCGGTACACTGCCTGACCCTGCAGGTATCTCGACAAATTGTCCAATCCGGGAACGGCATCAGCACACCGTCTCCGTACTCGCTTCTGCCGCGCATGGAACGTACGTAACAAGTATATTCGCAATATTCGGTCCCGGGGCCTGGATTGATAGCTCCCGGCACTGAATATGGCTTCGGGGGGGTCCACTGCGTCTGAACTGGATTGGGAGATGTTTGAGCGAGACTCAACCCTGCGGGGGAAAGAATAAGACCGAACGTTATGGCGAGCGTAAACAGCCATGTTCGATGGCGTCTTCGAGCTAGGTCCATTTTACTTCCTCAGGTTCTTACCCTGCAAATTGCGCAGGCCCAAGCATTGAAGTTGCGAGCAAGGTTAACCCACTGCGCACCTGTAAAACAGCCCCCATAAGAGCGCATGCGGATTATTTTCGACGTTAAACACTGGATTGTTCGATACACTTGTCCTGTACGAATTGGCGAAAAGGAAGCCAAGATCGATGTCAAAAATATATATCATACGAGAATATCTCATCTCAATAATTGTAATTCCTGGCTTTATTTATCTAATCGTGATCAAATTACTCCCTTTCTGATTTGTATTTTTCCCATTTATATTAAATAATACAATATTGAACGCTCTGTAGATGTGCATTGTCCATTTTTGGACTGATATGATCCGTTTCGAAGCTTGTCTTGGCGCTTAGGCGCTCGACGAAAGTCCGGGAAATGGATTTTGCTGCGCGCCTGATCTTGGCTGTTCCGACACCCGGCGTCAGGTCGCCGATTTTTCAATCCGGTCAGGCGCTGACCGAGACCCGCGCGCCGGGACTCTGCGACGCGGTCTCAGCGGCGGCGAGGGCGCCGTAGTCCGTCGCCATCATGGCGTCGTTCTGGCCGATGGACTGAAGGTTGTCGATCTGGCCCTGCAACTGGCCCTCGGCGTCCTGCCAGCCCTGAATGGTCTTGGTCGCGTCACGGTCGTTGGAAACCCGCTCAGCCAGAATGCCTTTCTGGATGATCTCCTTGCCGTCGTGGGCGATCTGCTGAACCTGCTGCAGGAAGAACTTGATCTGCAGGGCTTCTGTACTGTCGCCCTGGGATGTGGCGGCGTCGAGGACGGCCTGGGAGGGCGTCTGGCCCTGACCTTTTTGGGCCAGAGCGGATTGGGCCAGAGCGGATTGGGTTGGGCCCTGCGAGGCGGAGGAGGCGATCTCCGAGGCCTGCGCCTGCGTCGCCTGGGCGTCGGCGGTCTGGGCCTGGGACGCGGATGTGTCCGACGTCGTGTCCGTTGCTTGGGCCGCGCCCGGATCCGAACTGGCGCTGGATGCGGCGTCGACGGCGCTTGAAATATCGGATTGCAGGCTGTCGCCGCTGGTGTCAGCGAAGGTCTTCACCACGTCGGCCAGCTCCTTCAAGATTCGGGCGGCTTCCTGCGCTCTCGCCTTGGGATCCAGCGCCGAGGTCTTGAGGTTCAGCATTTCCGCCTTCAGCATCTGGAGCTTTTGCAGGGCCAGAGTGCGCTGGGACTGGCTGGCGCTTTTCGACACCTGTTTCAGCGTGGCCAGAACCTGCTGAAGATTGGTCTGGGTCGTAGAGTTCGATGCCGTCGATCCGCCGCCGATAATGACCGATGCGGTCGTTCGGGTCACACGTTCGGTGAGGCTGAGATTGAGCGCATTGCGCGAGGCCGTCAGCGTCGCCGTCAGGGACACTACAGTTTGGCTCGCAGTGGCGCTGATCGCCGTGACCAATGGACCGCCCTTCCGGCTGGCTTTGAGCTAACCGTCAGACCCTATCCCAGGTCGTTGAATATTCGGCTAATAGCTTCGTCCGCCGTCTAGTTCGGGCTGTGCATGGCGCACTGGGCTGCGGCTATGGCGGTCAGGTTGGTGATGCCCCGCGCCGTCACGGTCGGGGTCAGGACGTGGACGGGTTTGGACATGCCCAGAAGGATCGGTCCGACCATCAGCCCTTCCGACGTCCCCGCCACCAGGGTCAGGGCGATATTGGCGGCGTCCAGCGACGGCATGATCAACAGATTGGCCGAACCGCTCAAACGTCCGTCCGGCACCAGACGATCGCGCAGGGCCGGGCTCAGCGCCGCGTCGCCATGCATTTCGCCGTCAACCTCCAGCTGGGGGAAGCGTTCCCGTATCCGCCCCAGCGCCTCACGCATCTTGCGCGCCGAGGGGGAGTGGCTGGCGCCGAAATTGGAGTGGGACAGAAGCGCGATCTTGGGGCTGATGCCAAACCGCTCCACCTCCAGCGCCGCAAGCCCGGTCAGTTCGGTCAGCTCCAGGGCCGAAGGCTCCGGATTGACGTGGGTGTCGGCGAAGAACAGCGTGCCCTTGGGCAGGATCAGCACCGACATGGCGTAGACCCGGCTGACGTCTGCGCGGGTCGGGATGATGGGCAGGGCGTAGGTGAAGTGCTTCCACCAGTCGCCCGTGCCGCCGACCAGAGCAGCGTCCACCAGTCCGTGCTTCAGGAGCATGGAGGCGGCGATGGTTGTGCGGGTTCTGAACCGAAGGGCCGAGGCTTCCGGACCGACGCCCTTGCGCGCAATCAGGCGCTGATAGTCGGCGCTGAGGCGCACGCAATCGGGATCATCCGTTGTCGGATCAAAGACCTCGACATTGCGGCCGATCTCCAGCCGCAGGTTCATCCGCGTGATACTGTCCTCGATCGCCTTGCGCCGGCCGACCAGGACGGGTCGCGCCAGCCCTTCGTCCACGACGGTCTGGACGGCGCGCAGCACGCGCTCATCCTCGCCCGCCGAATAGGCCACCCGGCTGGGCGCGGCGCGGGCGCTGTCAAAGATAGGCCGCATCAGCTGGCCGGAGCGATAGACGAACTGCTCCAGTTGCTGGCGATAGGCGTCGAAGTCGGCGATCGGACGACGCGCCACGCCGCTGTCCATCGCGGCCTGGGCCACGGCGGGGGCGACCGTCAGGATCAGGCGCGGATCGAAGGGCGCAGGGATGATATAGGCTCGCCCGAACTTGGGCGCGCGGCCGCCATAGGCGCTGGCCACCGCCTCGCTCGCCTCCGCCCGCGCCAGGGAGGCGATCGCCTCGACCGCGGCGACCTTCATCGCCTCATTGATCTCGCTGGCGCCCACATCCAGCGCGCCGCGGAAGATGAAGGGAAAGCACAGGACATTATTGACCTGGTTGGGATAGTCGCTGCGGCCTGTAGCCATGATGGCGTCAGGTCGGGCCTGAGCGACGAGTTCGGGCAGGATTTCCGGATCGGGATTGGCCATGGCCAGGATCAGCGGATGGGGCGCCAGAAGGTGCAGCCATTCGGCCTTGAGCACGCGCGGCGCCGACAGGCCCAGGAAGATGTCCGCATCTTTGAGCACGTCAGGCAGAAGTCGGGCGTCGGTGTGACGCGCATAGCGGGCCAGGTTCGGCGCCATCTCGTCGCCGCGCCCGACATGGACCACGCCCTTGATGTCGGTCAGGGTCACGTTCTCAACCGGCAGGCCCATGGACACCAGCAGGTCCACGCAGGCCAGAGCCGCAGCGCCTGCGCCCGAAGTGACCAGCTTCACATCCTCGATCCGTTTGCCTTGCAGAAGCAGGGCGTTGCGCACAGCGGCGGCGCAGACAATGGCGGTGCCGTGCTGGTCGTCGTGAAAGACAGGGATGTTCATGCGCGCCCGCAGGGCCCGCTCGATCTCGAAGCATTCCGGCGCCTTGATATCCTCAAGATTGACGCCGCCAAAGGTCGGCTCCAGCGCGGCGACCACGTCAATGAAGCGTTGCGGATCGTTGGCGTCCACCTCGATGTCGAACACGTCGATCCCGGCGAACTTCTTGAACAGCGCGGCCTTGCCCTCCATGACGGGCTTACTGGCCAGAGGGCCGATGGCGCCCAGACCCAGAACGGCGGTTCCGTTGGTGATGACGGCCACCAGATTGGCCCGCCCGGTCAGGTCGCGCGCAGCGTCCGGATTTTCGACGATCGCCTCGCAGGCCGCTGCGACGCCGGGAGAATAGGCTAATGACAGGTCGCGCTGGGTGGCCATGCGCTTGGTCGGCTCGACGGACAGCTTACCGGGTTGGGGCAGGCGGTGATAGTCGAGCGCAGCGCGGCGAAAATCGTCATCCACTGAAAAGGGCTCCCCGTATCCCAGGACCGCGCCGATCCGCTGTCCCGCCTTGATGAAGTCGCAACACGGAATGAACCCTTCCGCAGCGGCGCCCTTTTAGCCCGGCGACCGAGCGCTGGAAATCCGCCCCGCGCCACGGGCCGGCGCAAATGAGCCGGTTCAGGGCTTCAGAAGCCCCAGGCGGCGTCCGACGATGCGATCCACCATCCGCTTGGGCAACCGGCGCGGAATGGTCCAGTTGGACAGGCGGTTGCGCAAAATGGCGTAGCGGGCCTTGGGTCTGGCGGTCGTCAGAATGGTCAGGATCAGCTGGCCGATCTCTTCGGCGGGCAGGCCCTCGCGGCCGGACTTGACGAAATAGTCGGTGAAGCGGGCGGAACTCGCCTCATAGTCCGTCCCCGCCAGATGGCTGAGATCCTGTTGCTCGGCCTTGTCCCAGATCTTGGTCTTGACCGCGCCGGGGCCGACCACGATCACATCGACGCCATAGAGCTGCAGTTCTCGCCGCAGAACGTCTGAAAAAGCCTCGATGGCGTGCTTGGAGGCGGTATAGGCGCCCAGAAAGGGCGCAGCGAGCACGCCGCCGACCGAGCTGATATTCACGATCCTGCCGGGCTTGCCATGGGCGCCGGGCCGCGCGCCGACCAGGGGCGCAAAGGCTTGGGTCACCGCCATGACGCCAATCACATTGACCTCGATTACGCGCGCAAACTCATCGACGGGCTGATGCAGCAGAGGGCCGCCCAGGCCGATCCCGGCATTGTTGACCAGTCCGGCGAGCAGAGCGCCGTCCAGAGCCTTTTCCACGACTTCGCGGGCGGACTGAATGGTTGCGCGATCGGTGACATCGATCATCAGGGGGATGACGGCCCCAGGCGCGCCGGCGCAGGCCTTGGTCACTGCCTCGGCGTCGGCGGTCTTGCGCACGCCCGCAAAGACATCATAACCCGCCGCCGTCAGAACCTGCGCCGTGGCCAGTCCTATGCCGCTGGATGCGCCCGTGACGACGATCTTGCCCTTGCTCATCAAGGCTTCCCCCTTGGCGACCGCCAGAGCCGCTTCGCCCCGGTCCGTCCGTTGTGTGAGGCGCAATCCTGCTCAGGCTTTGCCAGATATTGCAACACACGGCGGCGGCTGCGGTCAGGGCGGCAGGCCCGGCGCCTTGGCCAGGTTGCTCCTGGGAATCGCGGCGATGAAGGGGCCGGTCGCCTTGGCCTTGTCCCGCGCCAGTTCGGCCCAGGCGGCGGCGAAGGACAAGGGTGTCGAGGGCGCGGCGCGGGCATGGATCAGGCTCAGCTTTCGCCCCTTCGCCGCGGCGCTGATTTGGGCCCACAGGTCGAGATTGTCGATCGGATCATCCTCGCCCGGCGCGCCGCCGAGCCGTGTCAGATGGGCCGCACAGGACGCCAGATCGGGGCTGGAGGTCTCGATCCGCACGGCAAGCGCGGCGCAGGCCGGATCGCTGGCGGCCAGGGCGCGCAGGCCCGCCGTCAGACCGCTGAGCGCGGATCTTGCAGCGGTGGTCGCACGCTCTCCGCCCGCCGCGCCGGTGGTCTGACCGCGATGGGCCAGAAGCCATGACCAGCCGCCGACGCGATAGACCGGAAGGAAGTCATTGCATATCCAAAGGCGAGCGCGCTCAGTCATGGGGCTTGGTAAACCGCAACGCCGGGTTTGTCAGCTGTGGTCCATCCGCCGCCCGCCGAAACAGTCAAGAGACGACTGGCGGTCAAAGATCGCGCAATGGCTGAATGCAAGGCTTTGCCTCCAGCTTTGAGAGGAGGGCGTCATGGCGAGGTCCCAACGGTTGCGCAATCTGTACGCCCTTGTCCTGTCCGCCCTGTCGGGGCTGGCCTGCATGGCCGCCGCCAGCGCCATGGCTGCTGACAGTCATGAAGAGTTGATGGGCTGGGCGCACGCCGCCATAAAGGCTTCCGGCGTTGTCTGTACGCCCACCGACGCGCGACGGGCGTGGATGATCGGGGAGGGGCGCAGTGCTGGTCGTCTGGCCAGCCATCGCGAGAGCGGGGCGCGAGGTTCTCGAAAGGACGGCGGCGCGGGCCCGGGCGGCTTTGCCTCCGGCCTTGGTGGGCAGGGTTTGGGAAGCTTCGTCGCCGACCGGCCGATGTTTGTCGAGGTCGCCTGCGCCGAAGGGCTTGGCTATCTGATCCCGATGGAGCAGCGACCCCAGGTTTCGGCCAATCATGATGTGACCGACCGGGCGGCCTCTACCGCGCCCAAGGCCTCGCCCACCCAGTTCATGAACTGTCTGGAAGCAGGCGAGGCGAGTTCCAAGGGCGTTTTTCCACTTCACTGCGAATTGAAGGCGAATGCGGACCAACGCGCCGCGCTTCAGTCCCTGGCGACCCATCTGGGGGTCGAATGCACCATCGAGGCCGCACGCGGCATGGGGCATAATGAGGCGCTGAGCTTCTTCGAAATCGCCTGTGTCAGGTCTGCCGCCGCGCAAAAGGCTGGGGTGGCGCCGATTGGCTATGTGATCGCTGCTGATCGCGCCTTTCGAGCCGATCACGCCAATGCGGTGATGACCTGTTTCGAAACCCAGGGCCATTCGAAGCTTCAGTGCCAGCTGACGCATGTCGATCAGATCGTGGCGGCGCTGCACCGCTTCGTGACGAAGAATGACGCGGCCTGCGCCGTGCGGGGGCAACGCCTGCTCGGCCTGACCAGGGAGGGCGACCAGGTGTTCGAGACGGCCTGCGTCAACGGCAAGGGCTATCTGGCCGTCCGGCGCGACAAGGACGTCTTCACCGACCTGATCGCCTGTGACGCGCCCGCCGCCGCCAGGGCCTGTCGTCTGACACGGTTCGAGGGGGCGACGGGGGACAGGCCCTCGTCCTGAGCCTCAGGCCGCGTTCAGGGCCTGATCAAAGTCCGCGATCAGATCCTCAATATCCTCGATGCCGACGGACAGGCGCACCAGCCCCGGGCTGATGCCCATGGTCGCGCGTCCCGCCTCGCCCATCTCGGAAAAGATGGTGTTGGCGACGGGAATGGCCAGGGTTCGGTTGTCCGAGAGATGGGTCGCCAGAATGACCAGTTGCAGGGCGTCCAGCGCCTTGAACGTGTCATGGCCCGGCTTGAGTTCAAAGCTGATCAGGGCGCCGAAACGCCCCCCGAACAGATCGCGGGCGCGCTGGTGCTGAGCGTGGCTGGCCAGTCCCGGATAATAGGCGTGGGCGACCTTGGGGTGGGCCTCCAGCCACTGCGCCAGAGCCAGCGCATTGGCGTTGGTCTGGGTGACCCGCAGCTTCAGGGTCTCCGCGCCGATGGCGATGCGGTGGGCGTCCTCCGGGCGAAGCGCGCCGCCCAGATCGCGCAGACCCTTGCGGCGGATCTGGACCATGCCCCAGTTGGCGGGATCGCCGGTCTGATAGAGCGGGTCGATATTGGGGTAGAGGCGCCAGTCGAACAGGCCGGTGTCGCTGACCGCGCCGCCCATGGCGTCAGCGTGACCGGCTATGGCCTTGGTCAGCGAATTGATCACAAGGCTCGCCCCCGCCGTGCGCGGACGAAACAGGTCCGGCGTGGTGAGCGTATTGTCGACGATGAAGACGACGCACCTGTCGCGGCACAGCGCGCCAATCCCGGCAAGGTCGGCGACCTGGGTGCGTGGATTGGCGATGGTCTCGACAAAGACCAGCCGCGTATTGGGCCGCAGCGCTGCGGCCACATGGACCGCGTCGGTGGAGTCGACAAGGCTGACCTCTACGCCAAAGCCCTGAAGCGTGCGCAGGACGCTGGCCGTATTGCCAAACACATAGCGGCTGCTGATCACATGGTCGCCCGACCGCAACAGGGCCAGAAACGTCGCCGAGATCGCCGCCATGCCGGTGGCGAAACCAATGCTGGCGCGCGCGTCCTCCAGAAGGTTGATTTTGGCCTCCAGAGCCGCGCCCGTAGGGTTGCCCTGTCGAGCATAGGTAAAGCCGGGCGTCTTGCCCTGAAACACCCGTTCCAGGGTTTCGGCCGACTCATAGCCGTAGAGCACGCTGGAATGCATCGGCGCATGGACCGCCCCGTGCCCCATGCCCGCCTTGCGGTCGGCGTGCAGAAGGGTCGTGGCCACAGCGGCGGTGTTGCGGTCTTTGGTCATGCTTCCATCCTCGTGCGGGAGGCGTGCTGACTTTGCGGCTTAGCCCGTTTGTTTGCCGGTCCGGCCGCATCCCCTCATTTTGCGAGGGAGCCACCTTGCTCGGGGAGCAGGTTGGCGCCGGGCGTCAGCCCAACTCTTGATGCTGGTCCGCAATATCTTGCTCAGAGCATGGTGGCAAGCCACGTCGGCCCCACAGACGGGTTCGAAGCCGTCAAAAAAGGGCGCAAGGTTGTGAGTTTTTCTGTTCTGGACGACGAGACTGACGATCAAATTCGCATGCCATCTGGAATTGTCGCGCCGGATAATCCATCCTTGCGAAAAATGAGGGATGGGAAGATGAGCCGCAAACATATCCTGTGCATGATGACCTCGGTGATGGCGCTCGTCGCGGGCGGGACGACAGCCGCCGTCGCCGCCGATGCTGACCGATCTGGAGGCCCTACCGTGGTGCTGGGCGGACCCAAGGCGCGAGCGACGGAGCGGGTGTTTTTTGGCGACCTGCACCTGCACACCGCCTTTTCCTTCGACGCCTATCTGTTCAAGACGACGGCCAACCCGGACGACGCCTATGGCTTCGCGCAGGGCAAACCCCTGAAGGGCCCCAATGGCGGGGTCTCGACCATCGACCGACCGCTGGATTTTCTGGCGGTGACCGATCACTCCGAAAATATGGGCGTGATGGCCGCGTCCGGCGATCCGACCAGCCCGCTCTATGAGACCCCTCTGGCCAAGGCGGCCCGCGACCCCGATCCCACCGTGTCCGGCGGCGCCTTCCGCTCCATCATCACTGCCGCCAAGGAGGGCAGGATCGCCTCCCTGTTTGATCCGGCCGTGTCGAAAAAGGTCGTTGAGGACAGCTGGTCGAGAGAGATCGAGGCCGCCAATCGCAACTACCATCCCGGCAAGTTCACCACGCTGATCGCCTATGAATGGTCCTCCATGCCGGAGACCAAGAACCTGCACCGCAATGTGATCTTCCGCGGCGCTACAGCGCCTCTGCCGTTCACCTCGATCGATTCCGGCCGCCCCGAAGATCTGTGGAACTGGCTGGAAGGTTTGCGCGGGCAAGGCTTTCAGGTGCTGGCCATTCCGCATAACTCCAATATGAGCGACGGCGCCATGTTCGACAGCGTGGACAGCGACGGCAAGCCGCTGACCGCTGACTACGCCGCGCGTCGCCGCCGCAATGAGCCGGTGACGGAAATCACCCAGATCAAGGGACAGTCGGAAACCAATCCCATCCTGTCGCCCAATGACGAGTTCGCCGATTTCGAAGTGGTCAATGAGCGCGTCGGCTCTGGCATCAAGGAAACCAAGTTCCATGGCTCCTATGTGCGCGACGCCTATCGCGCCGGCCTGACCATGCAGGAAAGCCAGGGTTTCGACCCCTACAAGTTCGGGGTTGTCGGGGCGTCCGACAGTCACGCCGCCCTGACCCCGACGCGGCCTGACAAATATCACGGCGCGCACGGCATGATGGACGCCCTGCCGTCCCTGCGGCTGGACTGCACCTTCTGCAAGGGCGCGAACGACACCCGCCGCTTTGGCAATATGGGGCTGACCGCCGTCTGGGCGCGGGAGAATACGCGCGAAGACATCTGGGACGGCATTGCGCGCAAGGAGACCTATGCCACGTCCGGGCCGCGCATGAAGGTGCGCTTCTTCGGCGGCTGGAACCTCGCCGGTGTCACGCCGGGCAAGGGCGAATGGGTCGAAGCGGGATATCGTCAAGGCGTGCCCATGGGCGCGGACCTGCCAAGGCAGGCGGGCAAGCGGCCCGAATTCGTCGTCTGGGCGGTGAAGGATCCCGACGGGGCCAATCTCGACCGGGTTCAGATCGTCAAGGTCTGGTCGCGCAATGGCAAGAATGACGAGCAGGTCATCGACGTGGCCTGGTCAGGCGACCGCAAGAAGGACGCCAAGACGGGCAAGGTCGCGTCGGTCGGTAATACGGTCGATGTTAAAAACGCCAGCTATTCCAATACGATCGGCGCTGTGGAGTTGAAGGGCCGGTGGAGCGATCCGCATTTCGACGCAAAGGCGCCCGCCGCCTATTATGTCCGCGTGCTGGAGATCCCGACGCCGCGCTGGTCTACCTATGACGCCAAGGTCACCGGCAAGCCGATCCCGGACGGCCTGCCCGCCGCCGTGCAGCAGCGGGCCTATACCTCGCCCATCTGGTACGACGTCCCCGGCGTATGACGAACGGCGCGGCTAAGCCTGCAAACTGGCGCGGGCTGTTGACTCATCCGGTCCTGCATTTCGTGCTGATCGGGGCGGTGTTGTTCGGGGTGAACGCCTGGCGCCATTCCGGTGATCAGGCGCCGGAGGACGCCGCCATCCATGTGGACCCGCCTCGCCTGCAAGCTCTGGCGGGCATCTGGCGTGCGCAATTTGGCCGCGCCCCCACCGAGGCCGAACTGGGCGCCGTGGCTCATAGCTGGGCGCTGGAGGAGATGCGCGTGCGGGAGGCCAGGCGGATGGGCCTGGATCAGGATGATTCCGTCATCCGGCGGCGTCTGGCCCAGAAATACGATTTTCTGATCAATAATCCGTCCGCCCTGGGACAGCCGTCGGATGCGGTGTTGCAGGCCTATCTGAGCGCCCATGCCGACCGCTATGCCGGGCCGTCGCGCTACAGCTTCGATCAGGTCTATTTTTCCAATGACCGTGGACCAGCCATGGCGCTTGCGGCCGCTCAGGCCGCTCTGAAGGACCCCGACCATGCCCGGGGCGACGACTTTCCCGGCGACATGGTCGAGCACGATGTCACCGAACAGGAGGTGCGGCAGGACTTTGGCTCCAACTTCGCCGCCGCCTTGCCCAAACTGAAGGTCGGGGTCTGGCAGGGGCCGGTCGAGTCGGGCTTTGGCCTGCATCTCGTCCGGATCACGCGCAAAACGGCGCTGGCCGCGCCTGTGCTGAAGGACGTTCGCGGGCAGGTCGTGGCGGACTGGATGAGCGATCAGTCCTCAGCCGCCGCCGCCAGGGCCGCCGCCGATCTGGCGGCGCGCTATCACGTCTCGATTGACGAGGCGGCCGTCAGATCTGTGGCGGCGTCGGGAGGCGCGCGGTGAGCCTTCGCGCCCTGGCGATCCTGGTCCTGTGCCTGTTCGCGGCGCCGGTCGCAGCCCACGAGGTGCGTCCCGCCTATCTGGAGCTTCAGGCGCGCAGCGATCTCAGCTTTGACATGACCCTGAAACTGCCCTCGCTGGGCGGGCGGGCTCTGCCGGTCGCCTTGGACATGCCGCCGGGCTGCACGGTGACGCAGACCGGGGCCCAGACCGTGCCGGGGGCGGTGGTCGTGGTGGGCAAGGTGGTCTGCACCGCCTCGCCCTACGGCCGAAGAGCGCAACTGGCTGGTCTGCAAAACACCCTGACCGATGCGCTGGTGCGGGTCGTCCAGCCGTCCGGCGAGGTGGCGACCCTGCGCCTGACGCCGGACGATCCGGGCTTTCTCGTGCCCAAGCCGACCAGCCGCTGGGATGTGTTTCGCACCTATGGCGCTCTGGGCGTCGACCATATCCTGACCGGCTTCGACCATCTGGCCTTTGTCGCGGGCCTCTTGATGCTGGTGGGGACATTGAAGCGTCTGTTCGCCACGGTCACCGCCTTCACCCTGGCCCATAGCCTGACCCTGTCCGCCGCCACGCTGGGCTTTGTCCATGTGCCGCCCGCCCCGGTCGAGGCCCTGATCGCCCTGTCCATCCTATTGGTGGCCAAGGAGGTGGTGGAATTGTCGAGCGGCGTCGCCGGACCGATTGCGGCCCACCCTGCGCGCATCGCCTTCACCTTCGGGCTGCTGCACGGCCTTGGCTTTGCTTCGGCCCTGAAGGAGACCGGCCTGCCGCAGCAGGAAATCCCGCTGTCGCTCTTCGCCTTCAATCTGGGGGTGGAGGCTGGGCAGGTCATGTTCATTCTCGCTGTGACGCTTGTGGTGTTCCTGCTCAGTCGGGTGCTGAGGCTCAAACGCCAGACCGTTTTGCGCGCTGCGGGCTATCTGATCGGCTCGCTCGCCGCGCTATGGTTCATCGACCGGGCCGGCGCGGTGCTGGTCTTCACGCGCTGACCTGTGCCCCGCAGGCTGCGAAAGAGATTCGAGATCAGCACGCCCCTCTGATCTGACCGGCGGGATTTGCCTCAGGGCGGGAACATGCTCATAAGCTCCTCTGGATCCATCTTTGGGGCTCATGAATGCGACGCGAAGAGCTGGGCGACCTTCTGGCCTTTCTGGCGGTGGCGGACGAGCGCAGCTTCACGCGCGCCGCAGCCAAGCTTGGCACCTCTCAGTCGGCGCTCAGCCATACGATCAGTCGTCTGGAGGCGCGGCTGGGCCTTCGACTCCTGACCCGCACGACCCGCAGCGTGGCGCCGACCGAGGCGGGCGAGCGGTTGAGCGCCACCTTGCGGCCCGCCTTTACCGACATCAGCACACAGCTTGATTCCCTGGGGGCCCTGCGCGACAAACCGGCCGGGCATTTTCGGATCACCACCAGTGAGCACGCGGCCAGGTCCATCATCTGGCCGGTTCTGTCGCGGCTGCTGCCGGACTATCCCGACATCCATGTGGAGATCAGCGTCGATTCCAGCCTGACCGACATCGTGACGGAGCGGTTTGACGCGGGCGTGCGTCTGGGCGAGCAGATCGCCAAGGACATGGTGGCGGTGCGGATCAGTCCCGATCAGCGCATGGCGGTGGTGGGCTCGCCCGCCTATTTCGCCACCCGCCCAAAGCCAGAGACCCCGCAACAGTTGACCGATCACGCCTGCATCAATCTGCGCACCGCCACCTCGGGCGGACTTTATGCGTGGGAGTTCGAAAAGGGCGGACGCGAACTGAAGGTGAGGGTGGACGGGCGCCTGATTTTCAACAGCGCCGATCTCATGGTGGAGGCCGCGGTTCAGGGGCTGGGCCTGGCGATCACCCTGGAAACTCGAATCGAGGATCACCTGCGCGACGGCCGGCTGGTCCGGGTGCTGGAGGACTGGTGCGAGCCGTTTTCCGGGTTTCACCTCTATTACCCGTCGCGCCGCCAGATGACGCCGGCCTTCGCCCTGATCATCGACGCCCTGCGCTATCGCGGGCGGCGCTGAGCACCGTTCTAGACCCGCTTCACGCTCAGAAGCGGCACGGGCGGGTCCAACCACTGGCCGCGCTGTTCGGCGAACTTGGTCTTGCCATTGGCGGGCAGGGACAGGATCTTGTGCACCGTCGCCATGCCGGATGTCACCTGGCCAAAGGCGGCATAGCCCAGATTGTCGCCCGGCTCCCCCGGATGGGCGTCCAGATAGGGCTCAGAGCTGGCGCAGATGAAGAAGTTGCTGGTCGCGGAGCCCGGTTCGAACCGACCCAGAGAGATGGTTCCCGTCACGTGGCGCAGACCAGTCTGGGTCGTGCTCTCATGGGCGATGGGCGGATAGGGGTGGTTCTTGGGATTGGCCCCGGCCACGATCTGGCCGCGGGTCGGGTCGCCTGGCTCCTTGGCCGCGCGGAAGAAGGCGCCGCCGTCATAGGCCGCAATATCGACATAGCGCAGGAAGTTGGCGGTCGTGATCGGCGCGCGTTTGACTTCCAGCTCGACCACAATGGTTCCATGATTGGTTCTGATCGCCACCCTGGGCTTGGCGCCCGCAGCCATCGCCATATCCGGCGCAGCCATCAGTCCCGCCCATCCCAGAAGGCTTCTGCGTCCTACGCCGTCCCGGCTCATGCTTTTCGTCTCCTTCGACAGGTCTGTCAGCTTCTTGTCTAACACAGGCCGTCTGGGTCGAGATATCCGGTCTTGCAAGGCTGGTTGTCACGGCGTCCGCAAGCTGGCTCATTGTGTTGTCGGGCCAATTGTGCGGAATGAGGGTCACATCTTCATTCCTGGTAAGGCCGGACCGAACATTTGCCCAAACCGCATCACGTCCATTCCCTGAAACGTCTGAAGTCCATCGCCGTCATCGGACCGGGCATTCTGGTCATGCTGGCGGACACCGATGCGGGCAGCATCATCACGGCGGCGCAGAGTGGCGCGCAGTGGGGCTACAAGCTGCTGGCGCTTCAGTTTCTGCTGATCCCGATCCTCTATCTGGTGCAGGAGCTGACCCTGAGGCTGGGGCTCGTGACGGGCCGCGGACATGGCGAGCTGATCAGCGACACCTTTGGCAAGGGCTGGGCCTGGCTGTCCGTCGGCACGCTGATGCTGGCCTGTATCGGGGCGATTGTAACGCAATTGTCGGGTCTGGCGGGCGTGGCCATGCTGTTTCATGTCTGGCCGCCTCTGGTCATTGGCGTGGCGGTGATCATGATCATCGCCATGGTCTGGACGGGCAGCTATCGCTCGGTCGAGCGCATCGCCATCGCGTTTGGACTGTTCGAACTGGCCTTCATCGTGGTGGCGCTGAAGTCGCATCCGGACCTGCGCCAGATGGCCGCGCAACTTCGGCAGGCGCCGCTCGGCGATCCGAAATATCTCTATCTGGCGGCGGCCAATCTGGGCGCGGTCATCATGCCGTGGATGATCTTCTATCAGCAGTCCGCCGTGCTCGACAAAGGCCTCGGCCCTGCCGATCTGAAGGTCGCGCGATGGGACACCGCCATTGGCGCGGTTGTGACACAGCTGATCATGGCCGCGGTGCTGGTGGGCGTCGCCGCGACGGTGGGGCGGACCAATCCGAACGCGCCCCTGCGCGACGTGCCCGAGATCGGCCGCGCCCTGATGACCTTTCTGGGTGACGGATTTGGCCGCGTCGTGTTCGCCATCGGCATGACCGGCGCGGCTCTGGTCGCCACGATCGTGGTGTGCCTGACGGCGGCCTGGGGCATTGGCGAGGTGGCGGGCTACAAGCGCTCTCTGGAGGATCATCCGCGCGAGGCGCCTTGGTTCTATGGCGTGTTTTCCGCCTGCCTTGTCGCAGGCGGACTTCTGGTCGCATCCGGCGTCAACCTCGTTCAGCTCTCCGTCGCGGTCGAGGTGATGAATGCGCTGCTCTTGCCCATCGTGCTGGGCTTTCTTTATCTGCTGAGCCTCAAGGCGCTGCCGGAGCCCTATCGCCTCAAGGGTTTCTACAAGGTCCTGGTCGGCGTCGTGGTGGTGGTGACGGCGGTGTTTGGCGTCTATGCCGGGCTGTCCGGCGCCATTTCGGGCGGGTGACAAGCCTTAGTGACGGTCATTATTGGTGCGGTCATATTCCTCGACGATCTGGCGCGGGGGGTCCTGCCAGCTGTTCCAGGGCAGATCGCGGCGGCGCTCCTGTGACCAGCGCTCCATCCAGTCTATGCCGTCATGGCCCACATAGGGGTCGCGGGTCAGATAGGCCGGGTCCTTCATCGCCTCGTCCAGACTGACGCCCTGCAGCTTGCGCGCCTTGAGGATGCCGGAGAGGTCGTCGATGCAGTCGGCGTTCAGGCGTGTTGCGTGCAGCAGCATGACCAGGGCGATCTGACGACCGAACACCACGTCCGAGGCCTTCTGGTACCAGGCGATGGTGCGCTCGGTATAGTCCAGATACTGTTTGCGGATGCGCAGTCGGCGGGTCTCATCCTTGCGCGCGATCGCATCGTCATAGGGTTCTGCGAACTCCCAGTCGTCGGCGTCGATCGTGACCGGCGCGATGCGATAGCCGTGAGCGCTCAGCCAGTCGTCGATCTCGCGCTTCACCTCGGCGGGAGCGCCTGTCTCAAGATAGGGATGGCGAAACCACAGGAGCGGTCTGTGTCGCGCCGCCAGTAGGGCGCGGGTGACGGGCTCTCCGCGGGCAATATCGGCAATATAGCCCTTGGCCCCCAGTTGATCGGGCGATTCATGGCTGAAGGTGTGGTTGCCAAGGTTCATCCCTGCGTCCAGCCATTTCTGAAGATTGGCGATCTGCTGGGTGCGGTCGATGGCGTCGAGCTTGCTTTCATTGACAAAGCCTGTCGCGGGCAGATGGTGTCGCTTCAGGCCCCGCAGCAGCATGTCGTTGAGGTAGTTCACATAGGGCTGGTCCGCGAACAGGCTCAGGGCGGGAAGATCGTCAAAGGTCAGGGCGACCTTGCCGGTTTCGGCCACAACGCCAGACCCGAAAGCCAGCAGGCAAAATGCGGACAGGGTCGCCGCGAGGCGTCGTGACAGGCCCCGCACCCGATTTCGCTCTTGCTGTTTCATGCCTGACCTCTTCTTCAAATCGTCCTGAACGCTGTCGCTTCAGGGCGCCGCGAAGGCGCGCGAGCAGGTGGCGCACCGGTTGCAGCCCTGCCTCGTGCGCATGTCGCCATGTGACGCCCTGCGACCGGGCCTCGTTCGCGACCTTGGGAATCGCGACGCCCTGGCACAGATAGATGCCGCAATGGCCGCAGCACAGACAGGGGATCCAGAATTCTGTGGCGATAGGGTCTGAATGGTTCGCGCCAAACAGCTCCGCCGACGGAAGTGGCCGGGTCAAAAGACATGCAAAAGGGTGATGTCGCCCTGATCCGGATCGTCGCGCCGGCCGCTGGCAGCCCTAACCACAGCCATGGAAGGCCTAATAGGTCTTGCGCACCCGGAAGTGGAACAGCGGGCCTGTGAACTGCTGGCGAAGATCGCTGGACTGCACGGCGGAGGGGCGACTGGACTGGTAATAGACATAGTCGCGGACCGTCGCACGATTGGTCAGATTGTCCGCCTCCAGACGATAACTGACGCCGCCGGGCGGCTTGTATTCGGCGAACAGGCCAAGATAGGTTCCGAAGCGGAAATGGTCGATCTCGCCGAAACGATAATAGGTCTCTGTGCGTGCAAACCGCGCATCGATCCCCACGGACGACTTCAGAGCCGACAGATCCTGAATGAGGTGGGCCTCGCCATGGAAGGGATGAACCTGACTTTGCGGGCGCGACGCGCCTGTGACCGGGTCGGTGACAGGTATCCAGCGCCAGCCCAGAGTCGCCTTGAACAGCCCCCCCCTGTCGCCCAGTCTGCCGAGCGGCAGGCTGAGATCGGTCGTCAGCTCGTCCTTGTGCGCCGCGCCGATATTGCCCGGCGTGTCATAAAATCCTGCAGGATTGGTCGGATCGGCGGGGTTGAAGCCGCGAATCCGGTCCACTGTCTGGTTCAGCTCCGAGTGGCCATAGGTGATCGAGATCGCGCCAGAGCTCCAGAAGCTGTGTTGATAGGTGATCTCCGCCAGGGTTTCGGTCTGGGGCAGCAGCGAGGGATTGCCCGCATGGAGACCTGTATTCAGCTGGCCTGAGGCGACAAAGGCGGAAAAGTCGAGCTGACCGACCAGCCGCTCCAGGCGAAGCCGGATCTGGTCCGTCTTCAGCGGCGTCCAGCTGACCACCAGCCGCGGCTTCAGATAGCCCAGGCTCTTCTGGGCCGTGACGTCGCCCGAAGACGCGATGATTGAGGATTCATAGCGCACCGCGCCCTCAAGATTGAGGCTGGACGACAGGGTCCAGGCAAGCGTCGCGCCGCCCTCCAGCCTTGTCTCGTCCACGCGGATGTCGCCCGCCACCACGGGCGTCGCTACCCCGCCGACCATGAAATTGGCGCCGGTCCTCTGGAAATTATAAGCCCCTTCGCCATCGACCGTCAGGCGCAGCGTGTCGTTGACCGGATGGCGGATGATGGCGCGCAGGATGGATTCCGACAGCCGGTTATAGTCCTTGTATTCCTGAACCAGCCCATTGGCGTTGTAATAGTCGTCGTCCTTGAACTGATGGAACTGTTGCAGGGCGATCAGTTCGAGTTCCGCCCTGCCCGGCAGGCGATGCTGGTAGTTGACGCCCATCTCCAGCGCGGCGTCCCGGTTGGTGGCGTTGAGGGTGGAATTTTCGGCGACGACCGGTCCTGAATCGCCTTCGCGATCGCCATAGACCGTCCCGGTCAGGGTGGCGTTGAGGCGCAATTTTCCGCCCAGCACAGGCGTTGCATAGGCGCCAGACAGGGTGTCCTGCCAGCCGCCAGCGCGCGCGGCCAGATGTTCCACACAGCTGGGCCTGCACGCGGCGCCGGGATTTAGGGCCGGGTTGCTCCAATAGGTCTCACGTCCTGCGCCCGCGCCGTCATCCTGAAACTGTGCGATCAGCACAGAGCCTTCAAAGCTTGTCGCGCCGTCTCTCTGGCTGGTCTCGACGCGCAGGCTGGGCATGTTGCGGCCCGATGTCGGCGTATAGTCATAGGCGCCGGCCAGGGTGGTCTGGTGCGAGGCCTCGCTCTTGCGCACCACATTGGCGATCAGGGTCTTGCCCTGCATGTCGATGCCAGGAACCGCGCCGTGGATCAGTTCGATCCGCGCGACCTGGGCGGCGGGAATGCGACGCAATATGCTTTCAAGATCATCCTGCTTGGAGGTCGGGCGCTGGCCGTCGATCAGCACATTGCCCGCAGCGGCGCCAAAACCGCGCACCTGGGCGCCGGAATCGAACACGAAGCCCGGCAGCCGGTTGATCATGTCCATGGCGGTGTTGGGCCGGGCTTCGGAGAAGAAGCCGGCCGGAAAGGCGGCGATATTGGCGCCGCCTTGCCCGCCCGCGTCAGCCCAGGCGCTGCTGCCCAGAAGGCATGCGCCCAGTCCTATGAGAATCGCGTGACGCATCACCACTTCCAAACCGATCTGCGAGTTTTCATGCGGCGATGAGTGGGCCAGACGCTTGAGAATGAAAAGCGCTTGCGAGGTCGGTTTCGGGTTAAATTTTCGACACCATTACGGGATAGCGGCGAGAACCGTCTCAATACGGCGGGTTGGCAGGGTCGAAATAGTGTTGAAGCGCGCTGGTTTCGGCTATTTCCAGATCAGCGGCGCGAGCGGCGCCAATAGGGTGGTCAGAACGCCGTTCAGCCCCATGCCCACCGCGGCGAAGGCGCCGGCCAATCCGTTCCGCACGGCGATGGTGGCCGAGCCTATGCCGCCCCCCGCCACGCCCGCAGCCAGGCCTTCCGCGCGCCAGTCGCTGATTTTCATGAGACGGAACAGGGACGGCCCCACCGAGGCGGCGACAATGCCGCTGGCGATCACCATAACGGTGGTGAGGGCGGGAAGTCCGCCGATCTCCTGAGCCAGACCCATGGCGATGGGGGTCGTGACGGACTTGGGCGCAATCGTCATGCCGATCTGGTGCGAAGCGCCGAATGCAAACACGATCAGGACGGCGCTGCCCATGGCGGTCACCCCGCCCGCGATCAGGGCCAGGGCGAGGGCGCTAAAGCTTTTGGCGATATGGTGCAGATTGCGCGCCAGCGGCACGGCGAGCGCCACAGTCGCCGGACCCAGCAACAGATGGATCGGCTGGGCCCCCGCAAAATAGATGGCGTAGGGGGTCCTGGTCGCGAGCAGCAGGCCCGCGACGAGGGCAATGGCGATCAGCACCGGATTGGCGAGCGGCGCACCCCGCAAACGACGCTGGATTTCGCGACCGATCAGATAGGCGATCAGGGTGACGCCGGGCCAAAGCATGGCGGATGAAAACGCTGCATTCATCGCTCGCCCTCTGTCGCGGAATGCGCCTGTCGTCCCTTTTCGACCGTGGTGAAGACCCAGCCTGTGACCATCAGGGCGGCGATCGTCGATATGATCACCGCCACGACCAGGGCCGCCAGATTGGCCGAGACCAGCGCCAGCTGCGCCACCACGCCCACGCCCGCCGGGATGAACATCAGCCCCATATTGGCGATGACCGCATCAGCGACCCGGTCGAGTTTCGAGGGGAGCGCCGCCTCTTCCTCGAACCTGGTCTGCGTCTGTCGTCGCACGGCCAGCACCAGGGTCAAGAGCACCATGCCGATCACCGCGCCCGGCGCCTTGACCGGCGACAGATAGGATATCAGGTCGCCCGCAACATTGAAGCCGACCAGTATGGCGAACCCGGTCGGTATGTCCGTTGCGGACCAGATCCTGTGTGACATCTCGACCGCCTCAGACCAGGGTGCGTGAATAGAGCGCCACCAGTTCACGCCAGCCCCGGTCTGCGGCCTCAGCGTCAAAGACCGGCATGTCAGGCTTCATCCAGCCGTGGGCCTTGCCGTGATAGGTCTCGCAGAAATGGGGCGTGCCCGCCTCGGCCAGGGCGCCCTCGAAACGGACAGCCATGTCCGGCGGATAGCTCTGATCATTGTCGGCGGCGGCGACATAGATGTGCGCCTTGATCCTGGGAACCAGCAGGTGAGGGCTCTTGGGGTCGTCGGTCGCCAGCCGTCCGCCGTGGAAGCTGGCGGCCGCCCCAATCCGGTCGGGATAGAAGCCCGCCGCCGTCAGCGCCATGCCGCCGCCCATGCAAAAGCCGACGACGCCGACCTTGTCGCCCGCCACATCCTTGCGTCCCTGCAGATAGTCGAGAAAGGCCTTTGTATCTTCTGCCGCCCGGTGATTGTCGGTGCTGGCCGCCAAGGGGGCGATCGCTGCGCGAAAGTCTCCTGCGAACAGCGCCTTGGGCGACAGAGGTCCATAGGCGCCGATGCGGTAATAGAGGTCGGGCAACAGCACGACATAACCCTCTCCAGCCAGCCGGGTCGCCATCTCCTTCATCGCCGGGCGGATGCCGAACGCGTCCATGTAGAAGATCACGCCGGGCCAGGAGCCGTCTGAGTCGGGTGACGCCACAAAAACGGGACACTCGCCGTCCTGGGTGCGGAGCGTGATCTGATCTTGCGGCACGCGGGCCTCCTCAGGCTTGTTTCGGACGTCTCTTGCTATGTTTGTCTCAGAACCGGCCAGACAACTCCACCCCCAAGAGTCGCCGCGCAGCCATGGGAATGATCTGGGCGTAACCGGCGGGCGCGCTGGCTGATCCCGATTGCAGGTCGGGCAGGATGGCGGCGGCATATTTGCGGTCGAACAGGTTGCGAGCGAAGAGCTTGACCTGAAACCCTTTTGAAAAGGCCAGGCCCGTCGACAGATCCACGATTGCATACGGCTTCTGCACGGTGTTCGGGTCGAGATTGGCGCTGAAATTATAGCGGCTGACCGAGACCAGGGTGGCGTCGACAAACAGGCTTTTCGCGTCGTCCAGTTTTGTCTTGAAGGACGGTCCCAGATTGAAGGACCATCTGGGCGCATTGTTGAGCTGACGGCTATTCAGGCTTTGCACATAGACGCCTGAGACCAGGTGGCAGGTCGCGCCCGGATTGGACAGTTCGTTGGGATAGCAGGGGCTGTTGGCGAAATTGGTGAAGGCGGCGTCGGTATAGGCCAGATTTGCCGTGAAGGTCAGACCCTTGAGCAGATAGGCGACCCCTTCGACCTCGACCCCGCGAGAGCGCAGTGCGCCCGCGCTGGTCAGGGTGTTGGACGCCGAGACCGGGTCATAGGCAGTGGTCTGGAAGCCGTGAAAGGTCTCGTTGAACAGGGTCAGGTTCAGGTCGAGACGGTTGGCGAGCCGTGAGGCGCGCAGGCCGGTTTCGAAGCTGGCCGAGGTTTCCGGCGCGATCCTGTAGGCGCCCGACGCGATCTGGCCGGCTGTCACAAAGTTGAGCAGGTTCAGCCCTGCGCCCTTGAATCCGCGCGACCAGGCGACATAGGCCATCAGGCGCGGCGAAAAGCGGTAGTCCAGCGCGGCGCGATCCGACAGCTTGGCGTCGCGGCTGTTCAGATGGGGCGCAGACAGGGGCGCCCCCCCAATATTGGCGGGGGCTGGACCCGTCGCGCCGGGATAGAGGCTGCGGTAGAGATAGGCGTTGCTGTGCTCTTGGGTGTAGCGCGCGCCAAGCGTCAGGCTCAGCTGAGTGGTCAGGCGATAGACGGCCTGGCCAAACACGGCCTGACTGAAGCTTGAATCGCCGCGGCTGACCAGATTGCCCAGCGCCGCCGCGGGAAGCGCCCCGCTGAAATTGCCAAAACTGGCGGTGTTGCTGGTCAGTTTCTGGTTGAACAGAAAGACGCCGCCCAACAGGCTGAGCGGCCCGTCAAAGGAAGAGGCCAGACGTAATTCCTCGGAAGTCTGGTCTTCCAGTTCGTTGCTGGAATTGACCGCGAAGATCGGCTTTGGCGTCAGGTCGCGATCATTATTGTCGACCTCACGAAAGCGCCGTCCGGCGGTGATCGAGGTCAGGCTGAAGCCCGGCCATTGCTGCACCGCCGTCAGGGACAGCCCCTCGCTCCACTGATTGAGTTGATAGGGCTGGTCGAAATCCGCCGTTTCATTGCCGGGCCCCGGCGTGACCCCGATCAGGCTTGAGAATGCGGTGCGATAATAGGTTCCGGGCGCTGTGCTGCGAACGGTCATCACGCAGCAGGCGCTGGCCTGATGGGCGTAGTCCGCGTTCAGGGTCAGGGTCAGGCCAGAGGTCGGGGCGGCCTGTAATTTGAGCCGTCCGCCGATCTCGTTCTGACCATTATAGTCGCGACCGTCATAGAGGTTGTGGATGAACCCGTCCGAATGAACGCCATAGACGCTCAACCGCGCCAGCACAGAGCCGCCTGCTACCGGGCCGGACAGGCTGGCATATCCCTTGGTCTCGTTCAGGCTGCCATGGGAGGCCCTGGCCGAGACCTGAAAATCGGGCGTCGGGTCCAGTGTGTGGATATCGACCACGCCCGCCGAGGCGTTCTTGCCGAACAGGGTTCCCTGCGGGCCGCGCAGCACCTCGATCTGGCGCACGTCTTCCAGCGCAAACAGCGACATCATCTGCCGCGCCAGCACCACGCCGTCGACTACGGTGGAGACGCTGGATTCAATCCCGTCGCTATAGCTCAGCGTGCCGACCCCGCGAATATTGAGTCCCTGAGCCCGACTGTTGATGGCGCTGGTGAAGGTCAGGCTGGGCGAGATCAGGGGAAGCTCGGCCGGGTTGGTGATGTTGCGTGCGGTCAGGGTGTCGCCCGACACGACCGTAATGGAGACCGGCGTCCGGCCCAGCGGCTCCGGCGTCTTCTGAGCGGTCACCACAACCTGTTCCAGATCGCCCAGGTCCGTCGCCAGGACGGGCTTCGCCAGACCGCATCCCGACAGGATGACGAGGGAGGCGCCGCACAACAATCGCTTGGCCTCGGATGCGGACATATGACTCCCCTGATCGGACGTCCGCGCCGTTGGGTGCGCAGATTTGCGTCTCGATTTGCAGCCTATTCGGGCTTTGGGCAACTTGAATAGACGATAGGCCGCTGCGTGCCCGCCTTAAAAGCCGCCCTTGACGCCGATCATGAAGGACAGGGGCGCCGCCGGACTTTGGAAGCGCGGATTGGCGCCCGACGCAGGCACGCCCGGGGCGCCGACCCCGGTCGGGTCGCCCAGCACGCCAAAGGTTGAGTATCTTGCGCTTGTGGCATTGGTCAGGCGCGTAAAGACCTTCAGGGGTTTCGAGATCTGATAGTCGCCATGCAGCCCCAGCACGGCGAAACCGGGCATGGCCGCGAGCAGATTGGCCTCATCGCCGCGATAATATTGCCGGTCGACCCATTGCAGATCGGCGCCGATCATGGCGCGCGGCGACAGACGCCATTGCAGGCTGGCCTTGAGTCTCTGGCGCGGAACGCCGGGCGCCTGATCGCCGCGCCGAACCGTCACGCCGCCATTGGCGTTGGCCAGAGGATTTGAGGGCGAGGGCTCAATAAAATCGCAATCAAAGACCGCGTTGACCAGCGAATAGCTGATCTGACCCGACAGGGATCGGGTTTCCAGATGCGCAGACAGGTCCAGGCCCTGACGCCGTGTTGCGGGGATGTTGGTGAAATAGCCCGTGCTGAGCGTGGTTGTGACGGCATAGATGTCGTCACGCACCTTTGTGGAATAGAGGCCGATCTGAAAGGCCAGACTTGCGGGTCCAGCCGTGATCCCAGCGCCGCGCAGCCCGGCTTCGACGGTCTGGGAGACCACCTGCCTCAGCGTCGGCGGGTCCGATGACAGGCTCGACGGCAACAGGCAGGGCGCCTGCGGATTGGCGCATTCGATTTCGCCTGGCGTGGGCGCGCGACTGCCTTCGCTATAGCCCAGATAGGCGTTCACGCCTTCGCCGAGGGCGTATGTGGCGCCAAGCGATGGGTTGAAGCGGCGATAGGCGCCTGCGCCGGACAGGCTTGTGCCTCTGTGGTCATGCAGCCCGATGTGAATCTGGTTGAGACGCCCCGCGGCCGTCAGGCTGAGGCGCGGAGTCGCCTCAAACGTGTCGGTGGCGAACAGTCCGCTCGCCCGGCTGTCCGCCACCAGCGACACCGGCGTGGCGGTGAAGCGCCCACCTTCGGGTGTGGACAGGACGTAGCCGCCGGGCTCAATCTGAAGGTCGGGCGTGATCAGTCCCACCATGCTGGAGGCGGCGTATCTGGTTCGCGACACGTCAAGGCTCGCCCCCGCCGCCGCCAGATTGGCGCGACCCAGAAACGGCGCATCCGACTGAACCTGTCCGCCAAGACCGGCGCTTGTCGCGGTTTGCGAACTGTCGTCAATCTGGCCGATCGGCGTCGCGCCGCCTTGGGAGATGTCTGGTACAGGCGCACCGCTGGCCATCAGGGCCGGTGTCTGTTCATCAGCCTGACAGAGCTGGCCGGCGAGCGCGGCGTCTGCGCAGCTCTGCAAAGTCGACGTATTTCCATTGCGGCTCGACTGATCAAGACGACGCAGATAGACGCCGCCCTGGGCCGACAGATGCGCCGCAAAGGTCGCAGCCGCATTGGCCTGTAAAAAGCTGAGCCGATTGTTGATCACCTGTGGCGAGGTGAAGGTCAGCCGCCGCGACACCGCCAGTTCCTGGACGGGGGTTGGGCCTTCGCCCTCCAGCCGGTTGTCGGCGCCGGTATAGGTCAGGGACAGGCGCAACCTGGATCCGCGATAGTCCGCCGCCCCATAGAGCTGACGCACCAGATCGGGCGAAAAGCGCCGCCAGCCGTCAGACCTGGTCTGACGCGCCGACAGGAAGAGGCCCAGGCCCCGGGTTGCGCCGCCCAGGTTCAACACAGCCTCTTCGCGTCCGAATGAGCCGACAGCGGCGGCGGCGCTGACGCCTTGAGCGTCGAACCCGGTTTTCATCCGGATCGTCACGGCGCCGCCCAGCGCATTCAGACCATAGAGCGGGTTGGACCCGACCACATCAATACGGGCCACGGCGTTGTCCGGGATCAGGTCCCAGTTGAGCGTGTCGCCGAAGCTTTCATTGATGCGCACGCCGTTCTGATAGACGGCCAGGCCCTGCGGCGCGCCCAGGACGGGCGAAGCCTCGAAGCCGCGAAACAGGATGTCCGGCTGAAAGGGGTCGTCGAGATTGTCATTGATATTGAGCGCGCCCAGACGCGCATTCAGCGACGTGGTCACATCCGCCAGCCCCGTGCGCTCTATGTCGTCCGACGACAGGGTTTCAACCGTATAGGGCAGTTTGCCGACGGCGAGGGCGCCGCCGCCCAGCGGGGTTGCGGCGGTCACATGAACAGCGGTGAGATCGGCCACCTGGGCCAGGCCCGTCCCTTGCAGCGCCACCGCTGACAGCGCGCCGAGCAGCGCGGCTTTCCACATGACGGGCTTGCAGATCATTGAACCGTGAACGCCTGTGGGCGACGTCATCCCTGCCGCTGCTTCAAACAGCGCTTCGCCCGCACAGACACAAGCCTTTGATCGGGCCGTGCGTCAACCGGTTCAGTGGGGCATGATCTGCGTTGTGGCCTTGCAGCAGGGCGCCGCAGCCTTCGGGCCAATCAGCCGCCCAGAGCGCGGACCAGCGCCACCGTGGCGCGGGTCTGTTCGCCCTGCACCTCGGCGGCCTGGTCTTCGGATTGCAGCAATTGTCGTTCCGCATCGACCACTTCCAGAAGGCTGACCGCGCCCGCCGTATAGGCGTCCTGAGCGGACTGGCGTGCAGCGGACAGGGCGTGGGCGGCCTTGCGCAGTTCGGCGTGCTGGGTCGCCTTGAGCTGCGCCTGGGCCAGCGCGTCTTCGACATCTTCGGCGGCGCGAAGCACCGCCTCGCGATAGGCGGCCAGGGCCTCGGCCTTCTTGCCCCGGGCGGCGGCGACTTCGGCGTCGACCCGGCCAAAATCGAACAGCCGCCAGCGCACGCCCGCCAGCCCCTGTGTCTGTTGCGCCGCGCCGGTGAAGAGGTTGGAGGCGGAGGTGCTTTCGAAACCCGTCAGGCCCTGAAGCGTGATCTTGGGATAATAGTCGGCGATGGCGACTCCGATGCGAGCATCCGCCGCGGCCAGGCGCCGCTCCGCCACGATCAGGTCGGGACGGCGGCGCAACAGGTCGGCGGGGCTGCCCGCGGGGACGCTCAGGGGCTCCGGTATCGCGCCCTGCGCCTCCAGCGCGCCCTGTTCAGCCTCTGGCGAGGTTCCGGTCAGGACCGCGATCCGGTTGCGTTGCCCTTCCAGCCCCAGCTTCAGCTGCGGGATCAAGGCGGAGGCCTGATCCAGCGCCGCTTCAGCCGCATCCCGCTCGCGCCGGGCGGCCTGTCCCGCCTGATAGCGAAGTTCCACCAGTTCGAGGAAATGGCCGTCGATCTCCCTGGCTCGTTCAGCCAGTTTCAGACGCAGTTGCAGGGCCCGAAACTGGATATAGGCGTCCGCCAGATCGCAACTGACCATCAGGCGCGCGCCGGAAAGCCCGGCGTCGGCGGCCTTGCGCTCGGCGCTTGCGGCTTGGGACTGGCGTCGCAGCCCGCCGAACAGATCAAGCTCCCATGCCGCCCCGGCATTGAAGT
>CAIOJR010000241.1 GCA_903858685.1 uncultured Caulobacterales bacterium | reverse complement strand
CTCCTTCATCTCGGCGGCGTCGTTCCAGGAAACCACCCGCGTGCTGACCGACGCCTCTGTCCACGGCAAGTTCGACACGCTGGAAGGCCTGAAGGAAAACGTCATTGTCGGCCGTCTCATCCCGGCCGGCACGGGCGCCCAGCTTCGCAATATGCAACGGGTCGCCGCCAAGCGCGACGCCCTCCTGGCCGAAAGCCGCGAGCAGGCGCTGGAGTCCTTCCCCGCCGATCTGGCGGCCGAGATCGCCCTGGCGGAGCAGGAAGAGGCGTAACGCCTCGACCTCAGCCTGGCTGAACCAAATGACGGCCCGGGTGGAGACGCCCGGGCCGTTTTTGTTTGGGTCGCGTCAGCCTATTTTGGCTGGACCTTGATATGGGCCTCGTCCGGCAGGCAGCCGCCGCCAAGATTGGCGCCGGGTCCTGAGCAGGGCACGATCATGGTCGGCAGGGGACCTTCCTTCAGCCCCCGCTTGCGGGCGTTGGCGGCGGCCTCGCGGTCATAATCCTCGCGCTTGGCGGCCGGAACAGGATCGACGGACGGGCCGTGGCTGGCGTCGCGCACCATGGCGCGCTGGCACTTTTCCCGTTCGGCCAGGCTCAGATGCGCATAGTCGGCATGGTCGCAGCCGACCGTGGCGCGCAGGACCCCGCGCAGGCCACCGCTCGCCTCGTCCTCAACACGGCCATAGGCGGGGGACACCCGGAACGAGACCGGCGGCGCCCCAGGGCTGGCGGCGGCGGGCGGCGCGCCTCTGGGCGTCGATGGGGCGGAAGCGGCGGCCGCTGAAGCCGAGGAGGCGCTGGCCGCAGGCGCGCTCGCGGCGGGCGCAGGCTGGGCCGCCTGACGTGCGGCCTCTGCAGCGTGCAGCGCTTCTCTTTGCCGTTCCAGTTCACGCTCCTCCTCGCGGTCAGCGATCGCCTCGTCCGGGCGGGGGGCGAACTGGGGCTGTACGGCGCTGCGCAGCGTGTCGGGCTGGGGTTGGTCGCGGTGCGCGGTCGCCCTCACATCGGGCCTGGGGATGATCTTGGGCGGCGCATTGACGGGCTGCACGATCACCTTTTCCGGCGCGGGCGCCGGCGCCGGGACAGGCGTGGGCGCGGGAACCGGCGAGGGCCGCGGCTGGGCGATCAGCGGCGCAGGCGTCAACCGCGGCGTCGCCAGCTTCTGGGCGGGAAGGGGGCGTGGCGTGATCACGGGACGCGGAGTCTCGATCGGGCGCGGCTGGGGCTCGGGCGTCGGGGCGGGCTTGGGCGTCGGGCTCGGCTCAGGGCTGGGCGTCGGCGGGGCGGGTCTGGGCTCCACCGGGCGCGGTTGCGGCGCGGGCTCTGGCGGCGGCTGGCGGACTGGTTCAGTGACGCGCGGCGGCGGGGGCTTCGGCGGCGGCGTGAGTTGCACAGGCACCACAAGCTCGTGATGCGCCTCGGTTTGCGGCGCCACGTGCATCAGGGGCGTGGCCAGGATCATGACGATCAGGGCGGCCACATGCAGGCAGGCCGACAGAATCGCTGAAGAAGTCCGGTCGCTCCAGTTCTCCCGCTGCATCCTGTTGTCCGTGGCTGACCGTGACTCGCAAACTGCACAGTCTTTCTGACGTGAAAGTGGCCTCTTGGCGACAGGAAGCCTGTATTTTGGCTGTTGGAAGGCCCCGCTTGACCAAAGCGTGATTTGCGCCTAGTAGAGCGCCTCTGTTTCGAGGCGTTGCCCGTTCCCTTCATCGGTTCAGGCGGCGAAGTCGATAATCGATGCTGAGGGCTGAGCCCGCCGGAACGCCCAAAGCGCGCGTCCCGGTCGGTTTTGTTGTTTCATGCATCGGGCGTCGTCAAGGCTCGAGGCCGAAAGCCGACCCGGGCGTTTGTGCAGGTTTCGATCTGGCCAGACGTCCAAAAGAAGGATCAGCGCGGTAGCGTCCGGCCGAAAGGCACAGCCCCGCATTCGTCAAAGGACTGACGTCAGAGCCTATGCCTACAATCAACCAGCTTATCCGCAAGCCGCGTACGCCGCGCGTGAAGCGCAACAAGGTTCCCGCCCTCAAAGGCAGCCCGCAGCGCCGTGGCGTTTGCACCCGCGTCTATACGACGACCCCGAAGAAGCCGAACTCCGCGCTTCGTAAGGTGGCCAAGGTGCG
>CAIOJR010000240.1 GCA_903858685.1 uncultured Caulobacterales bacterium | reverse complement strand
TGCTGTATTTGACCTGTTCTTTTCGGAAAAACAGGAAAAAACAGGCTCTGGACCAAAGCTCGCGACGGCGACAGACATCTATCCTCCAGACCCACACCGCCACCACGCGGACATGCGCGAACCTGGGCTTTGCAGGGGTGGCGCGAATTCTCCCGACATTACTGTGGGTTAGTACGCTTCTCCGCATCACGTGGCGGCTCTCGCCCACCTGTTTGGCCGCTGATCTGGCCCGAACACCCTTCCTGGAACTCCCCTCTCTCTTGGGCCATTTCAGGACTTCGGATTCGCCTGTTTGCATCGGAACATTTGCACCCCGAACTCAGACCCAATAGCGGCGACGCTCCGCCAGCGTTGAACCGGGCTCCGAGTTCAGCCACTTCCCGGCGGAGCTTGGGCGCCATCAAATCGGGTCAGGTGGGCGGCATCGTCGGAATCTGCATCTATGCTGCAACCAAGAGTCCAGGGCCCGTCGGGAGGCGCCGTTGAAAACCAAACTCCACCCCACCCACGCGCGGCACACCTATGTGACCACCGCCATATTGGGCGTGATCGCCCTGGCGGGGCTTGCAATCGCGCTGGCCTTGGGGCGCTTTGATCAGAACGCTGAACTCGTCAATGTCGCCGTCCTGACAGCTATGATTTCCGCGGCGCTCGCCATGGTCTTTTTCGCACTCAGGGCCAAGCTAGCCGTCTGCCCCGAATGCCGTAGACTCATGACCTGGTCAAAGACAGGCGGCGGAGCGGGTGAGACGCGCAAATTCGTCTGCACTCGCTGTAATACAATCTGGGATTCCACCCAGAAATTTGAGGAACCCTAGAACTTAGTAGACGTGTGAATGGCGTTATTTTTGTCGTGGGATCAATCGATTTGGTCAATCTGCATTTTCGGGGACAACACGATCAGCGGCATCAGGGGTTCGCAGGGCGGGTTGTGAGATCATCTGGACCTGGCGCCCGATATGCGAACCCTGCTGTTCGCCGGACGGGGTGGCACGGGCGGGGCGGGCGGAGTATCGTCCTTGGATGGTGCGCACCAAGCTGAGTCCCGAATTTGAGATCGAAGTCGAGGGGCAGCCCTATGTGTGGCGACTTCACCGACTTCCCCAGTGGTCCAGGGACGCGTCCGAGTGCCGGGGCAAGGCGATCGCCGTGCGCCACAAGGAAGGATTGCGCGAAGCTGTTTTGGAGTTTCCACCGGACCAGCAACCCCGGTTCGGCGCGCCGCAGCTCAAGGCCTCGCAGATTGCGCCGGAGCTTGTCGCCCGGGCCCTGGCGTCGGCCATCGCTGCGGGATGGGAGCCCCTGTCTCGCGGCAAGGCGGTGACGATTGTCGTGGATGCGAGCGGCGCCTGAACCGCCGGCAGGTAAATCTAACGGCGGCCTCAGAAGAAATCGAAACCGCCCCTCTTGCAAATGATGCAGCGCAACATAAGTTTCCAATCGTGCGGCGTCGTTGGCGCCGTTGCCCTTCCTGGGCGTTTCCTCCCTATGAACTGCGGCGCCGTGTGGCGCCGTTTTTTTTGCGCGTGACGCCGGGCGGCCGGATCTAGGCGATCACCCAGATCCGACGGCCCTCTGCGTCTGCTTTGATCGTTCCGGCGGTGTGGACCGGCTCTGACGCGCCAGAGGTGAAGAAGGCGAGATCCTTGGCCTCCCCCACATTGATATGGGCCAGCGTGCGGTGCCCTTGCGGTGTCAGGGCGACCACGACGCCAGACCTGGGCGCGCCGTCTCGGCCGTAAAAGACGGTGTAGGTCTCCACCTTTCCCGGTCCGACATAGTCCTGTTCCAGGTCCGGGATCGGACCGCGTTTGGCGTCGGCCTCATCCTGATAGTTGAAGTCCTGCGGGAACTGAGCGGCGGCAATGGGCTGGTTCGACAGGACAATGCAGTGATTGTCGGTGGCAAACCCGCCATTGGCGAACAGAAAGCCCGTCCTGCCTTCCTGGCGCAGGCGTTGGGCCATCGAGACCACGGCGTGGCTCATATAGTTGGCGATGGGACCGCCGCCGAAGGTCAGGCCGCCAAACACGGTGGCGGGCCTGTCCACGGGCCAGCCGAGCGTGCGGCGCGCCATCTTCGGGACGCACGGGAAACAGCTGTAAAGCTCCACCAGATCAAAGTCGGCGGCGGTCATGTTGTTGAGTTGCAGGGTGCGACGGATGGCCGTGTCCATGCTGACGGAGCGGCTGTAATCGTCGCGCTTCAGCACATTGCCGTGCTCCTTGGCGGCAGCGCCCATGCCGACATAGATCAGCCGCTCATCCGGAACGCCCCGCCGCCTGGCCTCGGCCAGACTGGCGACAATAAAGGCCGCGCCCTGATTGACCGAGCTGTTGGCCACCATCAGCTTGTTATAGGGAAAGGCGATCGGGCGGTTGCTGTCCGACGGCGTCAAAATCTCGTCCGCCGGGGTGATTTTGCGGATCCAGGCGCCGTCATTGGCCGCTGCGACTTCCGAAAACCGGGTCCAGATGGCGCCGCTTTCAGCCTGACCCTCGCTCAGGCTCTGGTGATAGGCGGCTCGCCCGGCGTTTTCATAGAGCGGATAGATGTCGACGGGGGCGGACAGGCCATAAAGCTGGGCGTAGGTGGGTTCGGGGCGCTGTGTGGCTGTGCGAAGGGCGTTCGGCGCGGCGCCGTCCTTGGCGCGGGCGGCCGCACGCCCGGCGGCGGTGCGCAGGGCTTCCCCGCCCGTGATGGCGGCCAGGCTGATCTCCCCGGCGCCGATCCGGTTGGCCGCTTCATTCAGGAGCCGGATCGGCGTGTCGCCGTGCGGGGCTTCGGACTGGTAGTTGATGCGCGGCGACGCCCCGATCTCGTTGGCCAGAGCGGCGCACAGATTGCCAAGTTCGCGAAAGCTGATCTGGTCGACTATGGCCAGCGAGTCGATCTGGGACAGGATGTTCCCGCCGGCGTCCGCCTCGGCGACGCGCAGCGCCTGGGCCATCAGGCCCAGCGAATCGAGCCCCAGGTCCGGGTTCTTCTCCCGATCATTGAATTGCCCCACCCCGATGATGACGGGGATGCGGTCTGGGTTGCGGCTGCTGTTGGTCATGTTATTTCGCCTTCCAGACCGGCGCGCGCTTCTGGGCGAAGGCCAGCGGGCCTTCGCGCGCGTCTTCAGATGTCATGACGGTCATGCTCTCCTTGCGGTTCTGCGCCCAGAAGGCGTCGTCGCTGGTGATGGCGCCGTCGACAATGCCCATGGCCAAGCGCTTGCTGGCCTGAACCGACAAGGGCGCATTGGTCGCGATGCGTGCGGCCAGATCCAGAGCGGTGGCCATCAGCTCGCTGGCTGGAACCACCCGGTTGACCAGACCCAGTTCGTGGGCCCTTTGGGCTGTGAAGGGCTCGCCGGTGAGCAGGTATTCCATGGCGATCTTGGTCGGCAGTTGCTGGGCAAGACGGAAAGCCCCGCCCGCGGCGGCGTAGATGCCGCGCTTGACCTCAGGCAGGCCAAAGCTGGCCGTATCCGCCGCCACCACCAGGTCGCTGGCGAGCGCCAGTTCGGTTCCGCCGCCCAGTGCAAAGCCGTTCACAGCGGCGATGATCGGCTTGGAGATCGGATGCTGCACCATGCCCGCAAAACCCCAGCGGGCCTGCGTCTTGTCTTCCGGGGCGAGGCGTTCGCCGCGCGACAGGGCCTTCAGGTCTGCGCCGGCGCAAAAGGCCTGATCGCCTGCGCCGGTGATGATCACGACGCGGATGTCCGGATCGGTTTCGGCCTGTTCCAGAGCCAGACCCAGACCCACATGCACCGCCGCATTGACGGCGTTGCGGGATTCAGGGCGATTGAGGGTGGCGATCAGGACATTGCCCTGCCGTTCCACCAGAACAGCGGCTGCGGATTCGGTCGTCATGATTTTTCTTCCCCATTCTGCTTCGTTTTTTCAATCAGGTCGTAGACCGCCGGGTCGGTCTGCGCGACGACCCCGCGCGCTATCAGGCCTTGAATTTCATCATCTGACAGTTTCAGCCAATCCTTCAACACCTCGATCGTGTGTTCGCCCATGAGAGGAGCGGGCGCCAGAGGCGGATCGGGCATGTTTTCGTACGCCGCTGGCGCGCGCTCCTGCAACATCTCATCGGCCAGATAGGGGTGGCGCGCGGTAAGAAAGAAGCGTCGCTCCTGAAAATAGGGGAAGTCGGGCTGGTCGGCGACCCGCAGCATCCGGGCCGCAGGAACCCCTGCCGCCTGCAGCCGACGCATGGCCGCGTCCGCCGCCTCGCCCGCCATCCAGTCGCTGACGGCCTGATGGATCCGCACGGCGTGGGCAAGCCGGCCCCTGCGCGTGGACAGGGCGGCGTCCTGCGCCAGATCTGGGCGCCCAAGAACCTCGACCAGACCTGCCCAGTCGCCCGAATGGCGCACCGTCACCACGCACCATTCGTCATCGCCCTTGGCCTGGAAAACACCCCAAGGCGCGTCCTGGGGTCCCGTCGCGTCTTCGAAGCCGGGCGCGCCCTGTCTGGCCAGATGAGCGCCGGCGATCTCCGCGCCCAGATGGCTGAGCATGACTTCGGACTGGGAAATGGAGACGCCCGCCCCTTTGTTCGTCTCCAGGCGGCGGATCAGCTGGGCGATGACCGCCGTAACCCCGGCGCGGGCCGAGACATGGTCTGGATAGATCGTGACAGAGTCTGAATAGCTTTCCGGATCGTCATCATAACGCCACTGCCCGGTCAGGCCGGAACTGGCGCGCACCAGCGGCCCGTAGCCCATGCGCTTCGACCAGGGGCCGGTGGCGCCGAAGGCGCTGCTCTCCACCGAAATGATCGCCGGATTGATCCTGGCGAGCTCTTCGTGGCCAAGACCCAGCCCGGCCATGACGCCCGGCTTGAAATTGCTCAGCACAATATCGGCCTTGGCCGCCAGCCGTTTGAAGAGGGTGACGCCGTCCGGGTCCTTCAGATTGAGGCCAAGGCTGCGCTTGTTTCTATGTCCCGCCGCAAAGCTGACCGAAACGCCGAAGGGCAGATGGCTCTGACGCATGCCGTCCGGAAAGGCGAGGGACTCGATCTTGATCACATCGGCGCCCATGTCGCCCAGCAGCCGCCCCTGTTCGGCGCCCACCACGATGACGCCCAGATCGAGCACCTTCAACCCCTCCAGCGGACGGGCCTGCTGCGCCCTTGCCGAGATGGCGGGGCGGGCTGAAGTCGTGAATGGGCGAGGACTCATCCGAACCCCGTCGATCGTCACCACGCCATTGGGAAAGGGCGCGGTCAGGCCTGCGCCGAGGGTCTGGTCGGCAAAGGCGTCGCGCACCTGCAGGTGCTCCGCCGCCAGGCATTCCTCCAGGGTGAGGACAGCCGAGATCGGAACGCCGTGGGCCTGGCCGTCCCGCTCCAGATCGGCGCGGTTTTTGCCGGCGAAGAAGCGGGCGATGGCGGGTATAAGATCGGGAGACTCGAAACGGAAAGCCGTGCTGTTGAACGCGTCCGAGGCCAGCTGTGCAGGCTCGCCCATCCATTTGAACATGCCTTGCCACTGTCGGGGCGCCAGGATGCAGATGCGCACAAACCCGTCGGCGCAGGGCAGTATGGGGTAAAAATATCCCTTCAGTGGCCGGTCGCGTGACAGAGCCCTGGCCGCCTGACCCGTGGAGGCGCTGCCGCTGACGCCAAAGCCAGGATCCAACGCCTGAGCCGCGCCGTCCAGAGCCGAGAAATCGAGGTGATCGCCCTGGCCGGACAACTGGCGCTTATAGAGCGCCAGAGCCGCGACATAGGCCCCTTGCGCGATCGCACATTGGAGGGCGATCTGGCCCGGCGGCATGAGCGGCGCGCGCCCCGCAATTCCCGAGCGGGAAAGCTCCCCGGACAGGGCGTGCAGCACCGGATCGGTCATTCGCCAATCCGACAGACTATTGCCGACGCCAAAGGCGCTGGCCGTGATCACCACCAGATCAGGCCGGGCGCGGCGCAGGCCCTGATGGCTCCAGACTGACGCAAGGCTTGCCTTCAGCGACAGGTCTTCCACCACAAGATCGGCGTCGCTCAGAGCCTTGCGCACCGCATCGGCGTCGGCGAGGTCGAGCCGAAGCGTGCGCTTTCCGAGATGGGCGAAGGTCTGGCTGAGCATCTCATGCGGGCTTTGATCCGCATCGAGATCCTCATCCGGCGTCAGGGGCGCGAGCCTCACCACCTCGGCGCCCAATTCGCCGAGCAGGCGCGTTATTGCGCTGAGCGGGCCGGATACGGCGTCAACGACCTTGAAGCCGTTCAAGGGGCGCAGCTGAGCGTGGCTGATCGTCATGCTGGACGCCTCTTGGGTTTGAAATCTATCCCTGCCGAGCGACGTCAGCGTCCGTCGGGCCTGAGGCTGGCCAGATAGGCGATCAGGTCGGCGCGGTCCGACGCGTCCTGCACGGTCATGGGCATGGCCGTGCCGGGCACAAGCTCCGCCGGCCCTGACAGAAAAGCGTCCAGTCGCGAGGCGGACCAGACCAGACCTGAGGCTTTCAGCGCCGCAGTATAGGGAAATTCCGGCAGGCTGGCGGCCGGGCGGCCCACGACGCCTTTCAGGCTCGGCCCCTGACCCGCGCCATAGAGTTGGTGGCACATGACGCACCGGTCCTGATAGACGGCCTCCCCGCGCTCTGCGGAGCCCTGGCTCGAATCCGCCGCAACGCCGGACGCGGTCGCCAGCGCACAGAGCGCCGCACTCAAAAGGGCGATCGTGCGGGCGGGTCTCAAGGGCCTCACCGCTTCGCCTCCGACGGACTGACCCGCCAGATGGTGTTCGAGGCGTCGTCGCTGAACACCACCGCGCCGTCCTGCGCCACGGCAACGCCCACGGGCCGACCCCAGACCGAGTTGTCATCCGCCACAAAGCCGGTCACGAAGTCCTGATATTCGCCGGTCGGACGCCCGTCCTTCATCACCAGCCGGACTATCTTGTAGCCCGTGCGCTTGCTGCGGTTCCAGGAGCCATGCAGGGCGACAAAGGCCTGTCCCTGATAGGCCGCCGGAAAGACCGCGGCGCCGGTCCTGGCGGTGTAGAAGGTCACGCCCAGCGGCGCCGAATGGGGCTGAAGCAGAACATCCGGCGTGGTCACCTTGTCCGCCAGATCGGGGCGAACGCCTTTCAGGTGCGGCCGCGGGTCTTCGTGTGCGCCGATATAGTACCAGGGCCAGCCGTAAAAGGCGCCCGGCTTGACCGTGGTGACGTAGTCCGGCGGCAGGTTGTCGCCCAGAAGGTCGCGCTCATTGGTCACGCACCACAAGGCGTTGGAGCCCGGCTGCACCGCCATGGAGACGCAGTTGCGGATGCCGGTGGCGAAGATCTTGAGGTCCTTGCCGGTGGGGTCGGCGCTCAGCACGTCGGCGCGTCCGGCTTCAAGTCCCCAGTCCGCCCCCAGAGGCGCGGTGGCGGCGAAGGCGGCGATCTCCTGCGCGGTCTTGGGCTCCACCTGTTCGGCGATATCGGAGCCGGAGCCGACCGAGATGAACATCCGGCGCTCATCCGCAGAAAAGACGATATCGCGGGTGGAATGGCCCTGCTTCTTGGGCACGAGCTTGGCGATCACCACCTCGGCCGGTCCTTGCGCCTTGGCGTCGCCCGCCTGGTAGGGGAAGCGCACGACGGAGTCGGTATTGGCCACATAGACCCATTTGGGGTGGACGCGCGGGTAGAAGGCGATCCCGAACGGCCGATCCAGCCCCTCGGCAAAGGTCATGACCTGGACCGGGTCCGAGGCGCTGGCGCCGGGGCGGATGACCGCGATCTTGCCTGGCGTGGTTTGGCTGACGAACAGGTCGCCATTGGGGGCGACCCGGATCTGGCGCGCCCCGTCCAGATGGGCCAGCGCCGCAACGGCAAACCCGGCGGGCGCGACGGGATGTGCATCTGCGGGCTTGGCGGTCACCGTCGGGAAGGCGACCTTGGACGGGGTCGCCATGGGAAGGTCGAGATCGGCGGGGGTGATCTTGCGCGTCACGCCCGGCGCATCGGTGCGCCAGTCGCCATAGGCCGCCTGACCGGTCAGGGTCGCCTGCGCTGCGTCTTTGGCGTCCGCCGCCATGGCGCTGGTCGCGGCCAGAGCGACGCCTGTCGCCATGAGGAACAATCGAAGGCGCATTTGAACTCCATCCCTATCCGTCATGTCGCTGGACTGAGCCCTATGGGGGATAAGGCGTCCGGCGGCAATGGCAAGCCAATCTCATCTGGCGCTTTCGCCGCCCTGTTCAATGGGTCCGGTCAAGACGCCGCGCGACGGGCCTTCATCCATGCGGCGCCCGACCTTGTCACCTGCAACAGAGCGCTGAACGGAGAGACGCCCGGCCTTGCCGTTCCGGTGCGCGCCAAGGCGTCGATCTGGGCATAGAACCAGTAGGTGATGGCGAAGCCCTCGACAGACTGGATCAGCTTCAATCCGTTGAGAAACTGCAGGGCGGGCGGCAGGAGCCTGAGTTTGGTCTCCCACCGGTCCAGCCTTTCGGCGCCCGCCAGAAGCTTGGCCGGTCCGGCGGGATCAACGCACAGGGGGCGGCCAAGGCCGATGACGTCCGCGCCGCCCGTCTCGATCGCCATATTCATGCCGGCGCGCGTTCGAAAACCGCCGGTCACCATCAGGGGCAGACTGACAGAGCGCCGCAGGGTCTTGGCGAAGCCCACGAAATAGGCCTCCCGCGCGGCGGTCGAGGTCCTCTGAACGGGGATTTCGGGCGGCTCTATCCCTTGAATGTCCATCATGGCGGGCTGCTCATAGGAGCCGCCGGAAATCTCCAGCAGGTCGACGCCCGCATCCTGAAGCCATCCGGCCACGATCACACTGTCCTCGAAGGCGAAGCCGCCCTTCTGAAAGTCCGCCGAGTTGAGCTTGACCCCGACCGGGAAACCGGGGCCGACAGCCTGACGGACCCTGGCCACGACCTGCATCAGCATCCGGGCGCGGTTTTCCAGCGAGCCGCCCCAGTCGTCGGTGCGCAGATTGGACCTCGGGCTTAGGAACTGGGACAGCAGATAGCCGTGGGCGGCGTGGATCTGGACGCCGGTGAAGCCTGTTTCGCGTGCGACTTCCGCCGCCACGCCAAAGCGTTCAATCAGATCGACGATCTCGGCCTCTGTCAGGGCCACAGGGGTTCCGAACTGGTTGCCCGGCAGTTGCACTGCGACGGCGGAGGGCGCCTTCGGATGTGGGTTCACGCTGGCCTGGGTCTGACGGCCGGCATGGCTGATCTGCATCCAGACATGCCCGCCGCCCCGGGTTCCCGCCGCAGCCATGGCCCTGAGCCCGTCAAGCGCGGCGTCATCAGGTCGCCCCTGGATGATGACATTGCCCGGGCGCTCCAGATGGTCGCCGTCGATCTGGACATTGCCGGTGATCAACAGCCCCGAACCGCCCTCGGCCCATAGCCCGTAGAGACGCGCCAGTTCCGGGGTGGCGCGGCCCTGGCAGTCGGCCAATCCTTCTGTCATGGCGCCTTTGGCGAGGCGATTGGGCAGAACCGCGCCGCAGGGCAGGGTGATGGGTTCAGCAATGGTCGACATAGGCCCTCCGAAATCTTGACAACGGTTAGATCGGATTGGCGGCGGTTGTAAACGGCTGAGATGTCGTGTCTGAGACACTTTGGGCCGCCCTAATGGGCGTCGGGCGACACCGGCGCGGAGGCTTGCGGCGAGGGACGGCAAAACGGGACGAGGACGAGCGCGCAGACAAAGACCCAGGCCATGGTGCGGAACACTTCATTGAAGGCCGTGGTCAGGGCGTAGCGGGCGACCACGCGGCCCAGCTCTGCGCGCGCTGTCAGAGTCGCATGGTCGAGATCTGGAATGCGGCTGGACATACGGCGTGTCAGTTCGGCGACCAGACCCGGCGCATGTGCGGCGGGGCGGCCCATCGCCTCGCCCAGGCGCGCGACCTGCACCCGCGTGGCGTCACCCAGCCAGGTATTGACCACGGCGATGCCGATGGCGCCGCCAAGGTTGCGCATCAGATTGAACAGGGCCGAGGCGTAGCGCAGCTCTGTCATGGCGAAACCGCCCAGCGCCAGACCGACGCTGGGCACGATGCAGAGCATGACGGCGAAGCCGCGCAGCATTTGTGGCGCCGCCCAGGCTGCAAAACCCCATTCGGGCGTGATCCAGGACGCCAGCCACAGCGCGCTGGCGAACAGGCTCAGGCCGACCGTGATGATCCGCCGGGGGTCCACGGTCTGCGACAGGCGCGCCGCGATGACGGTGGAGGCGACCTGCGTGATCCCGACAATGAACACGGTCAGACCGATCTGAAGCGCATTATAGCCCCGCACCCGCCCCAGAAACACAGGCACCAGATAGGTGGAGGAATAGAGACCAAAGCCGATCACCAGATTGAAGACGCAGGCGAAGGCGAAGGTGGGACGGCGAAAGGGAGTCAGCTTCACAATCGGTCCGCCGGACCGCAATGAGCGCTCCAGGAACAGGCCGAAGGCCACTGCCGAAATCCAGGTCGCGGCGGCGATCCTGGCGTCGCCGAACCAGTCGTTCCTGGGGCCTTCCTCCAGCACATATTCCAGAGAACCGAGGAAGATCGCCATGGAGGCCAGATGGGCGTAGTCAATCTGGCGCAACATCTTCAGGTTCGGTTTGTCCACCCGGATCAGGATCAGGGACATCACGGTCACGAGGGCGCCGGGGATGATGTTGATATAGAAGATGGAGCGCCACCCCACGGCGTCGGTCAAAAAGCCCCCGACCGTGGGGCCAAGCGTCGGGGCGAGCACCGACACCATCCCCAGTATGGCCGGGATCATGGCCCGCTGCGGGCCGGAGAACAGGGCGTAACCCGTGGCGAACACGGTGGGCACCATGGCCCCGCCGACAAATCCCTGAACGATGCGGAACAGGACCATCGACTGGATGTCCCAGGCTGCGCCGCACAGGGCGCTCGACAGGGTGAACAGTCCTGCCGACAGGGCGAACAGCCACCTTGTGGACAGGGCCTGCGCCAGAAAGGCCGAGAAGGGGATCATCACCAGCTCCGCCATCAGATAGCCGGTCTGGATCCAGCTGATCTCGTCAGGACCGGCCGACAGCCCGGCCTGCACGTCATTGAGCGAGGCCGCAACGATCTGGATGTCGATCAGGGCCAGAAACTGACCAAAGGCCATGACGGCGAAGATCATGAATTTGCGGGATGTCGGAAGATCGGCCGGCGCGACCTGCGCCGTGCCGGACCCGCCCAGCAGCGCTCCGAGGCGCTCAGCAATCCCGATCTGCATCCTGACGTGTCTCGCGCTCAATTCGGCCCTTGCGGACCGCGTGTCGTGTTTATATTATATCAATCATATAAACAGGGGGCGCAAGATGCGCTACGACGCCAATCGCAAGATCGAGACCCGCAGGAAGGTGCTGGCCGAAGCTGCGCGCTCGATCCGGGAGTCGGGACCGGACCGGATCAGCGTCGCAGAGGTGATGGCCGCCGTCGGGCTGACCCATGGCGGTTTCTATGCTCACTTCGCGTCCAAGGATGAGCTTGTCGCGGCGGCCATTGACGAGATGTTCAATGACATGCGGGGGCGGTTCGCCCGCTCCACTGACGGATATGGGGCGAGGGAGGGCTTGATCCGCTACCTCGACTTCTATCTGTCAGCGCGTCATCGCGATGCGCGCGGGACGGGCTGCCCGCTGCCCGCCCTGTCAGCCGATCTCGCCCGTCTGGGTCCCGCCGCTCGAGCGCGGTACGGGGCGGGCGTCGCCAGTCTGACGGCGCGTCTGGCCGGTCAGATCCGACAGATAGGGCAGGAGCCCGCCGAATCGTTCGCAGCCTCCGTCGTCGCCGAACTGGTGGGCGCGCTCGCCCTGTCTCGGGCCGTGTCCGACCCGGCTCAGTCCGACGCCATCCTCAACACGTCCCTGGTCGCCGTGAAGCAGCGGCTGGGACTGGAGATCGCACAATGAGTGTCGCCGAATCCGTCGCGCCCGGCCTTGCGGGTGTGGAACAGCTTCGCGCCATGGTTCGCGCCGGCGCCATGTCGGGTATCGGGTCGACGCTCGGCTTCTCCCTGGTCGAGATCGAGGAGGGGCGAACGGTCTTTTCCGGAACGCCGGGGCCTGAGGCCTATAATCCGATCGGAACGGTCCATGGCGGCTATGCGGCGACCCTGCTGGACAGCGCCTGCGGGTGCGCCGTTCACTCCATGCTTCGCGCCGGACAGGGCTACACGACCCTTGAACTGAAGGTCGCCTATCACAAGGCCATGACCGCCAAGACCGGTCCGGTCCGGGCAGAGGGAAAGGTCGTCACCCTGGGGCGAAGAGCGGCGTTCGCCGAAGCGCGGCTGACGGACGCCGCAGGAATGCTTCTGGCCTCCGCCACCTCCACCCTGCTGGTCTTCGAGCGATGAGCCAGACCGCGTCCGCCCCCGACAGCCGGGGCCTGCCCTTCGCTGGACGGACCATCATGGCGGTGGGGCTGGCCGTGGCCGCAGCGGTTGTGGGAACGATCTGGATCGTCTCGCCCAAGCCGACCGAAACGACCGATGCGGCCTATGTTCAGGCGGACAGCTCGGTGATTGCGCCCAAGGTGCGCGGCCTCGTCGCCCGAATACTGGTGTCGCACAACCAAGCTGTCCGACGTGGCGATCCTCTGGTCCAGATCGATCCGGAAGAGTTCGCGGCACGGGTGGAGGCGGCGCAAGCCGACGTCCAGACCGCCGCCGCCGGTCTGGCCGCCGCGCGCGCCGCGCTTGTTTCGCTCGACGCTGAGGAAAGGCTCGCCGCCTCAAACATTCGCGTTGCGCAAACCACGATCCAGTCGGCGGACGCGCAAGGGGCGAGGGCTGAAGCCGACCGGCGCCGGTTTGACGCGCTGTCCGCCTCCGGCGCCGTATCGGGACGCGATGTCGACGCCTATCGTGCGGCCGCAATCTCTGCGCAGTCCGACCGCGACCACGCCCGCGCGACGCTGGAGGCCAGCCGCGATCAGGCTGGCGTCGTCCATGCCCGCCGGGCGACATTGCAGGCCGCAGCGGCCCAGGCGCTGGCCGCCCAGGCCCGAGCCGCCGCCGCCCTGAATCTGGCGCGACAGGACATGGACCACACCCTGATCCGCGCGCCGATAGACGGGGTCGTCGGCGACCGTCAGGTCGAGGCGGGCGACTATGTGCAACCCGGCACGCGGCTTTTGACGGTGGCGCCGCTTTCGGCGCTCTATGTCACGGCCAATTTCAAGGAGACTCAGGTCGCCCGCATGGCGCCGGGACAGTCGGTTCGTATCCGGCTGGATGCGCTGCCGGGCAAGGTGCTGACAGGACGGGTGGACAGTCTGGCGCCGGGCACGGGGTCGCAGTTCTCGCTTTTGCCCTTCGAGCCCGGCTCGGGGAACTTCACCAAGATTGTCCAGCGCGTCCCTGTCCGCATCGCGTTTGACGCAGGCCAGGCCGCGCTTTCGGGGCTTCGCCCGGGGCTCAGCGCACAGGCGACCGTCTCGCTGAAGAACTGAGCGCGTTGCGCCCGATATTGCCGACCACGATCACTCCGGCGACGGCCGGGGAAATCTCCCATGGGTCGCCAAACCGCAAGATCCGCCCTTGCGCGGGGGCCGGGGCTGCGTGCTAGCCTTCAGCCATGAACAGCCGTGATCTGTCCGCCGAAGGGCTTCGAATTGGCATCGGCTTTCCCAACGCCGTGATGCTGGTCATGGGGGGGATTGTCGGGGTGGGCGTGTTCGTCAATCCGGCCGTCGTGGCGCGCAGCCTGTCCTCGCCGCAACTCGTTCTCGCGGCCTGGGCCCTGGGCGGGGTGATCGCGCTGCTGGGCGCCTTTGTCTATGCGGAGCTGGCGGCGCGGTATCCCTCCACAGGCGGGGAATATGTCTATCTGCGTGAGGCCTATGGCCCGCTGGCCGGGTTCCTGTTCGGCTGGACGACCCTGCTGGTGGTGCAGGCGGGCGGCATGGCGGCGGTCGCCATCATCTTTGCGCGCAATATTCAGGTCCTGTTCGGGCCGGGCGTGTCGGAGCACCTGATCGTGGCCCTGACCCTGGGCTGTCTGGCTGGGCTCAACTGCGCAGGACTGAAGACCGGCGACGGGGCGCAGGCCCTGCTGGGCGCCTTGAAGGTGGCGGCCATCGCAGCCGTGATCACCGCCGGACTGTTTCTGGCGCCGTCCGTGCCTTCGCCGCCGAAGATGCTGTCCGAAGGGGGAACCGGCGGCGCCTTGAAGGCCTTTGGCGCGGCCATGATTCCGGTGGTCTTCAGCTATGGCGGCTGGCAGACGGCGAACTACGTCGCGGGCGAGATCCGTGATCCGGCGCGCAATCTGGCCCGCGCCTTGCTGGTGGGCGTTATTCTGGTCATCACCATCTATCTCCTGATCAACATCGCCTGCCTGCGCGCGCTTGGGCTTTCGGCCCTGAGCGCGACCCTCACCCCGACGAGCGAGGTCCTGCAACGGGCGGTCGGCCCGGCGGGCGCGCGGCTGGCGGCTGCGGCCATCGCCCTGTCAGCCATCGGCTATCTCAGCCAGTCCATGCTGACCGGACCCAGGGTCTATTTCGCCATGGCGCGCGACGGCCTGTTCTTCCAGTCCATCGCCAGGATTACGCAAGGCAGCCGCGTCCCGTCCGCCGCCATTATTCTGCAGGCGGTCTGGACGGGCCTGTTAGCCATGTCCGGCGCCTATGAGCGCATCCTCAGCTATGTCATCGCCATGAATTTCCTGTTTTTCGCCCTGTCGGCCGCCGCCCTGTTCGTGGTGCGGCGCCGGGCGGGCAAGGGGCGGGAGGCGTCCGGCGGCGGCTATGCTGCGGTGTTCCACCCCTGGACGACGGGGCTGTTCATTGCGGCCAGTCTGAGCATTGTGGGCTGCTCCTTCTGGGCCTATCCGGTCGACAGCCTGATCGGCTACGGCATTATGGCGCTGGGGCTGCCGGCGTATTTTTACTGGCGCGCAAAGGGGCGCGCTTCGGCTTCGGCAAAGGCCTGATCCCGTGACCGTGACGAACCGCGTCCTCCAGTCGGACTATATGCATTTTGCGAAGCTGAAGACCGGCGCACGCTTCAATCTGGCCACCAGCGGCGTGGCCGATTGCCGGATGGCGGACCTTGGGGCGCGGCTGGACGAGCTGGAGCTGCACGGGCCCAATCCTTACGGCTATCCCCCTCTGAGCGAGGCCATCGCCGCGCGCTTTGATGTTCCAGCCGCCTGCGTGGTCACCGCCGCCGGGGCCTCCTTTGCCAATCATCAGGCCATGGCGGCGCTGGTCAGTCCGGGGGACGAGGTGCTGATCGAAGACCCGGCCTATGAGCTGATGGTCGCGGCTCTGGGTTATCTTCAGGCCGATCTGCGTCGCCTGCCGCGACGTCTGTCGCAGGGCTATGCGCTGGACGTGGATGAGGTTCGGCGTCTGCTGACGTCCAGGACCCGCCTGGTCGTGCTCACCAATATGCACAACCCGTCCAGTCGGCTGGAGGCGGACGCGACGCTGATGGAAATCGCCCGCGCGGCGCAGGCCGTGGGCGCGATTGTGCTGGTGGACGAGATTTATCGCGAACTGACCTTTCAGGGCCAAGGCGCTTCGACCCTGTTTCATCCGGACGCCAATGTCGTGGTCACCAGCGGCCTGACCAAGGCCTATGGCCTGAGCGGGCTTCGCTGCGGCTGGATACTGGCGCCCGCGCCGCTGGCGGAGCGGATGCGCAGGCTGGACGACCTTTATGCCGCACGCGGGCCCTTCATCACCCAGCAGCTCAGCCTGACCGCTCTTGGGCGACTGGACGCCCTGCGGGCCCGGGCCCTGGCCATGATCGACCCCAACAGGGCCGCCTATCTGGAGCTGCTCGGCGGCCACCCGGCTCTGGAACAGGTGGTGTTCGATCAGGGAACGACCATCTTCCCCCGACTGCGTCAGGGTGATGGCGACGCGCTTCTGCATCGTTTGCAGACGCGCTATGAGACGGGCATTGTTCCGGGCGCGTTTTTCGGCGCGCCTCAGCATTTTCGCGTCGGTCTGGCCGGCGATCCGGTCATGACGCGAGAGGGGCTGACACGGCTGGCGGAGGCCCTGAACACGCCGCTGTAGCGCCGCGCCCGCCCCTCAGGCCCTGGCGTGAGCGCGGCGGAAGACCGCGCCGATCTGGGGATGGCCGCCGCCCGACCTTGATCGCGACAGCGGCTTTCAGTCATGAGACGCGCGATCCGGTCGTCAGGTTTACTTGGCAGAGGCGCCGTGTGAGCTTGGCGGGGTCAGCAGGGATGACGACACCATGTCGATGACGGTGCAACAAGCCCGTGAATGGGCTCTGGCCTTGGAAAACGCCAGCGAGGCGCTGCATTTCGACCGGACCGCCTTTCGAACGCCGCGTCGAATCTTCGCCACGCTGGGCGCAGACGGTTGCGACATGAATTTCATGTTCGATCCGATGCTGCAGGCCTTCTATTGCGAGCAGGCGCCAGACGCCTTTTCCCCCGTACCGGGCGGATGGGGCCGGATGGGGGCCACCCGCTGCGATCTGGCCCGGGTTGATCCGGCGACCTTTCGCGGTGCATTGGCCGCCGCCCATGCGCGCGCCAGCCAGCCCAGCCCGGGCAAGCCGCGGCGCAGAACATAGCCTCAAGGAAAGACAGGCCGCCGGAATCGGGGCGGCGCAGCCTGTCCCCTCGGCCTGTGCGTCCTGATCAGTTCGCGCCGGAGAAGCGCTCTACGCGACCGGACAGGGTCCGGGTCATTTCGCGAATGGCGTCGCGAAGGCTTTCGAGATCTTTTGGATCGCCGTCAAATTGCGAGGCGAGCGCCATGGGTATGGCCCGGGCATCCAGCTTGAGCGCCTCACCCGCTGGAGTCAGGCTGACGATCAGACGTCTTTCGTCCTGCGGGTCGCGATCGCGTGTGATGAATCCGGCGGCGGCGAGGCGCTTGAGCAGCGGCGTCAGGGTGCCGCTGTCAAGATAGAGCCGCTGGCAAAGCTCGCCCATCTGGACGGGCGAGGTCTCCCACATGACCAGCATCACCAGATACTGGGGATAGGTCAGGCCCAGTTCCGCCAGCAGGGGACGATAGAGGCGGGTCATGAGGTTTGACGCCGCATAGAGCGGAAAGCAGATCTGATGGTCGAGACGGAGGAGGTCGTCCGGATCGAATTCCATGTCAGCTCCCAGAGTTTGCAAGACATCTTCCGCCCGTCCGGTCAGCTATGAACCTGAAGGACTTAACGCGCTTTTGCGAGACGCGTCATGTTTGTCCGATAGCGCAACCCTCTCGCCATCGCCTAGATCATAATTAAATTGTATCAAACTTAATTTGACAAAAGTAAATTAATGGGAAAAGATGCGCCCATCGCCTCGGTTGAGGGCGGATCAAGGGGGGCTCCATGTCCAGAACAGTTTTGGCGGCCATTGGCTGCAGCATTGCCGCAGCATCCATCGCCGCCGCGCAACCGGCGCCGACCGCGCCGCCTGCGCCGCAGATCCTGCGGGGCTCTGTCACGTCCGTCGATTCAGACAAGGTCTCGCTCAAGACGCGCGACGGCCACATGGTCAGCGTCGACCTGACAAAGGACTGGACCGTGCAGGTCACCAAGTCGATCACCGCGGCTGACATTCAGGCTGGCAGCTTTATCGGCACCGCTGAGATGCCGCAGCGCGATGGCGTTGGCCGCTCTCTGGAAGTGCACGTCTTTCCGCCCGGCGTGAAAATGGGCGAGGGCCATTATGGCTGGGACCTGAAAAAGGGATCCATGATGACCAATGGCACGGTGGGCAAGGTGGTCACTGGCGCCAAGGGTCGTGAACTGGACGTCAGCTATTCGACCGGAACCCGTCATATCGTGGTTCCCGACAAGGCGCCCATCGTGCAGATCGCGCCGGGCGAGCGCGGCCTGATCCAGCCCGGCGTGAACGTGTTTCTCATCGCAATCGCCACCCCTTCCGGCGCTCTGGTGGCCAACAGCATGGCGGTCGGGGAAAAGGGCAAGGCGCCGCCAATGTAAGGCGGGCCGGTTGGATAGACCCCAGATGCGCGCCGACAAGCCCCTCAGGAACAACCGGATTCTGGTCCATCGGCACGGCGTGCTGGTGCGTGCGACCCACTGGGTCAACGCGGTGACCCTGCTGGTGCTGTTGCTCAGCGGATTGCAGATCCTGTGCGCTCACCCCGCCTTCTACTGGGGTGACACGTCTGAGTTCGCCCACCCCTTCGTGTCGATCACGCCAGTGACAGCGGCCAATGGCGAGCTGCGCGGCGTGGTGAACTGGACCGAGGGCGCTGTGGACACGACCGGGATCCTGGGGGCGTCGCGTTCGGCGGACGGGCAGATGTCCGCCCGCGCATTTCCCGCCTGGCTGACCCTGCCCGCAGAGCTTGATCTGGGGGCAGGGCGGCGCTGGCACTTCTTCTTCGCCTGGATCTTCGTGCTGAATGGCGCGCTCTATCTGGCTGACGGTGCAGTGCGCCGCCGTCTGGCGTCCGATCTCGTTCCGACCGGCGCCGAGCTGAAGCATATAGGGCGTGATCTGCTGGACCATCTGCGCCTGCGCTTTCCGAAGGGCGAGGCGGCGCGACGCTATAATGTGCTGCAAAAGCTGGCCTATCTTGCGGTGGTGTTCATCGTCCTGCCTGTGATGGTCCTGACCGGACTGGCCATGTCGCCCGCCATTGATGCGCGGTTTCACCTGCTCACACAGGTCCTGGGCGGTCGCCAGAGCGCGCGCACCCTGCACTTTATCGGCGTCTCCAGCCTTGCGGCTTTCGTGATGGTTCACATTGCGATGGTCGCGCTGGCGGGGCCGTTCAATCTGTTGCGGTCCATGATCACAGGCAGACTGGTGATCCGAAATGACGAGGCGGCCCAATGACCAGCGGCCCTGATCGACGCTTTTGGCTTCGCGCCGGTCTCACTGCGATATTGGGGGCGGGCGTGGCGGCTTGCGACAAGCTGACCCAGTCGCCTCAGGTCAATCAGGTGCTGGACGGCGCCCAGACCTGGAACCGTCGCCTGCACGGGCTTTTGGTGGGCTCCCGCGCGCTGGCGCGCGAATATGAGGCCAGCGCCATTTCTGTGGATTTTCGCGCCAATGGCACGACCAGTCCTGACAGCGACGACTACCAGAAGCATGTGGCCTCAGGCTTCGCCGACTGGCGACTGCAGATCGGCGGACTGGTGGAGCGCCCGTTGAGCCTGTCCCTGTCGGATCTGAAGGCGGCGCCGTCTCGCAGCCAGATCACGCGACATGACTGTGTGGAAGGCTGGAGCGCGATTGCCCAGTGGAAGGGCGCCCGGCTGGGGGCCATACTGGAACGCGCGGGACTGAAGCCTCAGGCGCGATACCTCGCCTTTTTCTGCGCCGACACGCTGGAAATGACGCTGGATGGAACGGGCGACTATTACGAGACCATAGGGGTGGAGGACGCGTTTCACCCCCAGACCCTTCTCGCCTACGAAATGAACCACCAACCCTTGCCGGTGGCGCATGGCGCGCCGATTCGTCTGCGTCTGGAGCGGCAACTGGGCTACAAGATGGCCAAATATGTCATGCGGATCGAGGCGGTGGAGAGCTTCGCAAATCTCGGGCGCGGCAAGGGCGGATACTGGGAAGATCGCGGCTATCAGTGGTACGCCGGAATCTGAGCCCTTCCCAGGGTCACGACAGCGTGATGCGGCGCCGGATGGCGGGGACGTCTGCGGGCGCCTAACATTGTTGTCGAGGGGGCTCGCAAAGATGCGTCCGCCGCCCTGCGGGGAACAGATTGATGCGGGTTTTTCTGACGGGCGCGACCGGGTTCATCGGCACAGCCGTCGCCGATGAGCTTCTCGCCGCGGGCCATGGCGTCCTGGGCGTCGCCCGGACGGACGAGGGCGCGCGGACCCTGGCCAGCCGGGGCGTGGAGCCGCACCGGGGCGATCTGACCGACCATGGCAGTTTCATCACCGGCGCTCAGGCCTGCGACGCTGTGATCCACTGTGCGTTCATCCACGACTTTTCCCGGTTCGTGGAAAACATCGAGATCGAGCAGCAGACCGTGATCGCCATGCTCGACGCCCTGGCGGGCTCGGGCAAGCCGTTCATCGCCACGTCGGGCATCGCCATGCTGGCGCCTGGCCGCGTGGCGACCGAGAATGATCGTCCCCAGCCCTGGGGGCGCGGCGCGACAGAGACCCTTGTGCTGGACGCCGCCAGCCGGGGTCTGCGCACCGCCGTCATCCGGTTGCCGCCGATCACCCATGACAGCGGCGGGGGCGGTTTCCTGCCAGCCCTGGTGCAGATCGCCCGCACTCAGGGCGTGGCGGCCTATGTGGGCGACGGCGCCAATCGCTGGCCTGCGGGCCACAGGCGAGACGCGGCGCGACTGTACAGGCTGGCTCTGGAGGGCGGAGAGCCCGGCTCGGCCTATATGGCGGTCGCCGACGAGGGTCTGCCGATGCGAGACATTGCCGAAGCGATCAGTCGCCGCCTTGGCGTGCCGACCGGAAGTGTCAGTCAGGAGGACGCGCAGGCCCATTTTGGCTGGCTGGGCATGTTTTCGGGCGTCGACATGCCGGCCTCCAGCGCGATCACGCGCGATCGGCTGGGCTGGCGACCATCGAATCCCGGCCTGATCGAGGACATAGACACCGCCGCCGTCCTGGCCGGGCAGACCATCGGCTAGCTGACAGCGGCGAATGGGTTCGCGTCGGGCCGCCGGGTCACGACAAGCGGCCTGGCTCACGGCATCGATGTTTGGGCACTATCGTAAACCCGTTGACGGCTCTAGTGTCGCTCACGCCGCCGCGTCATTGGGAACTCTGGATCGCGCGACCGGTTTTACCGTGTCACCCCTGTTCCAGGATCGGAAGCGCCATGGCCAAGGGCCAAAAGAAGAGCAACAAGGAAGTCCGCAAGCCCAAGGCGGAAAAGCCCAAGACCATCGTGGTGCAATCGGTCCTGCGGCCTGAGCACAAGAAGTAGCTCCGCAGTCGGCCAGGCCCTGACGGCGGGCTTGTCGCCCTGGCCTGATGCGCGATCCGCAGCGTGTTTCAGCAGATACGGCGTCAATTTGGTCTCTATGGGTCTGAATGGGCCAGATCGCGGGTCGCGGATTGCGGCGCCATCCAAAATCTTTCAGAGCTTGGCCTGTGGTTTGCGAGCGGGAGGTTTGAGGGTGAAGCGGTTTCTCGGTCTTGTCGCCTGCGCGCTTGGGGTCCTTGGCGGCGGCGTCATCGCGGCGGCGGCGGATTATGAACTGGCCGCCACGCCAAAGACGGTCGCCTGGGGCAATTATGACTTTCATGCCCAGCCCGCCCTGAGGGTGAAGTCGGGCGACTCGGTCGTGATTCACACTCTTTTGACGAGCAGTCCCACCGCACTGGAGCGGGCGGGCGTGGCGCCGGCGGATGTCGAGACCTCCCTGCGCGAGGTCTTCGCCGGTGTCACAGACCGCGGTCCCGGCGGACACATCCTGACCGGTCCGATCTATGTGGAGGGCGCAGAGCCGGGCGACACGCTGGAAGTCCGTATCCTGAAGATCGATCTGGCCATACCCTACGCCTATAACGGATTTCGCTATGGCTTGGGGTTGCTGACCGAGGACTTCCCCTATGCAAAGATGAAGATCATTGCGCTGGATCGCGCGAAGATGACCGCCAGCTTCGCGCCGGGGGTGACGATCCCGCTGCACCCCTTCTTCGGCAGCATGGGCGTGGCGCCGCCCGCCGCCTATGGTCGCTATGACAGCACCGCGCCTGCAGTCCTGGGCGGCAATATGGACGACAAGGCGCTGGTGGCCGGAACCGTTCTGTATCTTCCGGTGCATGCGCCGGGCGCCCTGTTCGAGATCGGCGACGGCCATGCGGGTCAGGGCGACGGCGAGGTCGATGTCACCGCGCTGGAAACGTCGCTCATTGGCCGGATTCAGTTCATCCTTCGCAAGGACCTGCACATCAAATACCCGCGCGCCGAGACGCCGAGCGAATATATCAGCATGGGGTTCGACGACGATCTCAGCATCGCCGCACATCGGGCCGCTCGGGAAATGGTGGATTTCCTCATGTCCGAAAAGGGCCTGAGCCGGGACGACGCCTATATGCTGGCCAGCGTGGCGGCGGACCTGCACATCACAGAGGTGGTGGACCGCAACAAGGGCGTCCACATGGCGATCCCCAAGAGCCTGTTTTCGCATTAGGCGGCGGTCAGCCTGGAGTATTCTCCGACGACATGGCCACCGGCTCGTCTCAGAAAATGTTCTAGATATATAGAGTTATGAGCTAGAGCTGATCTGGCGCAGTCCGCTCTGATCCTTCAGTTGCACGCCGGTCAGCCTGCGTCGGCGGGCCTCGGTCATCAGCCAGTAGAGGGTTTGGGCCGCATCGCGCGGGGCCAGTCCTTGCGGGCGGATATTGGAGACGCAGTTGCGCTCGGCATTGGTGCGGCCCACCTCTGGCGACCAGGTCAGGTATGCGCCCAGCCCGTCCGCCGCAGACAGGCCCGGACGCTCGCCGATCAGAACCAGCACCATGGCGACGCCAAGACGCTCGCCGATCTCGTCGCCCAGCGCGACCCTTGACTGGCGGGCGATCACCAGCGGCGCCAGCCGCCAGCCGTCCGCGAGAAGTTGCGGTGTCAGGTGCTCCAGAACGGCCGGGGCATGATGGAGCGACAGGCTGGACAGACCATCGGCCAGCACAATCGCCAGGTCGGCGCCCCTGACCGGGCAGGTGTCCAGCTCTGGGGCGGCGCGCGGATCAAGGCGGGCGCCCAGATCGGGTCTTGTCAGGTAGGTCGCCCGATCCGTGGCCTGACTATTGACGATCAGGGCCGATGGGCCTGCATCGCCCAGTTCATTGACCAGTCGTTCCACGTCCAAGGGCTGATGCACGGCGTCACGCGCGCGCGCATGGTCCATCGCAAAGCTCAAATTATCCGCGGTGGTCTGACTGACTCCGGTCCGGCCCAGCCCGATGCGGGCGGGCGTGAGGGCGCGCCATCCCGGACGTGTGATGGGGGCCTCGCTCACATCAGCAATCCCGTCAGGGGGTGATCCATCCTGCCCGGCGTCAGGCGTCCCCGATCATCTACGAGGCCGATCTGTTGCAGCCAGGCCTCGAATTCGGGCGCAGCGCGCAGGTTCAACAGTCGCCGGGCGTACTGGACGTCGTGGAACGAGGTCGACTGGTAGTTCAGCATCACATCATCAGCGCCGGGCACGCCCATGACGAAATTGACGCCTGAGGCGGCCAGCAGGGTCAGAAGCACGTCCATGTCATCCTGATCGGCTTCTGAGTGGTTGGTGTAGCAGACATCGCACCCCATCGGCAGGCCGAGCAGCTTGCCGCAGAAGTGATCCTCCAGCCCCGCGCGGATGATCTGCTTGCCGTCGTACAGGTATTCGGGGCCGATGAAGCCGACGACCGTGTTCACCAGAAACGGGTCAAACGCCCGGGCCACAGCATAGGCCCGGGCCTCCAGGGTCTGCTGGTCGACGCCATGATGGGCGTGGGATGACAGGGCCGAACCCTGGCCGGTCTCGAAATACATGACCTGATCGCTCGCGGGATTTCGACCAAGGCTGAGGGCGGCGTCTTGCGCCTCTCTCAGCATGTTCAGATCGATTCCGAAGGCGGAATTGGCGGCCTGGGTTCCAGCGATGGACTGGAAAACCAGATCCACGGGCCTGCCCTGTGCGATCAGATCCAGGGCTGTGGAGACATGGGTCAGCACGCAGGACTGGGTGGGAATGGCGAACCGCTCGATCGCCTCGGCCAGCATCTCCACCAGCGCTCCCAGGACCTCGATATTGTCGCTGGCGGGATTGACGCCAAGCGTGGCGTCGCCTGCGCCCAGAAGCAGGCCATCGACCGTGGAGGCCAGTATGGCGGCGGCGTCGTCCGTGGGGTGATTGGGCTGGAGCCGACTGGACAGCCGCCCCGGCAGGCCAACCGTGCTGCGAAACCGGGTGACGCACCGGATTCTGGAGGCCGCCAGAATCAGATCCTGATTGCGCATGAGCTTTGATGCGGCGGCGACCATTTCGGGCGTCAGGCCCCTGGCCAGCCGCGCCAGGGTCACGGCGTCCGCCTCATCGGACAAAAGCCAGTCGCGGAACGCGCCGACGGTCATGTGCGACAAGGGCGCAAAGGCGTCCGCATCGTGGCTGTCACAGATGAGGCGCGTCACTTCGTCGCTCTCATAGGGGATGATCGGTTCGGCCAGGAACCGTTTCAGCGGCTGATCGGCGAGGGCCATGCGCGCCGACACCATGTCCTGCGCCGACGTTGCGGCCAGGCCCGCCAACTGGTCGCCCGAGCGGATGGGAGACGCCTTGGCCATCAGGGTCTTCAGATCGCAGGACGTCCAGCGGTTCATCTGTTGATCTTCCATCGGTCAATGGCTGTCAGGGCGGACGCCATCGCGTTCAGTCCATCAGCTGCTGGCTCAGATAGACATAGTGCCGCGCCCAGCGCGCGGCATTGGCCGTGGGGTCGGCGTCATAGGCGTGCCCGCCGAAATCGTCCTCGAAGAAGATATAGGCGTCGCCCAGAGCTTCGAGCCTGGCGGCGAATTTGCGAGCGTGGCCGGGGTGAACGCGGTCGTCCTTGCGGTTGGTGGTGATATAGGCGCGCGGATAGATCACCCCGGGCTTCAGGTTCTGATAGCCGGAATATCGGGCGATCCAGGCGGCCTGTTCAGGGATGTCAGGGTCGCCATATTCGCCGATCCAGGACGCGCCGGCGGACAGCTTCTGATAGCGCAGCATGTCCACCAGCGGACTTTCGATGACCACGGCGTGATAAAGCTCCGGGTGCTGGGTCATGGAGACGCTCATCAGCACCCCGCCATTGGAGCGTCCATAGATGCCCAGACGTCGGGGCGAGGTGATCCCGCGCGCGATCATGTCCCGGGCCACCGCGGCGAAGTCGTCAAAGGCGCGCTGACGGTTCTCCTTCAGGGCGGCGTCGTGCCAGGCGGGACCGAACTCGCCGCCGCCCCGGATGTTGGCGATGACATAGGCGCCGCCGCGCTCCAGCCACAGCTTGCCGATCTCGGGCCGGTACTGGGGCGGATAGGACAGCTCGAACCCGCCATAGCCGAACATCTGCACCGGCGTTGAGCCGTCATAGGCCATGGTCCTGGGGCGGACGAGAAAATAGGGAACCCTGGTTCCGTCGGCGGAGGTCGCCCACAACTGCTCCACCACGTCCTTTGAGGCGTCAAACCTGGGCGGCAGGCGCTTGAGCGTGCGGGTCTGGCCCGTCACGGCGTCGGCCATGGTCAGCGACGTGGGGTCCAGAAAGCCCTGGGTTTCGAAGAACAGACGGTTGGACCGGCTGGAGGCGTCAATGATCTGGACATTGTCGTCCGCGGGCGTGGGGATGCGGGTGCGGGTCCAGACGCCCTTGTCAAAGGCGAACACGTCGAGCCGGCCCCGCACATCCTCCAGCAGGGCGATCACCACGCGGTCGCGCGTGGCGCTGACCTGTTCCACCGCCTGATGGGCGCCGGGTCGAAAGACCAGACTGGCCTTGGCGCCGGCGGGGTCGTGCTTCAGGGCGTCGAGGTCGAAGGCGATTACGTCGCCCGCGCGCCAGCCGTTCCAGTCCTGCGCCAGGCGAAACACGACCTGGCCTTGCACAAAGGCGCGCAGTTCGGCCTTCCTGGCCATGGGCAGGGGGATGCGGCGCTCACCATCGATCAGGGTGAAGGTGCGCTCAAAAAAGCTCACGCCGCGTTCGATCACAATGGCGCGGACCCGACCGTCCGGGTCGCGCAGGACCGCCGTATTGATCTGGACGTCGGACGGTGCGCCACGGAATATCTCCTGCGCCTGATCGGGCGACTGGCCCCGCTTCAGCGTCTTGACCACGAAGGGATAGCCCGAGCGCGTGGTGGTTCCTTGGCCCCAGTCGCGGGAGACGATCAGGGTGTCGGCGTCCAGCCAGTCGACATTCTGCTTGCCTTCGGACAGGCGAAAGCCGCCATCGACAAAGGTCTTGGTCTGGGCGTCGAACTCGCGGATCGACACTGCGTCCTTGCCGCCGTCGGACAGTCGCACCAGACACTGACGCTCCGCCGGAGCCAGACAGTTTTCGCCCTTGGAGAACCAGTCGGCGTGCTCTGCCTTGGCCAGGGCGTCGAAGTCGATCACGGTCTCCCAGGCGGGCGTGTCGGCGCCAAAGGCGTCCAGCCCCACGCGCCGCCAGACGCCGCGCGGATGGGTCGCGTCCTGCCACAGATTGTCGACGCCTCCGGCGCGCAGGCGCGGCGTGGGAATCCGGTCCTGAGCCGTGAAGATGGCGAGCCCTTCCTGGCGAAAGGCGTCGAAGCGCGCATCTTCCTCCAGGGCCTTGTGCGCCTTGACGTTCTGCCCCTTGACCCAGTCCAGGGCCGGAGCGCCATTGACCTCTTCCAGCCATTGAAACGGGTCAGCCGTTGCAGGGGCGGGCTGGCCAAGCGCCGGGGCGTGGGCAAGGCCCGACAAACAGGCCGCCGCCAGGGCGGTCGCAGCGATTTTCAGGCGCATATTCAATTCCTTGAGGCCGGGATGACCGGTGCAATCGGTCAGGCTTAGTTCAGTGGCTCCAGAATGGCGTCCAGACTGGCGGCGCCCTTGGTGGTGCGCTCAAGATGGGGATATTTCAAACCCTCATGCCAATCGATCCGCACGGTCCGGTAATGATTGTTGATCTTCACCAGAAGTTCGATGGGGTCCGCGCCGCCCTTGGCCGCCTTTACCGCCGTCTTCAGCAAATCCCCGGAATAGGTCAGGCCATTGACCGCGACGAGTTGGGTGTCGGCGGTCAGGCCGGCCTTGAAGGCGGGTCCTTCCCACTGGACATTGCTGAGCTGCCCCTCGCGATTGACCGTAAAGCCGAGCGAATACATGAAGTCGGTGGTCTCGCGTCGCGCCTCTGCACTCTTGGCGTAGGGGGTCTGAATGTCGGTGTAGACGAGACGGTAGCCTCCGCGCTGCAGGCCGTCGAGCGGCGCGCCCGGACCATGGCCTTCCAGGCGCGTGTGCAGGAAACCGGCCCAGTCATAGGGTTCGATGGTGTTGAGCGCCTTGACCACGTCGTCGAAGACATAGGTCTGGGTGACGAAGCTGCCGTCATAAATGCCGAAGAACAGCTTTGCGAAATCGGACAGCGACCGCTTGCCGCCCGATCGCTCACGGATCAGCGTATCGACGTCCAGCCAGATCAACTGGCCTTCGGAATAATAGTCCTCCGACCGCTGCCAGGTCAGCCAGGACTGCGGGCGCCGCTGCGCCACGATCGGGTCGTTGGTCGTGTCGATCAGCGCCTTCCATTCCCGGCCGACCCGATGGTCATAGGTCGCCGCCGTCTCGGCTATGGCGTCGAGAGCGTCCTGCTTGCTGATCAGGCCTGAACGCGCGGCCAGGACATAACCCCAGTACTGGGTCTGGCCCTCATAGACCCACAGCAGGCTGTCGCGCATCGGGACATTGAAGGTCGGGGTCCACAGGTCCGCGCCGCGCCGGAACTTGCCATCCCATGAGTGGGTGAACTCGTGCGCCAGAAGATCGCGCCCGGCCGATCCCTTGTCCCAGTCGGTGAAGTATTTGGGCGAGGTTCCGTCCTCGGACGATTGGTGGTGCTCCAGCCCGCTCCCCCCCATCTTGTCCGACAGGCTGAGCAGGAAGTCGTAATGGTCGTAGTGGTGGGAGCCGAAGTTCATGTAGGCCTGTTTGATCAGGTTCCTATGGGCTTCGATCTGCTCAGGCTTCATCTCAAGCTGTTCAGGTGAATCCGCGATCACATCCAGATGAACCGGCGCGGGGCCGTCGGGGCTGAGGTCGATTGATTTGAAATACTTTCCGGCGATCAGGGGGCTGTCCGCCAGGGTGTTGAAGGTCGTCGTCCTGAACGTCACCCACTGGCCGTCCGCATGATCTGTGTCCAGCGCCGTGGCGTAGCGCCAGCCCTGCGGCAGTCTGATGGACGGCTTGACCTTGATATCGCGCGTGAAATAGCCCGCCGGATAGAGGGCCAGCGAGATCCACTGCGCGTTCAGCATTTCCGGCGTCATCACCACGCGGCCTTCGCGGGTGGAGACGGCCGACAGGAACTGGAACCCAATGTCGATCTGTTTGGCGCCCTTGGGATCTATATGGAAGGCGTAGACGTCAGCGGGATCGCGTTTCCATTCCAGCCTTGTCCCGTTTGCATGGACGATCAGACCGGCGAACTTGTCGATCTGGCCGCTTGGATTGTGCGCCCCGGGCAGCCAGCGCGGATAGGTCAGCACCATCGGCTTGCCGTCGGTCGGGATAGTTTCCCTGACCGAAAAAATACCGTGCGTCAGGTCCGTCGCATCCACCGAGACCTGAAGTTCGCCCGGATAGGCGATGTCGCGCGGGTCCGGGATTGGCGCAGCCTTTGGCAATGGCATGGGTTGAGGCGGCTGGGCGGCGAGCGCACCGGTGGTGAAGAGGCATATGGCCGCTGCGAAAGCCAGGGCGAGGCCCAATCCAGAACGATCCAAGTCACTCTCCACCTGTGACGCGACGCGTCATGCTCTGTGGGCCTGCGCGGGTCAATCTGACATGGCGCACGCCGCTTGTGGCGCCAATCTAGGCGTCGGGTCCGGCGCGTGACAAGGGCGAGGTCAGACGTTCGCCTTCGTGGCGAGCATGTCGTCCACCGGCGCCGCATTCGCAAGCGTGTTTCGGCTTTGACGCACAAGGTGCAAGCTGATTTCATGGTCGTCTGATGTGAATAAGAGGGAAGATCGGCCATGCGACGTCTTACGGCTCTGGTTCTGGCCACAGGCCTGCTGCTTTCGGCGCCGGCCCTGGCGCAGGACAACTCCAGGCCGGCCCTGCGACCCGACCAGACGGCCTTCCGCGCCCTCTACAAGGAGTTTGTGGAGACAGACACCAGCATTACGACAGGCAGCTGCACCGCGCTTGCCGACAAGGTCGAGGCCCATCTGAGACAGGCGGGTTACGCCGACGCGGACATCACCCGCTATGGGGTTCCGGATCACCCCAAGGAGGGCGGACTGGTCGTCATTCTTCCGGGGACGTCCAAGACGCTCAAGCCCATTCTGCTGCTGGGCCATATGGACGTCGTCGTCGCCAAGCGCGAGGACTGGACGCGCGATCCCTACACCCTGATCGAAGAGAACGGCTATTTCTACGGTCGGGGCACATCGGACATGAAGGCGATGGACGCCATCTGGGTGGATATGATGATGCGCTTCAGGAAGGACGGCTACCGTCCCCAGCGCACCCTGAAACTGGCCCTGACCTGCGGCGAGGAGACCAGCTGGGCCTTCAACGGCGCCAAGTGGCTGTCGGAAAACAAGCGCGACCTGATCGATGCGGCCTTCGCCTTGAATGAAGGCGGCGGCGGACGCACGGACGGTCATGGGCGTCTGATGGAGATGCGCCTGCATGTCGGCGAAAAGTCGGCCGTGAATTACCGGATCGAAGCCACCAATCCCGGCGGCCACAGCTCCGTGCCCATTCGCGACAACGCCATCTATGAATTGTCCGATGCGCTGTCAAAGGTGCGTGACTATGAGTTTCCCCTGATGCTGACCGATACGACGCGCGGCTATTTTGCAGCGGGCGCGGCCAGTCGGACCGACGCCATGGGCAAGGCCATGGCCGCCATCATCGCCAATCCGGCGGACAAGGACGCCGAGGCCGTCCTGAACACGGATCGGTCCTACCATTCCATGCTCAGGACCACCTGCGTGGCCACCCTGCTGGACGGGGGGCACGCCAATAACGCCCTGCCGCAACGCGCCGGCGCCAATATCAATTGCCGGATCTTTCCGGGTGTCAGCAGTGAAGAGGTCCGCGTCGCGCTTGAAAAGGCCATTGCTGATCCCAGGATGAGCGTCAAACAGGTGGACGACCGCGGCCCGCTCGCCAAGCCGCCGCCGCTGACGGCGGAAATCGTCGAGCCGATCCGTGCGGTTGGCCGTAAATACCGTCCCGGCGTGCCGCTGGCGCCGATGATGTCGACCGGCGCAACCGACGGAATCTTTCTGGAGGCGGTGGGCATTCCGTCCTATGGGCCGCCTGGCCTCTATAGCGATCCCGACGGCAATGGGGTGCATGGGCTGAACGAGCGGGCGAGCGTCGAAGGCGTCTATTCCGGTCGGGATTTCCTGACCGATCTGGTCAAGGCCTACGCCTCGAAATAGGGTTCTGGAGGGGTTGCTGAAGGCTGCAACCCCTTGCGCCTCATCGCCTTTGGTCTGCGGTCCGGGCGAGGCTCATTTTTGTTCGGCGGTCTGCCGCTGGCGCAGCGTGACGGCTGCGGCATAGACCCCGCCGGCCACAAGGCCCCCAAGGACCCAGCTCAGATCCATCCCGCCCAGAGCCTGGGCGATGGGGCCGACAAAGACCGGCGACTTCATGGTGGCGATGGCGACCGCCATGCCGACCGCGAAGGCGAGCCAGGCCGCCCGCCGCCCGCCCGTTGTCCGTCCGGGCGACCCGGCTTGAGCATGGATGTCGCGCAGGTCAAGGCGCCAGCCGCGCAGGATCCCGTCGGTCAGCCAGACCCCGGCATAGGGTCCAGACCAGGCCACGAGCACGGCGACAAAATTGTTCATCACACTCGTCAGGTCCTGCACGAACAG